>CALWJX010000054.1 GCA_944381085.1 uncultured Clostridia bacterium
GGACAGTTTTGCGGAAGCAAAACTGCGGCATACAACAAATAAAACAGTATTTAATTGATAGCATTATGTTGTATGCATTGAGTTTAGGATAAAACCTGGACAGTTTTGCGGAAGCAAAACTGCGGCATACAACAAATAAAACAGTATTTAATTGATAGCATTATGTTGTATGCAATATTCCTCCAGAACCTGTCCGGCTCGATAAATTTTTGTCGCCGCGTCAACACCCACGAACCTGTAGTGCCAGGATTCATAACTGTAACCGGTAGTATTTGTCTTATCCTCAGGATACCTCAGGATAAATCCAAATTTGTGGGCATTTTGCAAAAGCCACTCGTATTCCTCAGTCTCGGCAAATCCAAGGTCTCCCGAAGCTGCGGTCTCATGTCCGAAATTTTCAAGCTCTGTCATATCGGGCAGTACAAACAAGTCCATGCAAAGCCCCGACTGGTGCTCGCTGGTTCCCGGATACGCTGAGTAAGAGAGCACCTCGTTTACTATCTGTTCGTCGCTCCATGTGGGATGCTCTGATCTTTCCTGACTTACATAACTGTTGAAAAGCGACTGTTGATAAGCATAGCTTCGGTAACCGCTTGTAACATAAATTCCCGAAAAACCTTCCGCCCTCATTTCCGCTATAAGCGCGGCGGCGGCGTCCGCAGCGCATTTTTCCAAAGAAACCTCTTTTCCGTACAGAGTAATATCGCTGTCAAGCGTTACAAGCGCGCCTGTGTCGTAATTTTCATCTATAGGATTTTGCTTATTTACAAGCACGAGATATTTTTGCCCGGTGATATTGAGCGACTGCATGTATTTTGTGATGTCGGTCTTGTAGACGAAATCGTCTGTTGTGTAGTGTTTTGAATCCGTTCCGTTTTCACCGCTCGTCTCTTCGCCGGGCTTATCCGGTTTATTTTTGGAAGTTCCGAATGCCAGAACACATGCCACGGTAAGCGCGATTACAAACAAAGCCGCAGAAATAATAAAACCCCTTATATTTATGTGAAACGCTTTCATTGCAAGCCTGTCCTTTCAGAATTTATGTATTATTTTCGGGAATGAAAATCTGTCAGGGTTTTGTCTCAAGCATGAAAAAATACGGTGAGGACTCGGAATTTACGATTTTGACTTTGGTGACGCAGATTCGGTGACGGCTTTGCGCCGACAGATATTCCTCTATCATTTTGCCCTCAGCCTCCCCCTCAGGATGTCCCGGATATACGGCTATATTCAGAATAGCGTCTCTGTCCATAAGTTCAATTGCGGATATAATAGCCGGCATGGTCGTTTCCCTGACGGTTGTAATGCTCTTGTCTCCTCCGGGAAGCCATCCGAGATTGAACATTCCCGCCTTGACGGGAGTCTGAACATATTTTTTGACATTGTGGTGTGAATCGCATATCAGAGTGTAATTTTGGGGACAATTTGCCGCCGTTAAATTTTTGCGGGTCGATTCTATCGCCGCCGGCTGAATATCAAAGGCAAATACATGCCCGTTTACTCCCACCGCTTTGGACAAAAATTCCGTGTCATGTCCGTTGCCCATGGTGTAATCCACAACCGTGTCACCCTCTTTTATGTGAGTGAGAATAAATTGTTTGTGGAGATCCAATAAATCTATCATTTTTTTCTCTTTCAACTTTATAACTTAATGTATTATTTTGAGTGCATTATTGCTTGTTATGCAAATCCGAACGCAAAAACGCCATCGTTCTTTCCACCGAGTCCTTTGAATTGTACCACGGTTCGTCATTGTATCTGTAATCGAATTTTTTACAGAACCACTTGATGTCCTCGGTCAGTGAATCCATATAGTTCATGACCACGGCGGAACACTGCTGCGCGAATTCCTGTTGTTTTTTCTTTGGGAGTTTGGATTGTCCATACTCCAACAGCCTTCTGTAATGAGGCAGACAGAAATATGGCTGAGACTGCAGCTTGGGCGGGAAGTCGGGATCGACAGACCACAAAAGCACCGCGGTCTCTATCATGTGCTCAAAGTTAAAGTCGATGCGGCGGCAGACATAGCAGCTTTTTTCAAGCTCGCTTATTCTTTTGATTGGCTTGTTGCCCGTTCCCCCGCCTATGCCCTTGTCGGAAATTTCTTTTTTCAGCTCTTCAAGATGGCTTTCCATAGTCAGCGCCATACCCAACCGGTTTTTTCTGACAAACATCATATCATAGTGCAGGCGGCAAAATCCCTCTTTGTTTGTCTTTATTCTGACGTCGGGCTCCATCATTGACGCGCCGAGAATCAAATCAAGCTCGTTTTCTTCAAGCTTTCTGTAAATCGCGCAGAATGGGCACCCGCAAGTCGGGTTTTCAGCCGATTCTTCAAACGCTTCATTGACCGGTATGGTATATATCTGTTCCATATTCATCTCCCATGCCGCCGCAGACGGCGCAAATAAAATAAATAAATTTTCTGTTCCGTGAAGCGAAACAACTCGCAAGCTAATAAAAAGTGTTTGGATTTTCAGAATATTTATGCGCGCAATAATACGCGATTTGACACTGCTAAGCAGAACCTTACACGTCGAAATCCTTCACTCAGGTTCTTAAAATTTTGCCGGAATTATCGAAATTTCTTGAAAATTAATATAAAGTTACAATTTTATTGTTGATTTTTTTCAGAATTTAAACTATAATGTAATTCAAATTAAAAGCCGCAAAGTCTGTAAAATCAGCGGGATTTTCCGGCGTTTTATATTATAACACAGGGATTGCTTTATATTCAAGTATAAATTATTAAATATAAGGAGTAATTTTTCATGGTTTGTGAAAAAACATCGGTCAGTGAGTTTACAAGCGACGGTGTCACGGGTGTGAAAATTGAAAATGTTCCGCTTTTTGACGTAAATAAAATTTTCGACTGCGGACAATGCTTCAGATTTGATCCGGTTGAGAACAGCAGGCATCAAGCTGAATTTTCGGGATACGCGCTTGACAAATATATTTCGGTGGCACAGGACGGCGAGTGTGTTTACATATATAATACTTCGATTGACGAGTATGAAAGCAAATGGAAATCTTATCTTGCCGCGGATACGGACTATGGGCAGATAAACGAGGACATACTTTCACTGAGCGATAACGAAAACCTGAAATCCGCCGTAAAAAAATCCTCCGGCATAAGAATACTGCGTCAGGACGGGTGGGAGGCGCTTTGCTCTTTCATAATTTCACAGAACAACAATATTCCGAGAATCAAGAAGCTTATAGCCGCCCTGTGCGCCGAGTGTGACGAAGACCCGGAGCAGGCTGCGCGTCTGAAAGAAAATATGGGACCGCATATGTCGTCTGTCCACAAAAACCTTCCCGGCGCGCTTTCCCCGTTTCCGTCGCCGGAGCGGGTAAAGTCTCTCGGTACGGATGTTTTGCTTTCGCTGAAATTCGGATTCCGGGCAAAATATCTGTATGATACCTCGTGCCGTGTATGCGACAGATATATCGACCTTGAATCGCTGTATGAGGAAGATACCGAAAAGTGCGTCGAGCAGCTTTGTTCCTTAAGAGGAGTGGGACCGAAAGTGGCAAGCTGCACTTTGCTTTTCGGCTTTGGGCATCTCGACGCCTTTCCGATTGACGTGTGGATAAAAAAGGTGCTTGAAAAGTATTTTGACAAGACCTTTTCCCCGTCGTCCTTAGGACGTTACGCCGGAGTGGCGCAACAATATTTGTTTTATTATGAGAGATATCTTGACGGGGACGGACGGGCATAATATAAAAAGTAAAGCTTATTTCGGGGGTAAAATATGACGATTGATGACAGCGTTCAGCTTCTTTCCAGACAATTTCCGCAATTTCCGCAGAGCGTAAACTATGATGTTGACAACAAGGGAAATGATTTTTGCGAGGTCTGTTTGCAAAACGGAAAAAATCCCATGTTTCCCGTCACAATAACGGTTAAGGAAGCGGGCTGTCTGATTTCGGTGGGCAGAGTGCAGAATGTTACCGGAACAGCCTGCGTTCCGGTTGAAGATATCATACCCGCCATAGAGGATATTGTAAGCGGACGGGTTATATTTGTGTTCGGATACGCAAATGATGAAAAGCTGCAGGATGACAGACCTTTTTTGACGAAAATCTTCGCGCTTACCGGAAAAGAGGACGACATGACCGGTGAATACCGTAAACTTATTGATAAAATAAATAAGCCCGTCGGCGGAATCAAGCGCAGGCTTACAACCCTGAAAGGAATTTTCAGGGTTTACAACTTCACTTTTTCTGTCAACGATACTTTCAGGCGATAATATATACTGATGTAATATGAGCGGTTTCTTTTATTGTCTGGGTAATTACATGTAAGGAAGGATATATAATGAAGTTCAAAAACGTCATTTTTGACCTTGACGGAACGCTTACCGACCCTTACGCCGGTATCGCGAATTCCGTAAATTACGCGCTCGGCAAAATGAAAATGCCGTATGCGGACGAGAAAACTCTGAAAAGCTTTATAGGTCCCCCTCTTTCCGATTCATTTCTGTCACTCGGACTTACTTTGCCCGAGGCAAAGAAAGCCATAGATTTTTACCGTGAATATTATTCGGAAAAAGGAATTTATGAAAATATTCCTTACCCCGGAATCGATGCTTTGCTACAAAAGCTTTGCGGCGGAGGGATAACTTGTCTTGTCGCAACGTCCAAGCCCGAAAATTTTGCCGTAAAGGTACTTGAGCACTTCGGAATTTACAAATATTTTTCCGTGGTGTGCGGTCCCGATATTTCACAGCTTCATTCCGAAAAAAGCGATATCATAGCCGAGGCGCTCAACCGTCTCAACATTAAAGACACACAGAACTGCCTTATGGTTGGGGACAGACTTTTTGATGTTGAGGGCGCGCATAGCCGCGGGGTGCGCGCGGCGGGAGTACTTTGGGGTTACGGGACGAAAGATGAGCTTGAGAACGCAGGAGCTGATTTTACAGTAAAGGACGTAGCGGATTTGGAAGCGTTGCTTGTCGACTGACGTTCGAAATATTTATGCCTGCACGCTCGCCGAGGCGCGCGTATAAAACAGTGTCGCGGCGGAAACAATTATTATGAAAGATCCAAATTGGATTAAATCTGCGCGTAAAAGGAGATTAAAAAATGACAGGCAAAAAAATATGGATAATCGCTACTGCGTCAGTCGCGGCTGTCGCCGGAGCGCTGGGTATTGCGATGAACACAAAGCAGGCAAAGGTAAAGAGGTTTACCAAGCGTGTGGGAAAAACCATGTATACTTTGGGTTCGGTAATGTGCGCCGTTTCGGGGCGGCAAGCCGCCCGCGGCTGAGACTCCGTCGCATCGGGTCAAATTAAAACCGAATACGTCGCCGGTTGAAATAAGCTTTTAAATTCTGATATTTCCGGGAGCTTATTTTACCGCCGCGGCGTTTTTGTTTTTTGCAAATTTACAAAAAATTAACATACAAGAAACCACTATTGCAAGAATTAATGAAAATTATATAGTAGTATTATACAAACAAAAAATTATTTTCGGCAATTTTTTTGTAAAAATGCAAAAATCGGAGGCGACAAATGAAAAAACTTGTCCTAAAGCTGTTATGCGCGGCGCTGTCTCTGTCGATATTATCGTCTTGTATGCTTACAGGCTGTTCCGACCCCGGAGGAAATGAACCCGAGGAAAGTCCTGAATTTTCTTCAAAAGGCGACAAAACGGAAGAATCCGAAAACGCCACGGCGGACCT
Organism: uncultured Clostridia bacterium; assembly: GCA_944381085.1. Taxonomy (GTDB): domain Bacteria; phylum Bacillota; class Clostridia; order Oscillospirales; family CAG-272; genus SVTX01. Next base: position 5,693 of record CALWJX010000054.1, read on the forward strand.
GTCCGACGACCTGCCCGAACACGACTTCGGGAAAGAACAGTTTATCGTGGTTACTGCGGATGACACTATCGACTACGTAGACGTGGAAAAGGGCGATACCGGAAATCTGATCGAGGACACCGCGTACGCGCGCGACCGTACCGTAGAGGAGCGGTTCAATATTGAAATCGTAAGTAACGACAGAACAACCTACGATGAGGCGTTTGCGTATGTACAGACACAGGTGAGGGCGGGTGACGCCGATTCAATTGACCTTGTGATGTATCATGCGGTAAGCGCGGGCGGTCTTGTTATAAACGACGTATTGCTTTCCTGGAGCGAGGTCCCGTATGTGGATTTTGAAAAACCATGGTGGTCGTCGTGCACCATTGACGATCTGACCGTAAACGACACCTGTTACATAGCCATCGGGGACTACGCCGTATCCGCTGTATCAAGAACTTATTGCATGTTTTATGACAAGGACTCAATAAAAAATTATACGCATATAGGCAATCTGTATGAGACGGTGGACAACATGGAGTGGACATATGATTACATGTATTCCGCGATTGCCGATATATACACTGACTCCAACGGAAACAATGAAAGAGATGAAAATGATTTTTACGGACTTGTGCTGGACAGAAAATCCAATATAAACGTCTTTCTCTGGGCGTTTGACAACCCGATATTCGGCAAAAACGCCGCTGGCGAGCTTGAATATACCTATTACGCAAACCCCGACAAGCTGACGGACATAATGGATAAGGTCATTGAACTGTGCAATGACGCCGAGGGCGTGCTCAGTGATATAGAGCCCGGAAACGCGGTACCCATATTTACCTCATATAAAGCTTTGTTTACATCCGCAAATCTGCACAACGCGGTAAAAGAACTGACCGATTATGAGCATGAATACGGCATAGTCCCTTACCCTCTTTATGATTCAAATCAGGAAGAATATTACACTATGGTCGACGGGTGTCACAGCGCTATGCTTGTCACCAAGCTGTCCGCCGGAGACCGGCTTGAAAAAACAGGCATAGTGACGGAAGCGCTTTGCGCCGAGACGCACAAACAGTTCTTGCCGCAATACTACGACGTTGCGCTCAAATACAAGTACGCGTCCTCCGAGGAGGATTCAAGGATGATAGACCTCGTGGTTGCCTCCAGAAAATTTGATTTCGGATATGTCTACGACGGCTGGAAAGGAGTTTCTTTCCTGACTGAAGATGTAATAAGGGACGGAAACGGCCAGAACATACTGTCATCCAAGTATAAGCAACGCAAGGGGGCGGCAAAAAATCACTACATGACGATTCTCAGAAGGTTCGGCGTGACAAATGTCAATTTTGAATAATGCGCGTAAAAATATCAAATCGTGCAGTTCGAAAAATACGTGAATAAAAACCGTGAAATTAATAACCTCATATTTAAAAAAACAATTGTACCCGGCGGTACGGCGTGGCTTTTTGCCATACCGTACCGCTTTTCGGTTTCCGTAAATCAATTGTCGGCTTTTAGTCGCGGTTTTTGAATTGCTTGCAATCGGAAGATATTTGTCGGCTTTCAGCCACAACGGCAATATGACCATTTAACTGATATAACCTGCGGTTTGATTCATTAGCTTACCCTATTTCGGTTTCCTGGCAAGAGTCCGGTTAATTTAAATCGGTCGTCGGTGATTACCGATGCCTTGACAGTCTGCAAAAACGAGGACGGTCTATGTGTCCGAAAGCCGCACAGCGTTCTCATATATTTCCCTGTTTAATACACTTTATCTGTCAACATATACCTGCAATTCATAATTCCATTGCAAGATACCCGATACCACAATGAGCTGTACCGTGAATTTCGGCTCCGCGCCGTAATTTTTTTGGGCTGTGTGTAACAACTCGGAAAGCGTCCGCTCTCTGTTTTCTTCGGTGCAGTCAGCGCAGAGGTATTTCCCTTTGGGCAATATCTTTAATCCGTCTGTATCCGCATAACGGGTGCAAACGGCGAAAAGTCTTGTTATTCCGTTTTCGGTGTATATACCTGCCAAATCCTCAAAGGAAAATTGCTCTTTTAAGGCGGGAGTGACTTTGTCGTAGAAATGGCTGAGATAATTCCAAAGATTATCAAGTGTCGGAACCTGCAGGGTATCTGATAGCAAAATAACACGCTCAGGATAATCTTTAAGAAAAGTACTGTTGAAATTTTGTTGTCCCTGCAATTTTCTTTCATAGTCCGCTTTTGCCAACTCAATTTTAGATTTACTGTATTGCAGTGCCGCGATTTTTTCATCGGCTTTTTTCTCCGCCTGCGCTAAAAATTCCACAATTTTTTCAAGATCATCATATTCTAAAACCTTTTTTATTTCCTGCAAGGACAGGTCCATAAGTTGCAAAGCGCGTACCGTATTCAGACGGACAATGTCCTGCTCGGTATAATAACGGTAATTAGTCCATTCGTCTTTTTTGCTTGGCTTCACTAATCCGATGCGGTCATAATGCCGCAGCGTTTCACTCGTTGTATGCGCGGCTTTCGCAGCCTCTCCGACCGAAAAAAATTTTTTCATTTTTTTATTTTCCCCTATTGACATTTGTGTTACACAAAAGTTTATAATATATTATAACATAAGATATTGCAAAAAGCAATAGATAAAAATCTATGTTACGGGAGGAATCTGCATGATAGAACTCAGGCAGGTAAACTATAACCGGTAGAAAAATAATAGTCCCGTTTTTTATTATTTATAGCTTATTTATCACTTTGTATAAATTATAGATAAAATAACAAAGAAGAAATATGCTAAAATATTTTTCAAAAAACTATTGCAAAAAATATAAATTTGTGATATAATAAAAAAGTCATGTAATTTATGGTTAAATCAGTATGTTGATTATGTAGGGGTATAGCTCAGTTGGTAGAGTACCGGTCTCCAAAACCGTGGGTCGTGGGTTCGAGCCCTTCTGCCCCTGCCATGATGAGTGGTCAAAAAAGATGCAGCCACGAAAACAAGAGAAAAACGGAGATATCGAGAGATTTCTCCGTTTTTTTCGACTCTGAAGTTTTTTGAAATTTTGTAGATGCATTTCGGGGTTTTCGGGTCTGTGGCTGGATTTGAACCCACGAAACGAACTGATACAATCCACTTCCTATTCTTCACAATTCCGTGTTTGGATTCGAACCCACGAAACACATATAGCCGCAGAAAAATCAATTATATGAAATAAGTGTTCTCCCCTATTGTTTGGATCTGAACCACCGAAAACCAAATATTGCGCTTTGTATGCCGGCATAGACAATCAAAGCGTGCTTGTTATGAAATTTTCTCAAGCAACAGAAGAATAAGGGGCTGAGTCAAAAGCTTAAAATTAAGCTGAGGCTCAGCCTTTTGCTATGCAAATATGTTAAATGAGAGAAAAAC
>CALWJX010000055.1 GCA_944381085.1 uncultured Clostridia bacterium
CACCTCTCCCGTTTTTCTTATTATACCATATACTTGTGAACTTGGCGTGAAAATCGGGGCGTTTGTCAACAGCGCCATATTGAGCATATTTTTAGGAGATTGCCTATGAAAAACAAAAACATTATTAAAAATATATGTATATATGTTTCGGTTCCCGTTATTACTTTTCTTTTCAATATAATTGGTTCTGCCTTGGCTGAAAACTCTCATGTTTATATGATTGCGTTGGTGTTTTTGTTTTCACCATATTGGTTACCGTCTGTATTATCCGGGATTATAACTCATTATAATACGAAAAATGTCAGTATCTTTATAAACGGCGCAATACTTATTCTGTTAATTCCGGTTACATGTTTGTTGACTTTTTCATTTATGTATAAACCCTATGATTTAAGCGGAAACGAGAATTTAAGAAACCTGTTTGTTTTTCGGACTGTTTTGTCAAGTATTATAGGAATAGTGTTTACATTATTATTCAATCTATGGGTGTATATAAAGAAAAAAACCGAATCTTTGAAAAAAAGTTTTACCGTGAATTTAATTTTGACGGTTTTAGGAGCAATTGTTTGTTTATCGTTTTGTACTTTACCTATAATATTTGACGTAAATCACAGAGAAGCCGACGATATATTCTTTTTATCCATGCTGCTTGCGGTGTTTATGCCTTTTATCGGAAGCGTCATTGTCGGAAAAACAGTGGCATTTTATGACGGTCGCCTCTCGTCTGAAATTATATGTATGGTTGTGTGGGCGTTAATGGTATTTGTGTCATATGGAATAGTGGGAGTATATTTTGAAGGTTGGCATTTAAGTCAGGCATGGCTTGTCACCGACGCGGTATTGCTTGTCTTAAATGTTATATTAATGTATGCGATGATTTTCTTTTCTAAGTTAAAAAAGACATAATTTAAATAACTGCTGCCGCAAACTATTTTTTTGCGGCAGCCCAAAGGTCATAGCTTGCCGTGGAGAGTAAGTATTACTTTCGTGTCATGATAAATCTTTGATTATCGATTGAAAATTTTCTGAAAAGCATAATGTTTTTTGCTTTGCAAAATTGTTCGCTATGCGAATTGTTTCTTAATACGAAACCGAAAATTTTTCAAATTACTTTAACCGCCATGCGGCAGGAGGGTTAAATATGAATGATTACAGATACTATTTTGGTTATTCACTCAGACAAACCTTGGAAAAAGGAGAAGATTACAAGACCAAACTGAGGGAAACATTTGAAAAAATAATAATTGAAAGAACAGGATTGCAAGTAAAACACAGTGATTTTGACTCAAAAATTCACCAGCCTTGTCTGTTTTTGGAGGTTGATATAAAGTGCTCTCCCGCAATGAAAAAGGATGACTATAGAGTAATTACTTATACTTATTATCCAAATGAAAATATGAAGCAAAACATTTTGGATTGCTTCAATGATGCCGCCGTAGATTGCGGGTTGCCTTCAATTGATTTTCCTCAGAGTACAGAAATTATTGTGCATGACTATTATTCAACTGCGCAAAGTATTTTTTTCAATATCAATATTTATGATTTGGATATGCAAGCGAGGAGGCATTTTCCGGATGTAAAATTCATGCTTCGTTGGGTCTGGGGTGATACAAGTCATTATTATTTGATTTTCAAATATAAGGAAGATGAAGTTAAAGCGGGCGAAATAGCGGAGTTTGTCAACAGCATATGTAAGGCTGAGGACAAACTTGGAATATTTGATGTCGGTTTTTCTATGCCGATAATAACTACAAAACAAGAGCTGCAGGATCGCGGTTTGGTGATGGCGATAATGAGAGATAATACAGATTTTACCGATTGGTAAAAATACTCAGAACTTATTTTTACTGCCGCAAAAAATAAATTTGCGGCAGCCCCCCAAAGGGGAAAGAGGACAAGCCTGTCCATATTAACCTCGGAATCTGTATTAAACTCGCAATATGGTGCATATAAAACGAGGCAGAATTAAGAGGGAACCGTAATGATATTAATAGATTTATATTTCATGCTTCTATATATAATGCTTGTAAGTATTACAGCCCTGTTTTGCTTAATTTATACTGTGGTAATTTTTATATTATCTTTTTTATCTGCGAACAAAATGTTATACAAAGAAAGAAGATGGAGTTGTTTAAGCGTCATTGGAATATTTGTTTTATTAACTTGTTTTACTTTTTTTCTTGGTCATATAATAAATAATTTTGAAAATTATAGTATAGTATGTTGCCAATTTGCAATATCGGTTTTGACCGTATATTTGTGTTCGATTGTAGGTACAGAAAAAAGTAAAATTTTAAGACATAAAACAGAAAATATAATAATGCTTTGTATAATATTAATTGATTTTATATGGGCGGTAATAGTGACATTTGCAGAAAGATGGTTTCCTGAAGTATCTACAAGTTATTATAGCAATTTAGATGATATAAATATATTATTCCTCAATGGTGAACAAATAAATAATATATTAATTATATTGAACATTGTAGGAATAGTGTCTGTGATAGTAATTTATTTAGTTAAAAGTTTGATTTGTGCAATTAAAAAGAAAATTTAATTCAGGAGATATAGAAAAAAAGCTGCCGTAAAAAATAAATTTGCGGCAGCCCCCAAAGGGCTAGAGAGGACAAGCCTGCCGCCTGCATATGGCACATAGTATGGAACGGTACATATCTGAATACGGGAAAAACAAGCTCGGCATTGGAGACGGGAGACTATTATTTCAACAACGCGTACACGGGAAAGTTTCTGCACCGGTCGGGAAATACGACGGTAAACGGACAGAGCGGACTGTTGTCCTCACTGGGAGAAAGCAGTATAAAGTGGCATGTGACAAATCTGGAAGACGGGTACTGTACCATACAGAGAGCGGATATGCCGAACGCGTTTCTGGCGGCGGACTCGACGAGCAGTTCAACAGTTAAGATAAAACAGAATAACAGCGAGACAATCTCGGACATATACAAGTGGGAGATAAGGATAGCGACCGGCGGAGGATGCCTGATAAAGAGCAAGTATACGGGAAAATATCTGTATTCGGCGGAGTCTTCGAGTAGCTCTTCCTCGGTGTATATATACGGACTGTATTCGAGCGGGTCGGCAAGCTATGATACAGCGTAATAATCCGCAGATAACGGTGTTTTTTAACGACGAAACCGCAACAACCTTCTATATCATCGAGGATAACAAGATATATTGGGGTCAACTGTTTGAGGTTGAATGTCCCTCGCTTGTCATTGGTACAATGAGGTTGGCAGAAAAAATCGATAAATAGTGAAATCAAATTGCAAAAAAAGCGACATATATATTAGAGGGTAATGTAACTTTTAAAGTACAAAATCCGTCTATATAAGTGATAAATCCAAAGGAGGACAGACAATGAAAAAAGTATTATCTATTCTTTTAATGATGATTCTTTGCCTATCCGTTTTCTCGGGATGTGATGCTAAGAAGAACGAAGAATGTGAGCACAATTGGGTTCTCGTTTCGTCGAGCGAAAATAAATACGAATGCGCTGAATGTAAAGAAACACATCTTTGTGGCAATCCCGAAGACTTAGAAAAAGTGGGACGCTTAAACGAGTCCACCTTAATCTATAAGTGTAAAATTTGCGGTTCTGAGCAATTAATCACAGATCCCGATTCGATAAATCCCGATAGATGCGGGTCTCCCGATGACCACGATTGGCAGATTGTAAGCCAAGAGAATGGCTGTTGGTATTCTATCGTTACATATGCTTGTTCAAAATGTGATATGACACAAGATGCTGTAGCAGATTTAGCCTTGCCCAGACACATCTGGGAAGAATCGACAGTCGAAGGCAAAACCACATTTAGTTGCACACGTTGCAACGACTCACACACCATTATGAGCGAAATACGAAAATTCAGCTATGCTCAAACACTTGAAGAATACAAGATCGGTGATCCCGGTGTAAAGCACGAAAGCTTTAATAACCCCGCCATCGAAATTGAGATTGAGAGTGCAATTGATGCAATTACAAGAGCCGAGTTTGAACTTACTATTGAATACGATACGATATCCGTAGCCTATGATGAGACTTCGGATATGTGGCGTGTGGATTTTTGGACGTTAGATTTGGATGGTAACAGTCAATCCGTTTATGTAAATGGTGATGGATTAACCTGCTATATTGTTTATGGTGAATGATAATCGGTATAAACAGCGGTGGAGAGTTGTTGAACCGGATGAATATGACGAATAAAAGCTTGACGTATCGTTTGACGATATTATATTGGAAGTTGACGACTCAACGACACTCACTCTGAAAATGTCACAGACAATTGTATCTTGGGCAAATCTTTCCGACTTTACATATACTTTGTCTTCGGGCTCAGAGAGCGGAGTAATCAGTATCAGTAACACTACGCAATCAATAATCGCGCTTGATGCCGGATTGGTAGAAGTAAAGGCGGTCCATAAGGTCACGGGAATAACACGTTATTTTGATGTTACTGTTATTGTTAATTGGGGATCAATAAAAGCTAGGGGAGCCCAAATCGAAGGAACAGATTTACAATTTGTATTCACTCCGCAAACTTCCGAATATACTATATGGAAACATGTCAATCCTTTACGGCAAAGTGCGGACAGTTTGAACTTGTACAACACAACGATTATGATGCATATTATTCTAATAGTTTGTATGGGACACCAAGAGCATTTTATGTAAAAAACCAAATAAAAGGATAGGTGTTTGTGATGAGAAAAATTTTATTAGTTTTGATATTGTCAGTAGGTTTGTTGTTTAGTTTTGTGTCTTGTGTGTCAAAAGGAGATGAAAACAAAATGAAAGAAGATATATATACAACAATAAAAAATGATATTATAGGGAAAAAGGAACTTATAACATTCAATTCGGCTTTCCCTTCTACAAGTATTTATCCTGAGGGATATAATAAACTACAAGTTTATGGCATTGAGGGAGTTCCGTATATATTAGAATACATTATAGAGTCGGAGAATAATGGTTATGAGGAGGCATTTTTGTTGTCATGCGCGTATGATATCCTTGATATAAATACAGATACATTGTATGAAAGCAAAGACTATACGGAGGAAAAATATACTCCCAAGTGGTATGCACATGGTCTTATGGAAGAAATAAACCGCAATCAAAGCTAATCAAAATACGCTGCCGCAAAAATAAATTAATTTGCGGCAGCACCCGAAAAGGAAGGACGGAAAGAGATGCTGAAAATCGAAAAAGTTAAAATAACGGCTTTATACTTGTCCATGCCTGCGATATCTGCAATATTAGGTTTATATTTACGGTCTTTTTTGGATTCAAATATTTTACTGTTTGGAATAATATCTATAGTAGTTATTTTGCCGTCACCAATGTATTTTATGCCCGTATTTTCATATTTTGTCCACAAATATACCGAAAAATATGGGATAGCCGTAGTTGTAAATTCAATAATTTTGATTTTGCTTGGTTTGATTGCAAGTATATCGTTTTTGGCGTTTATATTTTTAGATATAAATATTGTTAATATATTAATGCACGCAGATGGTATTGCTTTGATTATGTTTATCAATGGCAGTAATTTAATATATAATCTTTATGTAATTGTTTGCGGGTATATAGACAAAAATAAGAAAATGCACAGGAATATGTTTATTGTACATTCAATTTTTGTATTATCAGTGTCTTTTTTACCTTTTGTTTTTGATGTAAATGCAGTGTCGCCGGATCTAAAGACTATGTATATTTATTATGCTGTTGTTGCTTTATATTTTTTGACATCTGTCAGTTGCGCGGAATCAATCGGAAATATATGCGAAAAGATAGGGACTAAATTTATTGCTTATATCATTATATTGCTTGTTTCATTTGCCAATGCGATATATTTACCATTAGGACGCTTTGATGTCGGATATCTTCCAATTTTATTACTGTTATATATTGTTTGTGTGATTATATCATTAGTTATTCTGTTGCGTTCACGAAAAAAATTAAATTCTTTTGTTTGTGACTGAAAGCATGTAGTTTCGGGCAGTAAATGTTTTAAGTGATCGTACTCTCACGGAGTGCAGCAGTAGAATATATAACCGTATTTTTGTAATTTATAGGAGTACAAATAAATAATGGATAAACCAAACTTATATGCGCTTTCCAATGGTATAAACGATATAGTACAATTAAAAGATATTAAGAAGACCGAATTGGGAAAAGTTTTCGATAAAAAATTAGGCGAAAATGGTTTGAAAATTATCTGTAGCGAATTTATAGATTTAATAGGTTATTGTATATTTTTATATTTTGACGGAACAAAAGAATTTACCGCCAAAGATAAGTGCTCGAAAGGTTATACAGTGTATACACCTAATAAGTTATTTTCTTCTGATATTTTGTCACTTTTTAAAGAATCGGTATCAAAATGCGACATTCCGTATTTAATTAAAGATAATCAAATAAAAATATTTTTTAAGGATTTTTATACAACTGCCAGAGTAGTGTATTTTTCCCAGAACATATACGAACTTGACAGATTAACCCGCGCTGAATTTCCGGACATTGATTTTTTTCTGAGATTTTCATTGGATGTTTATGAACCGGGGTATTATTATCTAATTTTTAAGTCGAGAGACATTTTAAACTGTGCCAAAAAGCAAGGTAAAATTAAGGAAATAACAGAGTATGTGAATTTATTATGCCGGAATGGCGATAAATTGGGCATATTTAGAAATTATCAGGTTGTACCTTTTGTATCCGATAAAGATACTCTATTCCAAAACGGTGAAGTAACGGGAATAATGAGAAACAATTCGGATTTTACCGATTGGTAAAAAATACTTAGAACTTATTTTTACTGCCGCGAAGGTATTGGGGACATATGTATATGCGCAAAAACGCAACTTTAAAAAAGAAAGTGACTAAAAAATAACATGTATCGTTAAGGCATCATCCGTAGGAAAGGTGTGCCGAGTTTGCTTGCAGACATAAAAACAGTGCTTGCAAAACATATTAAAAAAACCGTAGAAAAAAATATCTCTACGGTATTTATTACCACCCATCGGGTGGTTCGCCACGGCATGATGTGGTGAGTATGTGTGCCTTTCGTGTTATGATAACTCATCGATGATTGATTGAAATTCTATAGTATTGCGTATCCCGTCAAAATCAGAAGATTTTAGCCATTTATCACGAACAATTTCAGAAAGAGAACGGCTGTCGTCTGTTTCAAAATCGGTTTTGTAAATTGTAAGTTTTCCGGGAAGCAATGCCGAAAATGTTGCGGTTTCGGGTCGTTCATCAAATGCTTTGGCATACTGTACGGCTTGCCTCAGCTCGCTTATTGCCTTATCCGCTTGATTTGTCCTTGCATATATGCCGGAAAGTCCACAATGAGCTCTTGCATTCCCCCAACCACAGAAAGTGAGATAATCGCAACCGTCCCAAATCAAGTCGTTCAAAGCAAAACATTTTTTATAAATTTTGATTCTCTCCTCATCGGACAGACCCTGTGCATAGATAAGGTTATACAGCGCGTTATACAGGATATGATAGCCCTTTCTGATGCGGTCACGCGCGTTCTCCAACTTTTCCCGGTCATCTAATGCCCACCAAATGCACAGCTCACGGCAAGAATACATTGGCGGAAGTGTTTCATAAATTCGTCTGCCAATCTCCTTGCGTCCCATTTCGCAGTGATTAAAGGCGAGTCGGTTCATTGCCTCTAAACGAATATCTTGGTCGGGGCAATATTTCATGATTCGCTCCCCAAGCTCGGTGATTTCCGCGTCGTTTTTCAGCATATTTTCCCTCCATTCGGGAATGTTTCCGTCATCATCACCCGATAGGAATAACGCATACATCAGCTTATTGAGAAGCGCGTAATTGTTGGGATATGCTGTGACACCTTCCCTTGCGATATCAATGCATTCATATACTGCTCCTCGGCTGACCGCCTCTTGAAATCGCTTCAAATAACGGTCAATTTCCTTTTGCTCGGCGTTTTTGTCGACACCCATCAATTTATCCACCGTAATTCCGAAAAAATTTGCAATGTCGGGTAACAGTTCCATGTCGGGATAACAAGTATTGTTTTCCCAACGGGAAACCGACTGGTAGGTTACACCAAGTACGTTGGCAAACTCTTCCTGTGTAATATTTCTCTCACGGCGAAGATTTCTGATAGTTTCTCCTATTAAAAGCTTCATTATCATTCTCCTTGTTCAGTATTGAAAGCGACGTCTCTTTCTGATAACAGTATACCATATACCTACCGCGAGTGCAATAACGCATAAAGAGAGATTTTTTCTCGTATTTAGTGAAAACCAAGCTTCCTTATCAAGTTGCCCCTCTATGGTCTTAATTTGTGTTAACGGCATGTTGTCTTTCTGCCGCAAAATCCCCGCCTGTTTTCTGAACAATCGGCGCACGGCGTTAAGCGTCATGAGGGACCCGTCAGAGCAATGACGACTATGTAATTTACATAGAAATGTCACAATATGAGCTACAGACATATGATATTGTATCCGGTTCAATTCTCCGCACCGAATATTTTTGCGGATAAGGTTCATCAAAGTATTTTCCGAAGCGAAAAATCACGATGATTATTTTGTATACCGGCTTTCTTTTAAATGGTATCAAATAATGTCATAACAGAATTTGATTACAGATGTAAACAATAACGGCGCCTGCCGAAAAACAGATAAATTGGCGGCAGCGGACAATGTGTACAGTACACATGTGATAATAAAAAGGAGTAAAAAATATGAATGATTACAGATACTATTTTGGTTATTCACTCAGACAAACCTTGGAAAAAGGAGAAGATTACAAGACCA
>CALWJX010000056.1 GCA_944381085.1 uncultured Clostridia bacterium
TCTTCGGCTAACAGTTCCTACTGCCAAGCCTGTAGCGGACTTTCACCACCAAGTTATTACGCGTGCCGAGCACACTATACAAAAATCCGGGTCTCTTACTTTTTGCAAGAAACCCGGATTTTAATTTATTTTGTTATTACGGGCTTTCCGTTATCATCCAACAGCGGAGTTAATCCCGCGCTAAATCCCGAAGAATGATAAAGGTAATTGACACCGGTAACGGTATCGACCCAAATTTCATTGCCTTCAACCAGATTTTCGGATTCGGAATGTATCTTTTTAAATCTGTTTTCACTCTTTTGACTTTTATTTTGGCTCATACAAAATCTCCGATCAATGTAATTACGTAAAAATTATACCATTTTATTTTATATAAGTCAATAAAAGTCTGTGTTAAATTTTCTATAATCTGACAAAGAGACTTTTTACATATATTCTTACAACTGTTGCGAAAAAGCCTTTTTTACAGCCCTTTTTCAGGTTTACAGTTCAGTGCAGCTTTTCTAAACCCGAGGGGAATTGAACCCGCGACATCTTCCCGTTTTATTGGCACCTCTTGACCACCAAAACCACACGTTGCTCAGTACGGCATAAAGGACTCCGTATTGCTTTGCAACATCCTTGAACTTCTGCAAATCCCTATCCTGAAAGGTATACACCTTCAGTGGCTTTCCACTCCGCAGCATACCGGAAAGTCTCACAGCTCCCCTCGTTTTCTTCTGCTGCCTCAGAATAGAATACAAAAGGACAGCGGCATTCTTGGCACCGCTGCCTGTCAGCTTCAAAAGCACTTCCGAGCCGTTCAGCATCATTCGGATAACCTGATCGGCAGCTTCTCCCGACGTGTTCATCGTTTTTTCTCCTCCTCTGGTTTTTCTTTGATGTGTTTTCTGCTTGTTTGCATTTGTTTGTCCGGCATCTCAATGGCATTGACAATCTGTTCGATGACACCGCTCCGTTCGGCTATATCCTCGCACAGCTTCATTCTCCTGCGCAAATCCGCCATCCGCAGGGACAGCCTTGAAATTTCATCCTTGACCGGCTGCATGGCTTCACTGTCGCGCATACGACGGAGCCTGTTCCGGTACTTTGCTCTCTCACAAGCAAGTACCTTGAACTCTTCCGAAAGCTTTTCGGTAAATAAAGAAAGCTCCCCGACAGTATGAATCTGATTCTTGCCAAGCAGCTTTGCTTCCTCGGAATACATTCGTGCCCTTACGACATCCTCCTTTATGGCGGCATAGGCTTCTTTGTGATTATTCGGTTTTGTTTCGGCAGCTCTCCGAGCAAATAGCAATAATGGATATAAAGAGCATACAATCCTTTCGGTTTCCCCTTTGGCTTGTATGGAACATACGGAACGATACGGCGGGTCGCCGCATTCTCACGAAGAACTTCCGTCCGAAGCCCACACGGAGCAGTGTCTGATTTCGCCTGATTCGTCATAGCCAAGAAACAGCACTGCCCCGTTTTTTTGATCCTCTGCAATGAGACTTTTTTCAATGCAATCATCAATCAGGCTTTCATCAATTCCACGTGAAATCAGATATTTTCTGGATTTCTCACATTGAAAAGTATATGCCGGCAAACAAAGCCGGTCATATTTTTTATGCCCCGGAACGACAACAGGCGGTATTTCTGCCGCCTTACCCATAATTGCTTCCACCGCCGTTACAAAATCCACACAGCGAACCTTTACCAGATAGTCAAGCGCAGATGCACCGCCGATACCTCTTGACCACCAAAACCACACGTTGCTCTTCCTGCATTTTTTCAAAAAGTTCGGTGTGTAGCTTTTCTATCCGCATTGAACTTACACTCATAAAATCAATCTCCCTGTTAAATTATTCTTAAATTCCTGTACCATTTTACTTCGGTTTCTTCGACTTTTACCTCTACTCCAGAATCCAATAGCCCCAACCTGTTGGATCGTAATATTCCGAAAAATATTTTTTGTAAACCTGTCGGGTTTTGACAGGTTTGTATGATAGACTAATCATGGAAAAGATTCCGGCGTCAGAATTGTGGTTCCTTTTGACCCATGCCGAACTCGGCGGAAGTCTGCTGAAAACCGGAATGTTTTCCGATAAATGTTTTTTCGCAGGAGGTGATCTGTATCGAAAAACAAAAAACACAGCAGCCGGACACCGTGCTGCGCGAAATCAAATATCTGCGAGGCATGAAGGATTTTGTCATCGACCGGCGCAACAGCAACCGTTATCGGGTGCTGGTGAAGGAGCCTGTCGGGCTCACGGCATATTGCTTCAGCGCCCCCATTTACAATACATCCACCGGACAGTTGGTACACAGGAACTTTGAAAAGATTCACAACGGCTATGCTTTCAAAGGCTCCAACAGCACCGTCTCTGTCTGCGAAAACAGATGCGTTCTCGAAAACGCCGACGGCAGAGCGATCATTCTGCTGCCGGAAAGTCCTACCCTGAATGGTGCCAAAAAGACAACGCCGTCAGCAGTCACCGTCACTCCGACGCTGAACGGTCTGCGCGTTTCGGCGCGTCACCAGAGCATCCGCTTTCTGTTGCGGTCCGAGGCGAAGCAGGAGAGCATCCGCCATACCCCGACCTGCTTTACACTGATGAAGGAACCATTCAAGCCGTTTCTGTCGGTCGCGGCATTGTATGCGGCCGACGACAAAGGAAATCTGTTCCCTGCCGAGCTGCGCTATCGGGACAAAGGTTCACAGACCTATGAATTGGAATTGTCCTGTAAGGAAAGCGACGCTTCCCTTCTCTTTGAGGTCAATCTGTATGAGGCGAAGCTGTTTCAGGACACAACCGTGGAAAGCGCGCATCCCGACTCCAACCATGCATATGACGCGGTCGGATGGATTGGGAAAACCGGAATGTTCGGCGAGCAATGGCTGTATTCCAGACCGGACATCTCCAAGATCTCCGACCTGACGGCGGAACGTGTGGAGCATGTGTTCCTGCACATTCCGGTTCTGAATCAAAGCACGGAAAGCCCGGATGTGTTCGTCCCCACAAGCCGCTTTTGCAGCTTCGGCTCGACATGGAACAGCAAGGTCAGCGCGTCCGCAAAGGTGCTGAACACCACCTGCTCCGGAAGGTATCTGACGCTTGACGTCACATCCCTGTTTACAAACAGAACGGAGCATTCCTTAATCTACTCCGAGGGGCTGATCTTGAAAAAGCCCTGGGGCAACGACCCCTTTATCACAATATCCACGGGAGACTGTTATTCAGCTCCGCAGATATTGGAAATCAGATTTTTGAAATAGAAAGGATTTTAAAATCAATGAATACCGAAACCAAAGATTTTTTTATGGAAAATATTGAATCAGCAAACACCGGCGAGGAAAAAATTATCCTCGCGTCCCCGGAGGAGCTGACAGATGAGGCACAGGAAATCGCGCAAAGCACAAAATCGGATGAAAAGTATCCCTTTGCCCTTTACTATGACTCCAATCAAAAGGATTTTCTGTTGTCGATGCTGCATACAGTAGGCGCCATTGTTGAAACAAATGACGAAGATGTTTACATACTCAACACCCGTATGAACATGACACAGCTGGAGTTGATCAAACGATTGGATTGCGTTGAACGAGTTCAGACGGATGAGGGTAATTTATTTATTGATGGAGAATCGGAAAAAACCGTCTCAGTCAAACAGGATTTGAAAGAATTAACACTTACCGAAAATGAATCAACAGAACCCAATGTTAACGAAAAAATGACAGCTTCATCTAACAGTTTAGCAGAAGCAAGTTACTGTTGCCCAGCTAACACGAACATGGAATCGGCACAGGAAATCGAGGTAGAGAAGCCGGAAAGCGGTAATATTTGCTGTCCCGGTGCTGAACAGTGGTTCAAGTTTACCACTTCCCAAAGCGATACTTACACAATATATACTACCGGCTCACTGGACACTGTCGGAACACTTTATGATTGTTGTGGAAATTTCATCACACAGGTTGATGATTATACACCTGCCGGTAAATTGAATTTTCGAATCATACGCAATCTTAATGCTGAAACAACATACTATGTACGAGTGACCGAAGCAAAATCCAATACAGGCAGATATACATTGAAAGTTACGCAAAAAACACTTGTCAATTCTATCTCTGTTAATCCATCAGAAATAACTCTTGAACATATTGGAAAGGTTTACGAGCTGCCAATCAGTCCCGGTACTTTTACAAATGTTGAGGGTGCAGAACCGTTGAATAGTCTTTCAGCATCAACAGTTCCGTCATCAGCCGATGAATAGAAAGTGCTTTGGAGTAGTTTTGACAATGATATAATTCGTATACAAACCGGATGGAATAACAATCAGAGATATCAGACATTGACGGTAGTAGGATCCGGGACCGCAAAACTATACGCATATGATTGGGATGAAAACGGTAAAAGAGGAGAATGTACGGTTATTGCCGGATATGGATGGCCCGTTTATTTAAAACCCACTATAAATACTCGAGATTCTTGGGGTGCAAGAGGAGTTGTATCTGATAGATTAGTAGCACGAACAAGGGCACCTGAAATGATTGTTTTTCATCACACCGCCGATAAGTTTAGTGAAACAGAAACCTCTAAAATTATTGAAGAAATAAAGGAAACTCAAGATGAACATATCGATGGAAAAAAGAAGTGCGATATCGCATATCATTTTATCATTGACCCAGCCGGAGGAATCTGGCAAGGTGCCATGATTGACGATTATCAAAGAGGACATGCCGACGGACATTTTGATGATATCGGAGTCGTGATTTTGGGAGATTTTGAAAAGCGTTGGCAAAATGGGTGGTCACCAAACACACTAAACGAAAACCAAAAATCTGCAATGAAAGCATTGTCAAAATGGTTGTGTTATGAATATAATCTGACAATCAATAAAACCGCTGGCATTTCTCCAATCACCACGCATAGAGCAGTTGATAGCGAAACGGAATGTCCCGGAGATAATGCAGCCTCATGGATAGAAAATGATTTGAGAGTCTATATTAACGATTTTCATCCTTAATTCAAGAAAAAAAGTTTTTACCTATTGCAAATTAACGTAACATATGGTATAATATGGAAAAATGATTTTTTCTTAGAGAGGAAAATAAATACATTCTGGGGGCTACTGTGAAAAAAACGATATATTATGTATGTCCATTTATCATAATTCCATGTTTATGTTTGCTATGTGAGTTTCTTAACAAAAGAGATGTGCTCCAAATGAACCCATATATATTTTTTGCAGAACTTTTTATCATTTCAGTAATTATAGGTAATCTTTCGCCTACACACAGACGATTTGATTATATTATGACAATAATCATGCCATTGTCATTGTTTATTTCAATGTTTATTGGTGGATTTATAGATGAAACCGATTTAGGTGGAAGATTTTATATGTACAGAGCTTTTGAGGTAGCATTTCAGCCTTTGGCGTTGATGTTATATTTTATGATGGGATTAACAACATTTTTTGCATCATATAAATCTTTCAGAATAATTAATATAATAAAATCGCGTAGTTGATTTTATAACCTTTAAAAACTGTTAATATTTTTATAGATAATATTTCTCCACACTCACCAGCGCGGAGTTTTTTAACTCGGGGCAATAACCCATTAATAGCAATATCCACGGGAGACTGTTATTCAGCCCCGCAGATATTGGAAATTAAATTTTTGAAATAGAGAGGATTTTATTTTAAATCTTTTCGGTAAAAAATTAGTATGGTTTGTTTTGCAATTAAAACCCAAACAGATCAAGCCAAAAATAATCATAATACAGCGGCATATGACCTACAGCATAAAAATTGTACATAGATTCTTCACCTTCGTAAGCGGGACGCTCATGGGCAATAAGGACAAACCATTCATTTGTTACAATAACGGTATCACATAAAGTGACCGTTGTATCATACGGTACGGTTGAAGAATTTTTATAAGGAGTGTATTTCAACTCAAGTCTGAAATTCTCATTTTCAACCTTCTCAATATAGCCAATATCCAACAAGCCTTGCGTATATGAATATTTGCTATAATATACAGAGTTATTATAAAAATTGACTAATTGAATCAGTCTTGAATCATTTACATCTACAGAGATTACCTCATCACCTTTATACAAGGTTGCCGAAACAGGAACATTGTGTAGACTCGGATATAATTCGTATTTATCAGAAGGAATATTGGCAATAATAGCTTTTATTTCGTCATTACTCAATACTTCTGAGCCTTCTTCAACATTGGAATACGGTGAAGCAGAAAAATCAGGATTGGTCAATTTCTGCAATTCTTCCAAACTCAGTTCATTACTGAACGATTCGAATTTATTTGTCTCTTCCGTTGCACTTTCGGATAATCTGTTCCCTTCCTTTGAGCATCCAAAGAGGTTAAGTATTATAATTATAACTATCAAGAATATAAAACATGTGGTTTTCATCATATTATCCTCCTCAAATCATATGATTATTATATATCAATAAAATAATTTTGTCAATACTATATATAATACTGTGAATTGAAGATTAAAATTATAACAATAATGGCATACAGTATCATTTTAACTATTGCAAATTAACACTACATATGTTATAATATAGAATGATGATTTTTCCTTTGAGAAAAAATAAATACATTCGGGGTCTACCGTGAAAAAAACGATATATTATGTATGTCCATTTATCATAATTCCATGTTTATGTTTGCTATGTGAGTTCCTTAACAAAAGAGATGTGCTCGAGATCTATCCATATTTTTTTCTTGCTATACTTTTTATCATTTCTGCAATGATAGCAAATTTCACACCTACGCAAAAAAACTTTGATTTTATTATTACAGCAATCCTGCCGTTGTCCATGTTCTTTACAATGTTTATTGGTGGATTTATAGATGAAACCGATTTGGGTGGAAGATTTTATATGTACAGAGCTTTTGAAGTAGCATTTAAACCTTTCGCATTGATAGAATATTTAATAATTGCTGTGCTGGCTTTTATTTCGTCGTTTAAATTATTCAGAATTTCTAGGATTATAATAAAAATCAAAACCCGCCATCAAAAAATTTAATATTATTATTGTTTCTCCGCACTTAATGAATTTGAAAAAAATCCTACAAGTGCGGAGTTTTTTATTTAGCAGTCAGCTCATTAAAACATGATGTCTGATATGACAATAGACAAACTGTCCTGCCCAATGATATAATCCAATAAATTGCCGTCTCATTTCTCTCGAAATGAGGACAGCTTTTTTGTTTTGCATATAAACTCACATGCCACCACAGGCGGCGCAAACAGAATATAACTATAACACATCTTACATGTCAAAACATTAGTATGTTATTATTAAAAATATTTTTATATAAACCTGTCGGGTTTTGACAAGGTTATTATGATAGAATAATCCCGGGAAAAACATGGAACAGCAAGGTCAGCGCGTCCGCAAAGGCGCTGAACACCACCTGCTCCGGAAGGTATCTGACG
Organism: uncultured Clostridia bacterium; assembly: GCA_944381085.1. Lineage (GTDB taxonomy): Bacteria > Bacillota > Clostridia > Oscillospirales > CAG-272 > SVTX01. Next base: position 7,461 of record CALWJX010000056.1, read on the forward strand.
CTTGACGTCACATCCCTGTTTACAAACAGAACGGAGCATTCCTTAATCTACTCCGAGGGGCTGATCTTGAAAAAGCCCTGGGGCAACGACCCCTTTATCACAATATCCACGGGAGACTGTTATTCAGCTCCGCAGATATTGGAAATCAGATTTTTGAAATAGAAAGGATTTTAAAATCAATGAATACCGAAACCAAAGATTTTTTTATGGAAAATATTGAATCAGCAAACACCGGCGAGGAAAAAATTATCCTCGCGTCCCCGGAGGAGCTGACAGATGAGGCACAGGAAATCGCGCAAAGCACAAAATCGGATGAAAAGTATCCCTTTGCCCTTTACTATGACTCCAATCAAAAGGATTTTCTGTTGTCGATGCTGCATACAGTAGGCGCCATTGTTGAAACAAATGACGAAGATGTTTACATACTCAACACCCGTATGAACATGACACAGCTGGAGTTGATCAAACGATTGGATTGCGTTGAACGAGTTCAGACGGATGAGGGTAATTTATTTATTGATGGAGAATCGGAAAAAACCGTCTCAGTCAAACAGGATTTGAAAGAATTAACACTTACCGAAAATGAATCAACAGAACCCAATGTTAACGAAAAAATGACAGCTTCATCTAACAGTTTAGCAGAAGCAAGTTACTGTTGCCCAGCTAACACGAACATGGAATCGGCACAGGAAATCGAGGTAGAGAAGCCGGAAAGCGGTAATATTTGCTGTCCCGGTGCTGAACAGTGGTTCAAGTTTACCACTTCCCAAAGCGATACTTACACAATATATACTACCGGCTCACTGGACACTGTCGGAACACTTTATGATTGTTGTGGAAATTTCATCACACAGGTTGATGATTATACACCTGCCGGTAAATTGAATTTTCGAATCATACGCAATCTTAATGCTAAAACAACATATATATTCTATCAGAAAACATTAAAAACAGCAAATGTGCGATTTCAGCGAAACTTTTACATAAATTCAGTCCGTCCGGTTTCTCCGCAAAAGGTATATTCCATGCAAAACCGAAAAGTCAGAGGTTCAAGACCACTCGGGTTTAGAAAAGTTGCACAGAACTGTAAGCCTGAAAAAGGCCTGTAAAAAACGAAAAAAGCCTTATGAGATAAGGCTTTTTCGCAATAGTTGTATTTTTATATTGTAATCATGTTTTTCACCCACAAAATCTAACCCACATAAAAACAAGAAAAATCAGGCATATATAATATAATCACATAGAA
>CALWJX010000057.1 GCA_944381085.1 uncultured Clostridia bacterium
TGCTGTTAGTCAGCGCGGTAGTCGTCATCGTCGGCACTTTACTTATTAAGCTTACTGAAGATGTCACTTGGCTCGGAGCGTTTTTCCACAGCGTATCCGCGAGGACGGCGGGGTTTTCGACATATCCGCTCGGAAGCTTTTCAAATCCGGGACTTTTGGTGCTTATCGTTCTGATGTTTATCGGAGCATCTCCCGGATCTACCGGAGGCGGTATAAAGACGAGTACGTTTTTTGTATTGCTGCAGGGAATAAAATCGGCGGCAACAAACAAATCGGAAAAGGCATTCAGATACGCTATTCCGAGGGAGGCGTTCAGAAAAGCCTCCGTAATAACCTTGCTTGCGCTTTCTGTGGTTCTTGTCTCCACTTTTCTGATAACCATATTGGAGCCGCAGATACGGCTTGTGGACGCGCTTTTTGAAATGACCAGCGCGTTCGGTACGGTGGGCTTGTCTACCGGAATAACCCCTGATTTGTCGGTTGGAAGCAAGGTCATTTCGATAGTGGTCATGTATATAGGACGGCTTGGACCGCTTACCATAGCCTCACTCTGGTATTTTTCCAGAGGTGAAAGAGTCAGCTTCCCGGAAGGCAATATTGCAATCGGATAAAGCGGCGGAAAGGAACTTTAATCATGTTTGGAAAAGGTAAAAAAGAAAAACTTATATACGGAATAGTGGGTTTGGGACGTTTCGGATACGCATTGGCGACAGAACTCGCGCAGTCCGGAGCGGATTTGATAGTGCTTGACAGGGATGAGGAAAAAATTGCCGCGGTGCGAGATCTGACCGAGAATGCGTTTGTGGTAAAGAGCCTTGATAAAAAAACACTGCTTGATACCGGACTTAAGAACTGCGACGTTGCGGTGGTGTGTATAGGAGAACATATAGATACCTCTATTCTCACGACGCTGAATCTTGTCGGAATGGGTATTTCCACGGTCGTGGCTAAGGCAACCAGCATTGAACACGGGGAAATTCTCGAAAAGCTGGGAGCGGAAGTGGTTTATCCCGAGCACGATATGGCAGTGAGGCTTGCGCACAAGCTTGAAACTTCCCGCGTTTTGGATTTTGTACAGCTTAGTGAAAAAATCAATATATCCAAGCTGTTAATACCTGATAAAGCCGTTGGCAAGACCGTGCTTGATGTCAATTTGCGTTCTCATTTCGGATTGAACATAATAGCAATTGAAAACGGCAATTCGGTGATAGAAACAGTTGACCCGGATTATACTTTTCGCGAAAAGGATATACTTTATCTTTCCGGAAGCAAGGAAGGCTTTTTCAAGCTTTCCGAATGGGCAAGCAACTGATCTTTGGCTTAAATTCCGAAAATGGATTATAAAATCGGCTTGGTTTGAATGGGGCATTCGCATTTTTGTGAATGCCCCCATTTGATAATATTCTTAACCGAAATTTCACATTATCTTTACCAAATCTTTGCCTTGAGTATGGTATAATGTATGAGGTGCGAAAAAATCAATAAATTGTCATTTTACCGACTGTATCCGAACATATGATATCCTTTTTATCTTTATACTTCGTAAATCGGTTTGTATTTCGGAATTATAATGACAGAATTTGTTTTTTTATCGTATATATTTGAATTTGTGCCTGCCGAAGAGACCGGATACGCAACTCATGATAGATGTAGCTTGTTATTGTTTGATCGGCAGGTTTTATTGTGCGAAGATGTGTAAAGGAGCAGAATTCCTTTCTGAAAAACCTGTACTTTCATGTTGATTCAGTTATATTCTGTATACGCCGCCTTTAGCGGCATGGGAGATTGAAATGGATATTTTTGATGTTTTGACATTGATCGGAGGATTGAGTCTTTTCCTGTTCGGTATGAATCTTATGGGGCAGGCGCTCGAAAGAAGCGCCGGAAAAAAGCTTGAGATAATGCTTGGAAAGCTCACTACCAACAAGGCGGCGGGTCTGCTTACCGGTCTCGGCGTTACGGCAGTCATTCAGAGCTCATCGGCCACTACCGTAATGGTTGTGGGCTTTGTAAACTCCGGACTTATGAATTTGCGTCAGGCGATAAATGTTATTATGGGCGCCAACATAGGTACTACCGTCACCGCTTGGATTCTGAGCCTCGGGGGAATTTCGGGAGACAACATTTTCCTGCAGCTTTTAAAGCCGACGTCTTTTACGCCGGTGCTTGCATTGGCGGGCATAATAATCTTTATGTTTTGCAAAAGCAGCAGAAAAAAGAACATAGGCGTTATTTTCCTTGGTTTTGCAGTATTGATGTTCGGCATGGATATGATGACCGGAGCGGTTTCCGGACTTGCGGATATCCCCGCGTTCCAGGAACTGTTTCTTATGTTCCAGAATCCTATTCTCGGAGTGCTTGTGGGAGCGGTACTGACGGCTATAATTCAGTCAAGCTCCGCCTCTGTAGGTATACTTCAGGCCCTCGCCGCTACCGGACAGGTTACATACGGAGCCGCGATTCCGATTATCATGGGACAGAATATCGGAACCTGTATAACCGCAATACTTTCCTCTTTCGGTACAAATAAGAACGCCAAGCGCGCGGCGCTTGTGCATCTTTCATTTAACGTCATTGGAACTGTCGTATGGCTTACCGTATTTACGGTGGTCAATGCGATTTTCGCTCCGGCTATAGTCAACGAGGCGGCGTCTCTTTCCGGAATCGCTACCGTACATTCACTGTTTAATATACTTTGTACTATATTGCTTTTGCCCATGTCTTCATTGCTTGAAAAATTGGCGTATAAGCTTGTTCCGGATTCTAAAGGAAAAGAGTCTGTGGCAGAGCTTGACGAAAGACTGCTTTCAACGCCCGCGGTCGCGCTTGAAAGGTGCGGAAGTCTTGCGCTTGAAATGGCAGGTTGCTCGGTAAGCGCTCTGAAGGACAGTATATCCTGTATAAAGGAGTACGATGCCGAAAAGGCTAAGGAAGTCAGACGAATGGAGGAAAAAACAGACCATTATGAGGATATAATCGGGAGCTATCTTGTAAAATTCAGCACAAATCAACTTAGTGAGAAAGAGAGCGCGCAGTCTTCTAAAATTCTGAAGGTCATTGGAGATTACGAGCGGATCAGCGACCACGCGGTAAATCTTGTGGAATCTGCCGAGGAGCTTCATGAAAAGAAAATAACATTTTCTGATAACGCTATAGGCGAGCTTGAAATATTGTGCGACGCCGTTCTTGAGATAATTGACCTTGCTTATAAGGCGTTTGCGGATCACGATATAGAATGCGCAAACAAGGTGGAGCCTCTGGAGCAGGTTATTGACCGGTTGAAGGAACAGATGAGATCACAACATATATTGCGTCTGCAGAGCGGAGACTGCGGAATTGAAGCGGGCTTTGTCTGGTCGGATCTTTTAACGAATTTTGAGCGCGTGTCTGACCACTGTTCAAATATCGCCGGATGCATAATTGACGCGGATGAATATAATATGAATATACATCAGTCGCTCAGGGAAATGAAGACCGAAAGCGAATTTTATAAAAAAGAATATAAAGCGTATTCAGATAAATATCTGGGTAAAATCGTTGAATGAAAATGAATATTTAAAATAGCCGCTTTTTGCTTTAGATAAGCGGCTTTTTTGTCATTTATTTGCAGGTGAGTGAAATATTGTCCGCGCTTCCTCATAAAATATTGCTTCTTTATATATAATATATCGTATGTAAAGATACTTTTTATATATTACCACTTGACAAATGTGCAAAAATGTAGTATTATATATACTATAATGTTTGTCATAATTGTGTAAAATGAAAATAAGAAAAAACAGTTAGTCAAATAATTAAATTCAAATTATTATAAGGAGTTGGTTTTTGTGGATCCGCTACCCCGAAGTTGCCCCGAAAAGGGAATGAGTTACGCCGGGCATATAAGATTCAGTGATGATTTTTTGATAGTCGGACAGACGGTTTGGAAAGTTTTGCGGTGTTAGCACGCAAGAGATTTTCTGAAATTTCGATTATAAAAAAATATCATATTGAATTTGGAGGTTACTATGTCCGAAATAGTTAAACAATTATTATTACAGCTGATTCTTATTTTGCTCAACGCCTTTTTTGCCGCCACCGAAATTGCCGTTATTTCTCTTAACGAAAAGAAGATTCGCGCTATGGCGGACGACGGAGATAAAAAGGCCAAGAAAATGTTAAAGTTTATTACAGAACCCACAAAGTTTCTGTCAACAATTCAGATAGGAATTACCCTTTCGGGATTTTTGGGCTCGGCATTTGCCGCTGATAACTTCGCCGAGAAGCTTACAGGCTTTATTACGAGAAAATTTGAGGTAGATCCTTCGCACGTCGGTATAATAAATACAGTCTCCGTTGTTATAATTACTCTTATTATCTCGTACTTCACGCTTATACTCGGAGAGCTTGTCCCTAAGAGAATTGCGATGAAGAACAAAGAAAAGCTCGCCGGCGCGGTTTGCGGAGTGATTTCTTTTCTTTCAACGGTATTAAAGCCCGTTATCTGGTTTTTGTCCGTATCTACAAACGGTGTGCTGCGTCTTTTTGGGATTAATCCCCATGAAAAAGAAGAAGCGGTTTCCGAGGAGGATATTGTTATAATGCTGGACGCCGGCGCCGACGAGGGGACTTTAAAGCAGGACGACATTGAGTATATTAAAAATGTCTTTAAATTGGAAAAGCTTTCCGCCGCCGACGTTATGACCCAAAGGAGCGCCATGGTAGCTGTTGAGGACAATGTTTCTGAGTCCGATATCCTTAAACTGATTGAAGAGGAGGGGTATTCGAGAATTCCGGTATATTCTGAAAATATTGACAAAATAGTTGGAATATTACATACAAGAGATTATCTGTTAAAGCACTCAAACAGTGATTTCAAACTTGAGGATGCCTTGTTGGCTCCCGAATTTGTTCCGGAAACCATTCATCTGGACGCTTTGTTCAAAGACATGCAGCAAAATCATACTCACATGGTTATTGTCGTTAATGAATACGGGCATACTTCCGGTATCGTTACCATGGAGGATATCATTGAAGAACTCATTGGCGAGATTTGGGATGAACAGGATGAGGCGACAGAGCCTATCATTCCTGTCGGCGAGGATACTTACCGTGTTCAGTCAAGTATTTCGATTGACAAATTTTTTGAATTTTTTGACCTTGAAAGAGACGAAGATATTGAATCCACCACGGTAAACGGTTGGCTTAATGAGTATTGCGGAAATATTCCGGAGGAAGGATTTTCCTTTGAATATGAGAATATTTCCGTGTGTGTAACCAAGGCTGACGAACAGATGACGCATGAAATACAGGTCAAGGTCCTTCCGAAAAAAACCGAAGAGGAAGAATCCGACAACGGCGACAAGGAAAAAGACAGGGTCAAAGATAAGGATAAAGACAAGGACAAAGATAAAGACAGAGAAACTGATAAAGATAAAATCGCTGAAAAATCCAAAAAGGATAATTCAAAATTTAAAGAAGACAAGAAAGAAATGCTTAAAACCTGATTGCTTTTAATTTGCGTTTTTAAACTTTGAAATTTTGGGTGTTTTCTGTTGTGAGTTGCGTTGCTTTAAATTTTATGCCGGCTCTTATTGAGCCGGCCTTTTTGTTTTTTGGATTTGAGGCAAAAATAATACATAACCTTTTGCCTTAAAATTGAAAAAATGCTTGAAAATAAGCCGAATTTATGATATAATTTGCTTGAAATAACAATTACTTATGGAGAATGGAATGAACATAAGTTACGATTTGTACAGGATTTTCTGTTGTGTTGCCGAGTGCAAGAGCATTACCCTCGCCGCCGATAAACTGTATATATCTCAGCCGGCGGTAAGTCAAAGCGTAAGACAGCTTGAAGATAGTCTTGGCTGCGCGCTTTTTACGCGCACGCCCAAAGGCGTAAGATTAACTTCGGAGGGACAAACCCTGTACGGATATGCGTCTGAGGGAGTTGCGGCGTTTTCGGAAGGTGAGCGAAAGCTCAAATCAATGCTCAGACTTGACGCGGGAGAGATAAAGATAGGAGCCAGCGATATGACGTTGGAATTTTGTCTTTTGCCGTATCTTGAAAAATTTCATGAGAATTACCCCAATGTTAAGATCGCGATTACCAATAATCCGACGCCTCAGACGCTGGAACTTCTTAAACAGGGAAAAATCGATTTCGCGGCGGTAAGCGAACCGGTTTTGTGCTCCGGATTTGAAAAAATTCCGGCGCGTGAGATCACCGATATTTTTATCTGTTCGGTCAAAGCCGATATTCCGGACAATGTTGAAATATCCGAACTTAAAGATCAGCTTATTCTGCTTGAAAGCTCTACAAGTACAAGGACTTTTCTTGACAGTGAGTTTCGTAAACGGGGATTTTCCGCGTCACCGAAGCTGGTGCTTGCCACAAGTTCGCTGATCGTGGGATTTGCCGCGAGAAACATGGGAGTGGGGTGCGTGGTTGCCGATTTCGCGAAACGTGCCGTTATGGATAAAGAGGTGCGGGAAATAAAGGTCAGCGACCCGCTTCCGAAAAGAAATATTTGTATTATCCGAAACAGTGATGAACATTCGAGAGCCGCCGATGAGCTTTTGCGGATGATAATTGAAAAGTAAAAAAGCCCCAATTAAATTTGTGGCAGACCGATTTATTTTTAAAATCGATAATTATTTATTGACAAAACGAAGCCTATGGTGTATAATTTATTAACTCGGGTCGCAGAGGATTTGTCTGATTTGACTTAATGTCCTTATTACGTTTAAAATGAATTGGAGGGTCACAATGGAAATTATAAAGGGAACGGAAACAATGACTTCAAAGGAAAGAGTGCGCCGCACTTTTAATTTTGAAAAGACAGACCGTGTAACAATCGGATATGAGGCCAACGGAAACATTCATGCGAATCTGTGCAGGGCATTGAAAATTAATCCGGGAGATTATGAGGGGCTTTTGCGCGCGCTGGGAGTGGATTACAGGGCAATTTCGGCTCCTTATATAGGAAAGCCTTTGTATAAGGCGCCGGAGGGCAGGGCGGTAGACCCGCTTGAGGGCTGTATAATGCGATGGGTAGAGCATGGAACCGGCGGTTATTGGGATTTCTGCGATTTTCCGCTTAAGGACGCCGACGACGAGATGTTTGATAATTTTCCCGTCCCGAATCCCGATGATTTCGATTATGACGCCGCGCTTGAAATCGCAAAGAGCTATAACGGCGAATATGGCTTGTATGTGGGGAACGCGGGAGTTCCCGATGTCATTAACTCAAACGGAAGAATAATGGGAGTAGAGGACGTTTTGGCGCATCTTCTGCTTGACGATGACGCGGCGATGAATTTTATCAGACGTCGCGCGGACTATCAGCTTAAAATGATGGAAAGGCTTATTGACAAATGCAAAGAGCATCTGGATTTTGTATGGCTCGGCGAGGATCTCGGCACGCAGATAGCGCCCATGATAAGTCTTGAGCTTTACCGCAGCCAGATAAAACCGATACATAAATCGTTTGTAGACCTTGCAGGCAGCTATAATCTGCCGGTTATAATCCACACCTGCGGAAGCAGTAGCTGGGTATATGAGGATTTCATAGAAATGGGCGTCAGAGGTGTTGACACGCTTCAGCCGGAGGCGAAAAATATGAGTCCCTCGTATCTCGCGGAAAAATTCGGAGGCAGACTTAATTTCAGAGGATGCATTTCCACGGCGGGACCGCTTGCGTACGGCAGTGCGGAGGATACCGAGAAAGTGTGCAGGGAAACACTTGATATAATGATGAAGGTGCGCGGATATCACTTTGCTCCTACGCACGCGATTCAGGACAATACGCCGGTGGAAAATGTGGTCGCTATGTATAATGCGGCGCATAAATACGGGAGATATTGATGCCTGTCGTGCGGTTGAATTGACTTTGATTGTAACTCAGGCATAAAACAGTTATTTTTGGAGAGAAATAATGAATACACCGGAGTTGAAAACAGACAGACTGATTCTGAGAAGATTTACCGAAAACGATGTTGATGCTATATTTCGGATTTACAGCGATGAAGAAGTGAACAGGTTCTTACCGTGGTTTCCGCTTAAAAGTCCTGAAGAAGCGTATAATGTTTTCATGGAAAAATATCAGGCGGCATATTGCCTGCCGCAGGCATATGCATATGCCATATGTCTGAAAGCCGACAATTGCCCGATAGGATATATAAATATCGGCATGGATGACGGTCATGATCTGGGTTACGGGCTCCGAAAAGAGTTTTGGCATCGTGGAATTGTGTCCGAGGCGGGCAAAGCCGTTGCGGAACGCGCGAAAAACGACGGACTTTTGTATATTACCGCTACCCATGATGTAAATAATCCCTGCAGCGGATTTGTCATGCAGCGTTTGGGTATGAAATATTGTTATTCCTATGAAGAACAATGGCAGCCAAAGGACTTTTTGGTGACTTTCAGAATGTATCAGCTGAATTTTGACGGCAATAACGAGCGGGTTTACAAAAAGTATTGGGATAATGCCAAGGTGCGTTGGTACTGTCAATAGTTTTTCGCAAATTTGTCTCTGATAAAATGAAGTTGCGCACCGGAATTCCGGTGATGGAGCGG
>CALWJX010000058.1 GCA_944381085.1 uncultured Clostridia bacterium
TAACTGTAATGGCGCAAACAAATGGACTGAGTCATTTTTTAACTACCTTGAGGAAGGGTATAGTGTTGAAGAGGCGGCTGAGAGAGCGTCATATGATAACGATTCATATAATGGAATATCTTCATGCGTTGTTGATAAATGAAATTTTTCAAGGAGGATTTTATATGAAAATCAGAACAACAATATTTGTTTTATTGTGTGTGGTAATTATGATTATTTCATTTACTGGATGCAATAAATATAATCAATATCAAGTTCTAGAACTTGGCGGATTTGATAATATTTCCAATGCTAATCATAAAGAAGAGTATGAAATAAATTTGGGCAAGAATGAAAGCAGAGTATTGGCAAGCAAAGAAAAAAGTATAGAATGGGGAGGAGAAGTGTTTATTGGTGAATATGATAAAACCCAATCGTGTGATTACTATACAAATGATATTGATTATTATGAAAATAAAGAGAAGAAGCTTACTTTTGCAGTAGATTCTAAAAATGGAAATTTAAAGTGCTATTTTAAAAGTGTCAATGTAGATTTAAATACCAACAATAATTACTCTTTAGATGAATGCAAGAGTATAGCTGAAGATTATGTTAATAATTTGATAAATGATTTCGATGATTATGTTTTAGAAAGCTCAGAAGAAGTTGCCTCTTCTGAAGGTTATAGATATTCCTTCGAATTTATTAGGACGATGGGAGATCTGAAATCAGTTGATTCAATAAATGTAAGAGTGCATTCTAGCGGTCAGGTGTATGCTGTAGATATGAGAACCTATGGCACGTTAAAAGATGCAGAACTTCCTGAATACAATGAGGAAAAAGTACAAGAAGCAATTGATAAAAAGCTTGAAACAATTTATGAAAATATATATGATGAAAATGAAGTAAAATTCAAAGAAAAAGAAAGACTGGTAATGAAATTGGATGACGGGTCAATGGGATTGAAAATATCCGTTGAGGCTGAAATTATTCCAAAAGATACAAACAGCAAATCATACTATGAATTAACAGAACTTATAGTGTGTCTGGGCAATTAAAGAGATATGACATAACAAGAATAGGCAGGAAGCATTCAGCTTCCTGCCCCACCCAAAGCAGAAAACAAAGCTTAAGGACAAGCTATTACATATAGATAAATGCACAACGACCGACAAGGCGACTATAGATCAATATACCGGAATACTGAAAGCGCTGAAACCCGGTACGATAAAAGTCAAGGCAACATATTACGGTTCACCAATATACAGAATAAATACAGTGACAATAGAGGAATCACTTGAGGGGCGTATTATTTTGTTAATGATGCAACGGGAAAGTATCTTACCCCAAATACTGGTGCAATATCAAATATATCTGATCATGTTGAACAATGGAATTATGACTATAATAAAAATCAAGCATGGGATTTGATATATTGTGGAACAGGTTTTTATAAAATAATAAATATTGCAGAGAATACGTATTTAACCTCTCCAAGCAGTGCAGTAAGTGGAGAAGAAATAACTTCCAAATCTGTTTTAAGCGGAAGTAATGAAATAAGACAATTGTGGACTTTTATGAAGCAAACGGATGGAAGTTATACAATAAAAGCTCAAAACAGAACCACATATGTTTTATCTTCGAATTCTGCTTCTGTATTGAATGGGGGAAATGTTGTACAGAGGTCACCGAGTGATGGTAATATAACTAGGTGGAATCTTATACCTTGGGAATCAGTACATACTGATGTATATATCAATTGGGGACTTAAGACCCCCGAAATAAATATACTTTTAGCTAATGCTACTGCGCAAAACAGTACGTGGAGACCCATTATTGAAGCTTCTGCATCTGCTTGGAATAATTCGGGAGCGGGAGTAGATATTAATGTATTGACTTCCGGAGCATCAAATTTTGAAATATATGTTAATTCTGTTGGTGAAACTTGGTATGGAGCAACTTATCCGGACTCTCTTGATGGTTCTAATAATTTGATTGCAGGTCATATTGTCTTGAATACTAACAAATTGAGTACAGAAATAGCACAAAGTACAACAGTACACGAAATAGGGCATTTATTATGGTTGGCTGACAATCCATCTATGACAGAGCAGACTATAATGAGTTATAATCGGAATAGAAAGACAATGGTTAAACCTCAGTTATATGATATCTACAACGTCCGACATCGGTATGATTAGTTTTATAAAGGAGTATTGTTTATGAAAAAAACAATTTACACATTGATATGCTTGTTTTCTTTAGTTTTTGTTGTGGGATGTTCTTCCGACAATGATTCCAATTCTATGAAATTTCCGGAAGACAGCGGTTCAAGTGAATTTATGTCTATCCCCACGGAAGGTCCGTATGCCCGCAGAACAGCGGATTGGAAAATATATAATAACGCTGAAGAGTTGATTTCTGATGCTGATTTGATTTTTATCGGCAAAGTTACAGATATTGAATTTCAGATTTTGGATATAACCAATTCACTTCCTGTTTCAGAATCAACTCCTGATTATGCAAAAGAACTTTATACGATTTATAGTGTTGAAGTAATTACATCATACAAAGGCGACACAACTAATATATCTAAAGTACGTGTCATGGGCGGAATGGTGGATTACAAAGTAGATGAACAATTGGAAGTAATGAATACGGGAGAATCATTTAAAAGAGATCTTGGCATACCGATTTGGGATAACTTCTATAAGGCTCAATGCAATGAAGATGAATATTATTTGTTTGTTTTATGTCAGTTTGATACCGGATATCCGACTATTTTGAATCTGGAACAGGCAGTATATAATTTAAAATGGCCGACCAAAAAGCATACTGTTGGCAGTAACACAAACATTTATTATTCCGGCGATAAAGACGAGTACAACAATCCTCTTATTTCAGCGTTTGATATTATATCGTCATTTGGGACTGATTATCTTGAAACTTTTTATCAAAATTGGAGTGACGGAAAATATACAAATGAATAATTATTATGTATAGTCACTTTTCTGATTGTACATAAAAATCTTTTGGCAGGAAGCATTCAGCTTCCTGCCACCCTACCCGAATTGGAAAACAAAGCTTAAGGACAAGCTATTACATATAAATGATATTGAAAAGTAAATAAAATTCGGTATCGTGTATATCAAATGAGAAAATATATTGAAAGCATTTATAATACCATGAGTTAGTATAAGTATTAAAATAACCATATCCTTGAAGATTGGTTGACACAGAAAGGAGAAACCCATGAAAAAATTAATTTTTATAATTTTAATTATAACCTCAATATTTTCTGTATCATGTAATGAAGATCATGATAATGTATATGAAGTAAAACTTACTATGGGAATTGAAGGAGGAATTTTTAAAAGTTCTTCCGAAATTTATGAAATTGATGACGTCACAACTAATGTGACAGTCGATTCTGAAGAAAAAGTTATAAATGTCGGAAATTGCAAGATAAACGCAAAACTTATGGAGGAAAGGACATACAAAAACAGCGGAAAGCAGTATATTTATCAAAGTAATGACGGGAACATCAGATATGGAGTCAGTGAAACATCCGATTCATTTTATATTGCGGCGCAAAATGACGTGAGTTTGTCTGAATACGACGAGGATAATCTGACCGAAGAAAAACTTATAAATCATGTAAAATCATATATAGATAAATATATCGGAAAAGATTATATTGCTCAATATACGTACAGTTGTTCAACATCGGTAATCACAGTTAACGATGAATCGGCATGGAGAGAAAATAAATCCGGGTTCTATATTTCCGATAGCAAAAATGAACATATAGTATATTATAATATGGAATTCATTAAATATGTAAACGGAATACAGACCGCAGACAGAATTGAGGTTCAGAGTGACAATTACGGAAATATAAAAAGATTTTATTTTAACAAATATGACGCTGATTGGTCAAGTGTAGCGGTAGATCAGACAAAAGTCAATGAAAGTCTGGAGAGTTTTCTTAATCGGAATATTAATTCTGAATATGATATTGTTAGCTACGAAATTCAAAAGCAATATCTGACGTACATGCAAAGTAAAATATATCTGTCCGTGGATGTTGGAGTGACATTAAATGGAAACGACAATGAGTTCGTTGTATTATGTCCATTAAGAATATGTGTTGATTAAATATGTATACATATAATTATAATTAAAGAATTCGGATGTTATTGCGATAACAAAAGACAATAAAGTTTATATATGTGTTGATTTTTCAAGATTAAGGAGAGTAAAAAATTTATAAATTGATAAGAGGCGATTAAAATAAAAAAAGTTTTTGAATATATACTTTGCTTACATATTGTTTTATATATCCCTTGTTTAGCTATTGTTACCTTTTTTTGCGGCGGGGATTTAGGTTTTATACAAACTTCATTCGGTATTGATTTTCTTATTTCTTTTGTATACACTTTACCGTTTTATTTATCGGCTATAGAAATGTTGATTACAGTCAGACGGTTGATTGATAATGATGAAGGTATGTCGGGAGGTGAGAAAACTGTATGCTTTATAGGTTTAATAATATCCGTATGTATTATTTTGACTATATTTAATTATAGAGAGTTGCTTTTTGTATCGCTTGGATTGTCCGCAATTCTGGTCATCTTATGGATTATCAGTATTGCCGTCTATAAAAAAAGTGTATCGTTTTGTGTATTAAAAAAGAAATCTTTTTGGATGTATGCAGTCGGAATTATAGTTGTTGTCACACTGATAGCCTTTATTTATGCATCATTTATGGAAGTGAACAATAAGCCCGAGATGATAAATGGGTTGAATTTTGAACGGCAACAATTTTTTACTTTAAGTAGCTGTTTCGGGCGGAGGGAAATATGAAAAAAACATTAATATTTATTTTAATGTTGTCAAGCATAGTTTGTTGTTGCTTAACAAGCTGCAATTCTGAAAATAAAAGCAGTACTGACACCACTGTTTCAACTGTGCATGTACCGCCCTTAGATTTTGCTACATTTCACTTTGATTCATATAACGATTTTGCTGAGTGGTTAACAAAAGAGGATAATATTGAAAGAGATAATATTGATTTTGGGATAATATATTCCGAATGTATAAGAAATGTAAAGAAAACACCTTCATTGATAAATATTCCATATGTCGGAGAAAATACTATGGAACTTCGGGATAAACCCGGTTTCAGCGGGATTACTTTTATGACCTCTGAATTGTATGGAATACCATGGATTTGGTATTTTGGAAATATTGAAGGAAATGAGGTTATAGTGAAACAAGCTTTACTGCCGGATTCATATCTATCGGTAATAAAAGATAAAACCGCGCCAGAAGCGATAAAGGCGATATCGCCAAATGCTCCCAATGTTGATAATGTTACCTCAAATTATAAACAGATAATTGAAAAAGAAATTACAGTCTCTGGGGAAAAAATTTCATCTGTTTATTATGAGGTTGAGGATAGAGAACAGGTATTTGTTGAATTTGTTTACAATGGCACAATTATAATTATTACGGCGCGAACAAAAGATGTATTGAGAGAAATATTTATGTCAGGATTTTCATTGAAAAACATATAATATATTTTAAAAGAGTAAGTGAAATTATATGTATGTATCATGATTTGCATAAAGGCATAACCATTAAAAAATAATAACGGCTGTTGCTTTTATCGTATTTTTGGTGAGCATTAGGTTGCGAAAGTGAAAATTGAAAATATTTAACCGGTTTTGCTCTCAACGCCGGATAATACTGAAGGGGATTACTTGAAATATGAAAAATTTATCGTTCACGTTGATACTTAGCTTATTAGTTTTAGCTTTCGGCGCATGTGGTTCCGATTCATACAAATGTGAAGTGATAAGAAATAATTTTGAGGTTTTGTCAGAAGATTCCGTCAGTGAAAAAAAATCAACAGTCAGCATTGGAAATATTTCATATGATGTACAATATGATTCAAGTACGATTTCTGAATTAAATAATGAAACATATGATATTTATAAGGTGGTTGACGAAAATAACAATATGACGGAAAAAATGATAGAGATTAATTCGCGGACAAATGAAATAGTATGCTTTTCCGGGATTACCCCTTATTCAAAAATTGAAAATATTGAATTGTTGTCTGATGATGAATTAAAAGTCGCCGTTGAGCAGACGATTGGAGACACGGTTGATTTCTCTGTGTATAATACTTTTACGGTTGAAAGATATGATTCCGAATTAAATACCTATCATTTGGTTTGGCAGCTCAAACGTGAGATGTTGTGTAATGTAAAGCTGGATTTATATATTACTGCCGAGGGATTTATAGAAAAATATTCAAAGACAGATGCCTGTCCGAATAGTCTTACCCGTTCTTTTGTGTCAAACAGTGAAAGGGATACTTTGCTTGAAAACAGCATTTGTGAGTATTTAAATATATCTTCGATTTATGAAATAGAGTACGAGATTCAGTCTGAAACTTTGTCCTACTATAAGGGAAAATCAGGTATAATCTATGCCGTGAAAATAATCAGTGATGGTTTTGTTCAATTGATTGTTTTAGCGATTTCGTAATATAAATGGGTTTATTAAACGGCTTCAGTGTGGTACAAAACGTCGGTACAAGTGACCTATAATGAAACTTGGTATCAACACTTTAGAAAGTGTTTTGAATACAAATACGAAACAGAAAGGGTGGTTTTTATGAAGATGAATCGTGTATGGAGGGTTCACGTTTCCTAACCCTCCGAATGAAATTTTGGAGGAAATATAATGGAAAATCAAATCAAGTATGTCCAGCTCTCTGCTGATAACGCAGAAAATTGCAAGGTGTTTGAGTCGCTGATGTACGAATACATTGATGAAATGAATGAACATAGTGAACGTCCACTGACAAAAGAGTTTCAGCAGAAATGGATCAACAGCATCATTGCCATGCAAGGACCGACAGATCGCCATTTAGAATTATGCTATGTCAAGGAAATACCGATTGGCTTTCTTTATGGAAAAATCGACCATGATGATCATAAGGGTTTTATAAAGCCCGGATACGGATACATTATGGAGTTCTATGTAAAGCCAGATCATCGTCGCAACGGTTATGGCAAGATGATGTTCAAGCGTTTAGAGCGATTGTTCTATATTGACGGTGCGGAAATGATGTACTTAACCGCCGATCCTGTTGCCGGAAAGCCTTTTTGGGAATCAATGGGGTTTGCCAACGTCAATGAAAAGTCGCCAGAAAACCAACTCTACATTTACGAAAAACCGATCACGCCCATTTCCTTTGATAGGGGAATCCTAAAGCCCTTAACAAAAGAGATTGCCGAAAATATCAGTAATTGGGAATACGAAAATCCTTATGCGGTTTATAATTTCAAAGGACATCCCGATGATTGGCTTATGGATGAATCAACTTGGGGAACGGAACAGTTTTGTCTTATTGACGAAACCACGATTTTGGGTCAAGTAGCCTGTCAGCTCGATGGGAAAGATTTGTGGGTTGGTTGGTCAATGGCTCCGCAATTTTGCGGCAAAGGCAATGGCAGCAATTTCGTAAATCGGTGTGTAAGTGAACTGCGTGAGTTCACAGGACATACCGGAAGAATACTGCTCAGAGTTGCCGCATGGAATCAAAGAGCTATTCGTGCTTATCAAAAAGCCGGTTTCTCTTATGTAGAAACAATTCAAGATGAAATTGCCTTTTCTAATCACATTGAAGATTTTTGGGTAATGGCACTATCATCACCTATAACTATTCGTGAGGCAGTCACGGAAAAGGATATTGTTGCCTTTTGGGAGCAACTTCATATCTACTACAAGAGTGACATCTTTTCTAATCCTGATAGTGAGGAGCTGGAATATTTTCTCGGTTCGGAGTATCACGATCATATTATGAAGATTTATAGCAGGCCGAAGGATCGTTGCTTCTTCCTGTTTTTCCATCGAAATGGACAGGACATTGGCTTTGCTATGCCCGTGATTTTTACATCCGAGGACGGCAAGTGCTTTATCATGGAGTACTGCGTCTACCCTGAGTTCCGGGGGAATGGAACCGGCAAGGAATGTGCCAGGGCGCTGTTGGATTGGGCAAAGGATAACGGCGCATTGTATGCAGAGCTTAACCATGGCGGAAACGAGCGATGGCGACACTTCTGGGAAACTGTCGGCTTTGTTGAGAACGGCGCCGATGAGTGGGGGGAGCCGTTGATGATCCTGCGATAAGGTATAATATTATTCGCAAATTAAAAAAAGTTTGGGCAAAAGTATAGACATGTTCCAAAAACTCTGGTAGAA
>CALWJX010000059.1 GCA_944381085.1 uncultured Clostridia bacterium
AACCCGGACAGTTTTGCTCCGCAAAACTGCGGCATACAACCAATAAATATTATTCTTTTGAATTCTTTACGTTGTATGCAACTTAACGCTGTATACAACATTATATCAGATAATAACATCTTTTTCAATAGCTGTATATAAAAATATGAACGATTATTTTCCGATTATATGTCTTACAGACCCCATAACATCCGAAAACTGCTCCGGCGTCAGTGACTGCGCTCCGTCGCACAGCGCATTTTTGGGGTCGTTGTGTACCTCAATCATCAACCCGTCCGCGCCGCAGGCAGCCGCCGCGAGCGCCATGGGCTTTACCAGACGCGCTGAACCCGTTGCGTGGCTTGGGTCAACAATTACAGGCAGGTGCGTAAGCTCGTGAAGCACGGGCACGACCGACAGGTCGAGCACATTTCTTGTGTACTGTGAATCAAATGAACGTATTCCCCTTTCGCAGAGAATCACATTTTCATTTCCTCCCGCCATAATATACTCCGCGGACATGAGCCATTCCTTTACCGTGGCGCAAAGTCCCCTCTTCAGAAGAATCGGTTTCTGAATTCTGCCAAGTTCCTTAAGCAGTTCAAAGTTCTGCATATTTCTCGCTCCTACCTGAATGACGTCCACTTCCTCAAAAAGCGGAAGATGCGCGGCGTTCATTATTTCGGTAACAATGGGAAGCCCCGTTTCCTTTTTGGCTTCAATGAGGTACTCTATGCCCTCCGCCTTAAGTCCCTGAAAATCGTACGGCGAGGTCCTCGGTTTGAACGCTCCGCCTCTGAGCATAGTGGCGCCCGCCGCCTTTACAGCCTTCGCTATCTCAATGACCTGTTCTTCGCTTTCCACCGAACACGGTCCCGCCATAACCGAGAAAATATTTCCTCCGACGCTTGTGTCGCCTACCTTCACTATCGTGTCGTCGGGATGAAATTTACGGTTTGCGCTTTTAAAAGGCTCGCTTATCCGTTTTACCGATTCCACAATATCAAGACTTCCCAGCAATTCCTCGTCAATTTTCGAGGTGTCGCCCACAAGTCCGATTATCGTCTGAAATTCACCCTTTGAAAGGTGTACTTTGAGTCCCTGAGACTCTATCCATTGTCTGAGGCTTTCGATCTGTTTTTCTGTTGTTCCGAGTTTGAGTACGGCTATCATAAATTTTTTCCTTTCTGTCGCTCAACGGCATTATTTATCATTTTTAATTTCGGAAAAAAACAGAGCCGATACCCCACAGCGATTTTTCTGCGGAATACCGACTCTCTTCTTTATATAACATATAACAAGAAAAACGGTTTTATAAGTTTGCAGCAAAAATCACCTTTACTGTTTACAATAGATAAAGCAGTAAAAGTAATAATATGCATCATATGCAAACACAGACAGACCCATTTTCTCTCTTCCTCAATTAATTTTTATTTGTATATAGTTTAACACCGTTTCAATTTTTTGTCAAGAGTTTTTTTACCGTAAAAATTTTAAGCTCCGTCTGCTTTTGGGACGTTTCTCGATTGAGTGCTAATATTTCAATGGATTTGCAGATTTTAAATCAAATTATTTTTGATTTTTTTAGCACTCTTGTGTAGCAAGTGCCAGAATTAACAAAAATTCCATATAAAAACGTTTAATTGTTAACAATCAAAGAGTATAATATAAGCGTACAAAGGAAAAGGAATTGAAAAAGTCAAAGCTTGCACGGCACAAGGTTTTAGAATATGTGAGTGAAGCTCAGACTTGTCCGGTTCTCTGACCGATGTATGCGGAGCCAGAATCCGACCGCATAAATTTTTCTTGCGGATCAATAATATATAATGAAAATTTATAATGACCGTAAAAACGGCATTGATTGGAGGAATTTTTATGTTTGATATCACACCTTATGAAATGCGTTCAATGTACCGCAATCCTTTCCGTGAAATGGAAAAACTTGAAAAGGAATTTTTCGGAAGAGGCGGCGCCAATGATTTTTGCACCGACATAAAAGACAACGGAGACAGCTACCTGCTTGAGGCTGATCTGCCCGGATTCAAGAAAGAAGACATTCATGTGGACATCCAGAACGGATATCTTACGATTTCCGCGGAAAGACACAGCGAGGATGAAAAGAAAGACAGCAAGGGTAATGTCATCCATTCCGAGAGAAGCTTCGGTTCGTTCTCAAGAAGCTTTAACCTGAGCGGAATTGATGAGGATAAGATTACCGCTTCATATAAGGACGGCGTTTTGGCGCTCACCATGCCCAAAGCAAATCAAACCGTTCCCGAGACCAGACGGCTTGAAATTCAATAATAAAATCGACAAAACCCCCGGAGCGGACTTGCATTGTAAAAGCATTGCCCGGACCGCCGCAAATTGTGCGGACAGTATAAAAAACAGCCCTGTGGCAGGAAAATAATACAACCAACTGACGTCTCATTTCGAGAGGCGTCAGTTTAGTTTTATGTAAGCCTTGTCATACAGGGCGCGAATAACAGAAAGATACAGAAACTGCCTGCCGCCGAAATTACTCCCGGCGGCGTTATCGTTATCAATTCGGCAGGTCTATTCCTCGTAAACCAACACAACGGGCGGACAGCAATAATCAACGCCCTTCATATGCAGTCCTTTATCGTATGCCTCCCGAACAATCGCCATAACAAAATAATTTGTTGCCTCATGATACATGAAAAGCTCCGGTACAGAAGTCAAGTGCTTGGGAACCGGTGTTTTCATTGAGTAAATAAAGGACGCAAATTCTTCGCCGATCGCGGATTTTATCTCATCCGTAGCCTTATTAATTACAGCACATAATTCTTGATATTCCGCCTTCTCAATAACGGGAATCTTTACACACGGTTTATCTTGGTCATGACCGATAACACCAACCTTTTCGAGTGTCGCCATATATGCGATAAACTCGTTCGGGATGTCCGAGTTACCCAGCGGAATATCATCGTAAATATACCAAAGCAAAGGAATGATGTACTTGAAATACAGTTCATATGCTCCGCCATAACGGTGAGGGCTATCCCACAATGTAGTATCAAATTCATAAAAGCAGATTCGCTTTGCCCGTCCTACCGATAGAGCCTCAGTTGTGCGATGACCGCCGTGTATTGCATATTCCATAGTATCCTGATATTCCTTTGCGTTGTATCCGGCGTCAAAGGCTATCGCTTGCGCAAACCACCACCCACCGTCCTTGCGCCTCGGAAATCTGGGGGCGTCGATTTTTCCCGTTCCAAAATGTTCAAAATCCTGCAATGCTTTCAGAACGGCGTATCTGTCAAGCTTCGTCTTTTTCTCGCCGTCCATATTGCGCACAAAAGGCAATTCAGAAATTTCATCTGACATTTTTTGAATAATATCCCATATCGTATCAAAATGTCTGTGCGCGAAATCAAGCTGCGGTTTGAAGTATTTAAGAGCATTTTGCGGTTTTGTAATAATAAAATCCGCATATACTTTTCCGCTGTCGGTCTGCGCCATCAGTTCACCGTCAACAAGCTTTTTGACGATTGGTTCAATATATGCGGCGGGAATACCGATCGCTTTGGAAAGCTCGCTGAGCTTTACGGGTTTTTCATAGGCAAGGATCAAAAGATTCTGCGCTATCAGATCATCCTCCACAAGCGACATCGGCTCTCCCTTCAGCCCTTCGGAGCCGCCGAAAGACAGATCCAGTTGCCCGGGTAAACAGTATTCTTTTGTTTCCATAGTTTCAAGTCCTTTCTTCATCTGATTACGACCGGCGGACAAACGGCTTTTTACCGTACCTTCCGGGATATCAAGTCCCTTTGCAATATCCGCGATGCCTTGATTCCCATAATAAAACCTAATCATGACCTCGCGTGTAATGTACGCAAGATGGTTCAGTTCTTTCCGGACCCTTGCCGCTTCCTCGGAGGTAAGATATCCGTCATTCTCTTCATCCGGAATATCGAATCTCTCATCGAAACATACGGTAACGGGAAAGCGATATTTTTTTCGGAGATTGTCATTGTGCTTATGGTATAGGGTGTTGGAAAGCCAGGTTTTCGGGTGCTCAATTGTTCCGCCTTTATGTATGTAGGTAAAGGCAGCAAGCAAGGTGTCTCCCACAAGGTCTTCCGCGTCAGCCTGAGAATTGCATTTTGATGTCGCCAGTCGCATCAGATAATCATAGTATTGAATAAATTCTTTGTTTGTCATATTCGTCCTGCTTTCCGGAATGCTTTTGAATATTCACCCGTATAGTCGGAAAAATTCAATTTTGGTTCGGACTTAAAAATAATTTTTTTCATTATAACACAAAATTGTAAATTTGTCTATAACAAATACCGCCGAGAGTAACCGTGTTCGGTTACTCTCGGCGGTATTTTCAATTTTTACTTATCATTTTCCCGGCTTTCTCTATGTAATCCTTAAACCTATCCTCGTTTCGCACGGAATTAAACCATTCCCATCCGCACGGCGCGGTAATCGCATATAACAGAGTCCCCGCGTTAAAGTTCATACTGTAATCATACGATACACACTCTTTTGAGCCATCGGGAAGCAAAATCATTCCATTGTCGTATTCGTATTTTATTTTGCCAAAGAGTTCCTCATTTCCGACGTCAAGAAGGTCGCCCTGTTTAAACTGTCCGATTTTTTCGCAGTATTTTATCGCGGTATCAAGTAAAGAATACCCTTCTTCTTTTTTACCGTCCCCAAATAATGCGGCTGACCTTACAAGAGCAGTCCATGCATACAGACTGTACCATGCGGGCGGAACGTCACCGTCTTTACCCAGCAGATTCATCACATTCATATAGAACCCGTTGATCTCAACGGAACGTTTTGCGTCATTACGGTTTCTGCTCGGTCTCGCAAGCAGGTGCAAAATAAGATGGAAATTGTTCGCGGCGTATTTCATATGCCCTTCCTGCCATTTGCCCTCTTGCCAAAGCATATCTTCAATGATTTCACCCTGAATCGCACTGTACAGGGTAATGGGAGGCGGAAGCTCGCGGATACCCGTCCGGTCAGTAAATATTACGATGTCGCCGTCTTCGTCCGCCACATATGTATATTCCGCCGCGCCTACAAAACCGTCTGTCAGATCAAGCGCGTCATATCGCCGCACAAGTCCGTCCGCCATCGGCATATAGCCCTTGCCTGTGCCGACGTAGGACGTCAGTTCATAAACCGCGGTTTTTGCCCCGAGGCAATATTCGTTCTCGGTACGAACGATACCGACGCCCTCGGCAAAATAGTACACCTTTTTACCGCCGCGATAACTCAATCCATCGGTCATTCCGCCGATATCAAGACGGAGCTTGAAACAGTTTTCAAATTTGCCTGCTTTCGTTACAACCGTTCCGCCGTCCTCGCAGGTAATCTGTGTTCGGACATTGAACGACCACTTTGTATATTCTACGATGGGAGACGCGCCGATACGCCACTCGTCTGACCATATACAATTTGTCGCATCCTGCAAAATACCCAAGACATCATTAAAAAGAACAGGGGTTTCCGCGGGAACCATACTACCCGTCTTCTTCCACTCAAACGACCAGCGATAATTGTGCGATAAGCAGAGTGTATCCTTTTTCTTTTGAACTACATTTTTTGAAAAGAAATTCCAATGTCCCGTGGCGGTACAATCCGGATTGAAGACAGTATCCGTATCCAAAATCCTACGCGCCACCGACGCCGCCGCTTTGGTATGAGCCTTTTCCATCGGCGTAACGGCAAGCCGCTCCGCGCGCCCGATGGCGGATCGCACATCACATATAAACAAATTCCCGTCTTTTTCTTCGCAATAGTCGCAACGTATCTGACCAATCATTTCAAGCCAAGAGTTTTCGTCATATTTAATACGGTCAATATTTTCCCAAGAGGAGATAATTATTTTTTCATCACTCGCGAAGGATATTGTAAAGATAAGCTCGGAGGTAACAGCTTCGGGATCGTGTTCGTAAGCATATTCCCAGGTGTTGCCTTCGTCAAGCGGCAATAAGCCTTTTGCGGTCCTTACATCATATGATTTGAGAACACAGGCTTCGGTTATACCGTCACTCGTATGCTCGTGTCTGACTATTCCGACGCCTTCTTTATAATAACTCTTAAAGGTGGATTTACCGTTATCGTCCCATATCTTTGTAACCCAAAGCCGGCAGTTTTCAAAACATCCCGCGGGAGTTTTCACCGACTCGCGGTCGGAAACATAGGTAAGTGTCGTTCCGTCGGTTCCCACAAAAGTTTCTCCCGGAGAAATATCCGCAAAGAAAAATCCGTCGCATCTCGATGAGTTTCTGAAGATGTTCATAACCGTTATATCTACAGAATTCAGAAATCCCTCACTAAAGCCCTCACTGCTCCAATAGCGAAGACTTCCGTCTATGTACCGATATTCATCGGCGGAAGCGCCGATAAAATAACGCCTTATGCTTTTCTTCCCGTAGACCGAAAGAAGCGCTTCTTCCATTTTTCTCGCGTAAGGCACGAGCACACGGTAGACATCTTCTCTTTGCAATATTTCCTCCACTTTATTATATGCGGCATAACCCTCCTCCGTCTTTCCCTCACGGAACAGATTATAACCGAGCCAAAACCATTCCCGCCCCAAAGTTTCTACAAAACCCGCGGCTTCAAGTCGGGGTATCTGCTTGTCGCGGATAAAATCCGTCCTTGCGCCGTCATATACCTCTGAATCCTCGCGGGCAACGATAAATGTCATTACCTCTTCATTTTTACCCTCCATAGCGGCATTTGCGATACGGGCAAACAGAGCGTCATTCTTTTTGCCGGGAAGCCACCACCAGCCTCGCATCAGCACGTCGGCAAGCGCGTGTTGCTTTTCGGTACATTCCGGAAGCTCCTCAACTTCGCGAAGCACTTCCTTATACACCTTTTCAAATCCGCTCTTATCGTTCTTGACCTGCCACAACCTGAGTTCTTCAACCTTTTTCATAACACGCTGAACAAGTGTGTCGCTATACTTTTCATTCATGGCACAAAGCTCCTTTCTGATTCGTTTTCTGCCATCGTGAAGCTGCCACTTGATCGTTCCCTCGGAAATACGCATACGGTCCGCGATCTCCGCGACAGAAAGACCGTCAAAATAGTGCATATGAATAATCTTCCGTACTTTTTCGGGCAGCATTTCAATGCTTTTGTTTACTTCATTCCGTTCTTCGGACAGCGCATACAGCTCGGCGGGGTTTTGCGATCCGTCGTCACAAATATCCAGGTTCTCCACCACTTCAAGCGGAAGAAAACTGCGATATCTGCCCATCATATTCAAAGCACAGTTCTTGGCAATACGACACACCCAAAAGCCATACTTTTTGGGATCCTGCAGCGTATTCAATTTCATCCAGGCCGTAACAAAGGCATCCTGCGCGGCGTCTTCCGCCATAAAATAATTTTTGGTAACCGACATCGCGGACGATATAGTTGCCTTTTGATAGCGTGTTACCAAAACCTCATACGCGTCCTGCTCGCCTGCCAATGTAAGCAATACCAAAGTTTCGTCCGAATAGTTTTGACAGTACATATACACTCTCCTTTTGCGGAATCGGGAATTCCCTTTTTTTAAGCGCTTGTCTTTAAGACACTGATCTGAATGAAAAGGTTGGGCGATTTGAATAAATAAATTAAATCATAGATAAAATATCAAAAGGTTTTGCAATTCAAAACCGCGGTATTCGGTAAGTTATACATTCAATAAGCGGCAAAACCCCGTCATTCAATGTTTTCATCGGAATACGGTACCGCCTTCTTTTGAGGAGGGACATCTTAATTCAGTTATATCATCAAATTATGAATCAGTCTATAAAAACCCGCATTGAGCAGTTCGATTTATGCCGATACGAGGTCGGCAAAACGCGCTTAAAATCAAAAAAGACTGCCGCGTAACTGACCTTAAGGCAACACCGCGCAACAGCAGAAATCGAATTCTGCGTAACGGAACGATGACAAAAAGGACAGAAAGCCCCCG
>CALWJX010000060.1 GCA_944381085.1 uncultured Clostridia bacterium
TGTTTATCCATGGGTTTATTATACCATATTTTTGTCTGAATTTCAAGCCCCTTGCTTTGCGCGGTGTTGCCTTAAGTGTTGTATTTATATACTATGACGTTTCCTCGCTAATTTCTATAATCCGCGGTAAAGACAGAGTCCTATACATATCGAAATATATGAAAAT
This sequence comes from uncultured Clostridia bacterium, assembly GCA_944381085.1. GTDB lineage: Bacteria > Bacillota > Clostridia > Oscillospirales > CAG-272 > SVTX01. Next base: position 167 of record CALWJX010000060.1, read on the forward strand.
CGCCGTGTTCTTGTTTTTATCGGTCTTTTTCATAGTGAGAAATATAGCGTTGGTATATGGTTATGATTATCTTGGCGATTTGTGAAGTATTTATGTCTTTCAGTCTGAATTTATCGCGATTTCTGTTTCTGAAGATATGCGCTTTTTAATGTCGCGATTTTGTTTTCTCAGGATAAACAGGGAAAGTATTGCCGCAAGCAAAGATGTTCCGGCAAAATTAAGCCAAATACCTGTGAGCTCGAACGGCCACAACGCGAATATGAGAATTACCGGGAAAATCAGCGCCGTGGAAACCGAAATTATCGATGCGAACAGCGATTTCTCAATCGCAAGCATGTAGCTTTGAGTGGCGAACGAAATCCATCTTGTAATATATGAAAGTGAGAAAAGTCTTAAAGCAAATACCGATACCTTCAAAACCTCTTCACTGGCGTCCGACACAAACAACATGGTTATTTGTTCGGGGAAAATTGCGATAATGAAGACGGAAAGAACAGAAACTACACCGCTTGCGGTAAAGCAACACTTTTCTATAGAACGGACTCTTTTGAATTTGCCCGCTCCCCAGTTATATCCTACCGCCGGCTGGAGAGAGTCGCACATTCCGTACAGAAGCGGCTGCACGAAACCGTCCGTATACATCAGCACACCGTAAACCGATACGGCTGTCTCCCCGCCCATGCGGACAAGTATTGCGTTCATAAGAATTGATGTTATTCTTCCTGCAATGTTGTTTAAAAAGTTCGGGCTGCCACGGCTTATTACCTGCTTGATTATTTCCGCATGAAATTTGGGTCTGCAGAATCTTAGCAGGGCTTTTCCTCTTAAAAACGGAATCATCGCTATGACGGCGCAGATTATCATTCCCAGACAGGTAGCCAATGACGCGCCCCATATACCGAATTTAAAGACTCCGAGAAATAAAAATTCAAGAACGGCGCTCAAGACAGACATTAAAATGTTCAGAAACATGCTTCCGCGGATATATCCGCATATACGCAGATAATTGTCGGTAGCGAATACAATAGTCGTAACCGGCGAGCAGATTGCGTATACTCTCAGGTATTTCACCGCAAGATCCGCGAATTCGCCGTCCGCACCCATAAGACGAATCAGAAAAGGCGCGGCGGCGAACAGAATACCGCCGATTATTATACCCGTGACAATTATCATAATACAGGCACATGTGAATATATTGTTGGCTTCTTTTTCCTGCTTTCGACCGAGACATATGGATATGGGAACCGATGATCCGACGCCTATAAGGTCGGCAAGTGAGAAGTTTATAATAGCAAACGGCATGGCAAGATTAATTGCGGCGAATGCCGTAGACCCCAGAAAGTGACCGACAAATGCTCCGTCAATTGTTTGATACAAGGCTGAAGCAAACATACTGACAGCACCGGGAATTGCCGCGATAAAAAAGAGTTTCAGCGGAGGAGTTTTTGCAAATAAAGTTGTTGAATTCATATGCATATCATTCCTTTCAAATAATATGAATTATCTTTTCTTGCAACAGTTAATGTGTGAAACATTCAAAAAGCGCGCCCGATTATTTTACAATAACCGGGCGCACCCGACATCTTTTCCGATCCAAGATTAAAAAATCTTTTATGTGTATTGCGATACACGATCTCCGATGACATTTATATTATTTTTCTGAAGAAAACAAACATTTATATTATAATCCGAAATAATGAAAAAGTCAAGTGACAGTGACAATAAATAATAAAATACAATATCTGTAAAAGAGAGCATGATGAACATTATTTATTTTTTTCAGTCAACCACTTAAATTCCGAGTTGAAAAGAGCTCTTTGTACGTCTGAAACAGAATTAATATATACCGAAATTGTCAGAAGTGAAGTACATGCGAAGCAATGGTAAAATATATTATCAGAGTTACCGTGTCTACAATGGTAGTAATAAAAGGAGAAGCCATTACGGCGGGGTCAAGACCTATTCTTTTTGCGCCTATGGGAAGAATGGTACCGATGATCTTTGCGAAGACTACCGCAAAGAAAGCGGTTATGCTGATAATGAGGGCGATTACAATGTTGTTCTGTACGGTTCCGTTGTCAAGCAGAGTGGTTGTTTGCAGACGGAAATCTACCAATATTGTTTTTATAAAACATGCCGCGAAAATACAGACTCCGCAGAGAATTGACACTCTGAATTCTTTCCAAAGTACTCTGAAAAAATCCTTTGTCTGGATCTCGTCCAACGATAGCCCACGGATAATGGTAACCGATGATTGACTGCCCGCGTTTCCGCCGGTATCCATAAGCATCGGGAAAAACGCGGTCAGAATTGCGTATGTGCCGATAGCATTCTCATAATGTGTAATAATAGTACTTGTAAATACCGCTGAAATCATAAGTAAAAGCAACCATGGAATACGCTTTTTCCACGTCTCAAAAACCCCGGTTTTCATATAGGGTTTATCCGTAGGAACGATTGCCGCCATTTTTTCGATATCCTCTGTCGTCTCTTCCTTGATGACGTCAAGAGCGTCGTCAACCGTGACGATACCGACAAGTCGTTTTTCCTTATCGACTACCGGTAACGCCAAAAGGTCATATTTTGAGATAGTCTGTGCAACAGTCTCCTTGTCATCAAGAGTATAAGCGAAAATAAGACCGTCATCCATTATTTCGGAAACCGTTTCTTCCGGAGAAGAGAAGAGCAGATCTTTAAAAGAAACCGTACCCTTAAGTATACGGCTTTCATCTGTGACGTACGCGGTATATACGGTCTCTTTGTCAACACCGGTTCGCCTTATGTGTTCGATTGCCTGGGCACATGTCATATTGGCTCTGAGGTCTATAAATTCGGCGGTCATGACGCTTCCCGCGCTGTCTTCGGGATAAGAAAGAAACCTGTTTATTTCCGCGCGTGTTTCGGAAGTGGTGTTTTTCATTATCCGGTGTACTATGTTGGCGGGAAGCTCCGAGAGTATGTCAACCGCGTCATCGACGAACAAGTCTTCCATAATAGACGATATTTCACGGTCGGTCATAGCCGTAATTATTTTTTTCTGCAGGTCGCTGTCAAGCTCCGCAAACACGTCGGCTGCGGTGTCTTTTTTCAACAGCTTAAATACTGCCGGAATTCTCTGCATCGGTAAAAATTCGAAGAAGTCTGCCGCGTCTACCGGATTTAACTGCTCAACCGAATGAATAAAGTCCGAATAATGTTTGGTGTCGAGCATATTGACAAGTTCATTGAACTTGTCTTCCATAAGGTTTACGTGTACCTCGGCGGCCTCTTCGGTTTTGTCGTTTTTAATATCGTCTGTTTTTTTGTTTTTAAGTTCAGCCATATGCGCACCTCACTTTCACTGCTTATGCTATAGTATTTATAAATTACCTCGTTATTTTACATTGATATTTTTCTCAGTACATAAAGTTGTTATCCGAATTTTTTGCACTAATAGTATATCATTTTTTGTCGTTTTTGTCAACCGAAAGTGTATTGTCATATTGACGTATTTTTACATCGCATTATCGGAATTTATGTTTAAAATCAAAGCCTTTAACATAATTGAAATGAACATTTTACATTAAGTTTTCCATATGGAAAAGTGTATGAAAACGACACTGTCCGCACACACGGACAGTGTCGTTTTATTGGTTTTATTTAATGATTTTTCCTATAGTCTAATCCGACGTCAAACCGTCAGACACAAAAGATTTTATATGGTGAAGAGGGCTTATCAATACATTCCGCCCATGCCGCCGCCCATACCGCCGGCAGGCGCCGCGGGCTCAGGCTCTTTTATATCCGCGACCACAGACTCCGTAGTAAGAATAACCGAAGCGATGGAAGCGGCGTTCTGGAGTGCCGAACGGGTAACCTTTTTCGGGTCTACAATTCCCGCGCTGAGCATATCTACATATTTTTCATCATATGCGTCAAAGCCATATCCGACTTTTCCGGAGCTCATAATCTTGTCTACGATGACGGAACCGTCAAATCCCGCGTTAGCGGCAATCTGACGAACAGGCTCCTCAAGCCCCTTGAGCACAATCTTGACGCCGGTCTTTTCATCGCCGTCAACTTTGTCAAGTAGCTTTGCGACCGCGGGAATCGCGTTGAGGTAAGCGGTTCCGCCTCCCGCTACGATGCCTTCTTCAACGGCTGCCTTTGTAGCGTTGAGCGCGTCTTCTATTCTGAGCTTCTTTTCCTTCATTTCGGCTTCGGTAGCGGCGCCTACTTTTATAACGGCAACACCGCCCGCAAGCTTCGCGAGTCTTTCCTGGAGCTTTTCACGGTCAAAGTCGGAAGTTGTGTTCTCAATAGCGGCTCTTATCTGATTTACACGCGCCTTTATTTCACTTGACTCGCCCGCGCCGCCTACGATAATGGTATTTTCCTTTGTCACTTTAACCTGGCGCGCGCGACCGAGCATGTCGATTGTAGCGTCCTTGAGCTCGATGCCTATCTCGGATGAGATGACCTCGCCGCCGGTAAGGATCGCGATATCTCTGAGCATTTCCTTGCGTCTGTCTCCGAAACCGGGAGCCTTGACCGCAACGCAGGTAAATGTGCCGCGGAGCTTATTGAGCACGAGGGTGGTGAGAGCTTCGCCCTCAACGTCTTCAGCGATTATAACCAGCTTCTTGCCGCTCTGAACAAGCTGCTCGAGCAAGGGAAGTATATCGTTAATGGTAGAAATCTTTTTATCCGTGATAAGGATGAGCGCGTCGTCTATTACGGCTTCCATCTTATCGGAATCGGTTACCATGTAGGGAGAAAGATATCCGCGGTCAAACTGCATACCTTCGACAACTTCCGAATATGTTTCTGCGGACTTTGATTCCTCGATGGTTATAACGCCGTCCGCCGTAACCTTTTCCATAGCGTCGGCAATCAGTTCTCCTATAACCTCGTCGCCTGCGGAAATGGTTCCTACACGGGCGATATCCTCTTTGCCGTTGACTTTTTTGCAGTTCTCTGCAAGGGAGTCCACAGCCGCGTCCACCGCCTTTTTGATGCCCTTGCGGACTATCATGGGATTCGCGCCTGCGGTGACGTTTTTCATGCCTTCGCGTACAAATGCCTGTGCAAGCAGAGTCGCGGTGGTAGTACCGTCGCCGGCAGCGTCGTTTGTCTTTGTAGCGACTTCCTTAACGAGCTGAGCCCCCATATTTTCGGCTTCGTCTTCAAGTTCAATTTCCTTTGCTATTGTAACACCGTCGTTTGTAACAAGGGGGGAACCGTACTTTTTGTCAAGCACGACGTTTCTGCCTTTGGGACCGAGTGTTATTTTTACAGTGTCGGCAAGTTTGTCAACACCGCGTACAAGAGCGTTTCTCGCTTCAATTCCGTAAAGTATATTTTTTGCCATGGTAATTTACCTCTCTTTTATTTTTATAGATTATTCCACGATTGCGAGGATGTCTTCCTCTGAAAGAATGGTGTATTCAACATTGTCGATTTTTACGGTGGTTCCCGCGTATTTGCTGGCGATAACCTTTTCGCCTACTTTTACGCTTACGGGGGTGAGCTTGCCGTCCTCACTGACTTTTCCGGCTCCTATGGCGACCACTTCCGCTATCTGGGGTTTTTCCTGCGCGGATGCCGTCAGAATTATTCCGGTCTTGGTTTTTTCTTCTGCCTCCACAAATTTGATAACCACTCTGTTTGATAAAGGTTTAAGTGTCATTTTAATATTCCTCCTTTAAAAAGCATATTGCTTATTGTTTACATTTTTGTTAGCACTCCAAATGCTTGACTGCTAATTACATATTATATTTTACACCAAATTTTAGAAAAATCAAGAGGTTTTCCGCAATGTTCACAATCTATTTACAAATAAAATTGTAATTTAATACTTGTGTGTGCTAAAAATCGACATGCAAGCATAAAGTTAAATTATAAGGCTCGTACTTTGGCTTATACATTGCATAACAGAGGTAAAATGAGAGGGTTGAATATGCTTGAATTTATCAATACGTACATATTGGGAAACCTTACGCCGGTATTTTTGATGGCGGCGGGAATATATTTTTTGTTCAGACTTAAATTTTTTTATATCCGTCATCCGATAAAAGTACTTTCCGCGATGCTTGAAAAAAACAAATCGGCAGGGATTTCGCCGTTCCGGGCGGTAACGCTCGCGCTTGCCGGTACTCTCGGAGTGGGGAATATTGTGGGCGTGGCTTCGGCTATAGCGATGGGAGGATGCGGCGCGATTTTCTGGATGTGGGTGAGCGCGCTGCTTGCGATGATTCTCAAATACGCGGAAATAGTTCTTGCCGTTTCTCACAGACGCACGGACCCGGTATCGGGAGAACATTACGGCGGCGCGATGTACTATATCAGGGATTTGTTTAATTGCCGAGGACATGAACTTTGCGGAATATTACTTGCGGGAGTATTTGCGCTTTTCTGTATAATTAATTCACTGACAATGGGGTGTGTGGTTCAGATAAACGCTATCTCGCGTTCGTTTATGGGAGTGTTTGATTTGTCGCCTGTATTGATTGGCGCCGCCACCGCTTTGGTCTGCGTTTTTATCATATCTGGAAACGCCAAAAAGATAAGCGGTTTCACCGAGAAAATCATTCCGGTTATTACTTTGGGCTATTTGGCTGTCTCTGTCGCGGCTCTTTCCGCGCGGCCGGACCAAATAGGAGATGCTTTTCGGGTTATATTCGAGCAGGCGTTTGATTTTCGGAGCGCCGCGGGCGGTGTTTTGGGATTTATGTTTTCAAGGGCAATGCGATTGGGCAGCATGAGAGGGCTTATGTCAAACGAGGCGGGATGCGGAACCGCTCCCACCGCTCATGCCGCCTCGGATACAAACAGTCCGTCCAAACAGGGATTCTGGGGCATTTTTGAGGTCTTTGTGGACACCATTGTGCTGTGTACAATAACCGCGCTTGTAATAATAATAGGGAGAGTTGACGGGTATGAAAACGACCCTATGATGATGACAATCAAAGCATATTCCTCACTTCTCGGAGATTGGTCATCGTATTTTATATGTTTTTCGGTATTGCTTTTCGGGGTTTCAACCATCATATGCTGGGCGCATTACGGCAAGGAGTGTGTGCGTTATTTAAGCAAATCAAAAACATTGCAGACAATTTTTATAATTGTTTTTACATTATTTATATTTATCGGCGCCGTAAGCGCTCCGGAAAGCATTTGGAATGCCGCGGATTTTGCGCTCGGTATTATGACGGTCATTAATGTTCCCGTGCTTTGTGCCATGTCGGGCGAAGTTGTCGTGCAGACAGAGCGGTTTTTGAAAAGCGCGGCAGTGAACCGAGAAAATCAGAAAAGCCTAAATAAGCTTAATACAAAAACAGATGGTGAAAAAACAGAAAGTTAAACAGAGTGAAATTCCTTGTAAAATAAGGGTTTTTTAAAATTTATACGCAATTCTTAATTATTCTTAATTTTATTTAAAGGTGATTGAAAAGAAATTTTTGTTATGATATAATGTATACAGCGTGAAGAAAATCTGTAAATGTTGTTTAACGTGCTGTATACGGCAGTTTTGCGGACGCAAAACTGTCCGGGTAACTCGGAGGCTCAATGTATACAGCGTGAAGAAAATCTGTAAATGTTGTTTAACGTGCTGTATACGGCAGTTTTGCGGACGCAAAACTGT
>CALWJX010000061.1 GCA_944381085.1 uncultured Clostridia bacterium
AAATTGACTCAAAAATATATCCCAATGATATATCATCTTGCTTATCCGGGAAAAATTGCCTGAATTGAAGCATACTCTTTTCCTTATTTCTCAAAGCTACCCGGACCATTTAAGCTTAACCGCGCGCTTTATTTTTAATTTTCTTTGCGTTCCATGCTTCTTTAACAGCCTTAAACAAACCATCCGCCTTTCCGCACGCATAATCAAGCGCATACGCCGCAAGCGGTATCATCAATATAAAATACGAAATGGCATACTGAGACTTCGCCTCAAACAGGGTATGGTACAAAAATCCGCCGATTATCACCACTCCGAACAAAGCCGAAACAATATCCCTTTTCTTTATAATCAACAGAGCTGCGCACGCAGTCATAGCATAGACAAACTGCATATACAGATCCATAAATCCTTTGACCTTTGCCTCTCCGTCTCCGCAGACCCACGAGGCAATCTTTCCCATGTCCCCGTATCTGCCCCTGACCTGATTTGTCCATATACTCTGATAGGTCGGCTCATTCCACTGGCTGATTATCTTTTCACCGAAAAAATCTCCGGCGTATGTCTTATCCTCCCGGAAAAATTCAAGTCGTTCCTTGATTTCCTTTACGGAATCCTCGGCGGCAAGCTCGGTATCCATTCCGTTTTCGTGAAAATTAGTAACCGTATATTTTCCGTTGTACCAACCCGGCGCTATTTCTGACTCATTCAGCCCCATCGCCAGCCATGAAATCATCGGAATTCCGTCTCCGAATTCACAGCCCGCGCGGCCTTCATAAAGGCGCACAACCGCCGCCGAACAGCCCCAGACCGAAACCACGCAAAGCAAGGCGCAGGCAAGATGCAAAAATCTTTTCCTCTCAATTGCCCGCACGACGGCTATTATAAGTATCGCCGCCATAACAATCATATAATTTTTCTTTATGCTCACCGAAATTCCGATAAACAGCGCGCAGAGCACCCCGTGCAGAATATCGCTTTTCAGCGACTTACCCTTTACCCCCAAGTACTGCCAGACCGCAAGACTCGCAAACATAAGACCGGGGATATTGCCGTAGGTAAAGGTACAAAACAAAATAGCCGGGAAACAGAAAACCATAAGCAAAGCGCAGATTTTAACAGTCTTCTCACTTCTGAACATTATTCTGACCGACATCAGAACCGCAAGATATGAAACCGCAAGACAAATGACATTGATAACCTCAATTACCAGATAATTATCTCCCGTATTAAACAACCTTATTATAATCTCGCTGAAAAAAACATATCCAAGCTGAAACGGAAACCTCTTAAAGTAATCGGAATCAATATCGGAATAGTCGCCTAAAGACGCTTTATACGCCGCGCGCGAAACTATAAGCGAATCATGCGTGGGTGCGGACAATGAGGAAAAAGTCCACACCAACCCCATAACAAGCACCGCAAATATACACGCGGATATAATTATACGCACGTCAACCCTTTTTATCAGACGGGAATAAACGAAGACGATAAAGGAAAACAGAACAAGCATTACAAGGTTAAAAATAAAATTGTCCTTATGGTACTCAACATTTTCAAGCATTGAGTTGTTCATATTCATGTCGGTCGTTTCTAAAAATGACGCAAACGACAGATAGATCATAATGACAAATAAAACAATCATCGAAAATACGGTGCAAAAGTACGAAAATCTGTCTGTCCACCGCCTGTCTGTAAGTTCCGGCGTATTTAACCCGGCCGCGGTCTCGGTTTTGTTTTTGCGCCGGTCTTCCCCGGTTCGGTTCTGATTTTCACGCTTGTTTTTTTCATTTAACATTCTCATATTGATTTTTTCCTTTTGCCGGCGTTTATTTTTTTCTCTTCTTTTCCTCCGCTTCGGGGTTTTTGGGCACAAGCATATTTGTAAAATGAATATTTTTTACCCCAAGCACATATGCGACAAATTCAACCGCGAGCGCAGGCAGAGTAATAATAAAATATGTCGGCCACAGAGAATTGAGCGGCACGCCGCCAATAAAGTCAAGCGTCATCAGACCGGAATACATTCCCTCTATAAGCAACGCGATAACCGAACTCACCCCGCCTATACTGCCGAACGCCTTAATGTCGGAAAGCAACATGCCCAACATGACAAGTATAGCCAACAACAAATTGATCGAATTTGCAAGCAGCCACATTTTGACAGGCGTCAGATAACTCTTTCTGATTTTTCCCAGATCGATGGCAATCCTGTCCCTCGCTCCGACACTCCACATAACCGTGTATACAAGAAACAGATAAAATATTACGGAACACACGCTCGTTACTATCTGAAGCACATTGTTTTTTGCCATCCCCGACGCCAATGCCAATACAAGTCCGAAAATGGCTATTGCTACCTGATCCAACAGAAGCTTCACACAGTCGTATGAATATCTCTCTAAAAAGCGTTTCATTCGATCCCCCACAATTTTATACTAACTGTTATAAAAATAAATCTGAAATATATTTTCAAAATTCAAAAAGGACAACAAAAAACACGAGATTAAAATCTCGCAGAGCAAAGTTTAGACTCATACAGTCCGTCAAACTGATTATAATTATATTATATATAATCTTTTATAATATTTCAACACCTAAACCGAAAAATTTACAGATTATCCACTAAAAAATCAAGTCTTCGCCGCTTTTTTCACACAATATACCGAATATCAAATATTATTCCTATAAAAAAACCGGATTATATATCCGCCAACATATATTATTGGTTCTTGACAAAACCGAAAAACAGAGTATAATTAATATAAACCAAAACTGATATATACAATAAATGAGGTATCAACATATGCCTTACTCGGTAAACCTTGATGAATTTCCTGCGGTCATACGGGAATTCGCGTCATACAAAACCGCAATACAGGGGTGTTCCCAAAAAACAGCGGACGAATATCTGCTTGACCTGCGCACCTTTTTCCGCTATTTGATCGCCCGCGACAACGGTATCGACCCGGATTCGGATGAATTCCTGCAAATTGATATAAGCAAAGTAGATATAGACTACATAAAAACCATTACCACCGAAAAAATATATGATTTTCTGCTGTACACCGGAAACGTCAGGAAAAATATGTGGTCGGCAAAATCCCGGAAACTTTCCGCAATAAAGGGGCTTTTCAAATTTATGACGGTCAAAAGAAGCTACCTTGAGGAAAACCCCGCCGCCAACATTGAGTCGCCCAAGCATAAAAAAACGCTTCCGAAATTCTTATCTCTCGAAGAATCAAAGCTGCTGCTTGACGCGGTGCGCAACGACGCCGGGTCAAAGTCGCGCCTGCGGGACCTTTGCATTATCACACTCTTTCTCAACTGCGGAATGCGTCTGTCCGAGCTTGTCGGCATAAATATCGGAGATATAGACCGTGAGCTGAAATTTGTGCGAGTTGTGGGCAAGGGCAGCAAAGAAAGAATAATCTATCTAAACAACGCATGTCAGTCCATACTTACCGAATACCTTGTAAATGACCGACTTAACGAAAAAAACCGAAATCTTCCGGACAAAGCGCTCTTTTTAAGCAACAGAGACAAAAGAATAAGCAACAAAACCATACAGGCGCTCGTGTATAAATACCTCGACCTTGCGGGGCTTGAATCAAAGCACTATTCTGTCCATAAACTGCGCCACACCGCCGCGACGCTCATGTATCAGTCGGGAAATGTGGATATACGCGTGCTTAAGGATATTCTCGGTCATGAACAGCTCAACACCACACAGATATATACGCACGTAAGCGATGTAAATATGATGAACGCCATGTCTGAAAATCCCCTTGCGTCTATTACCGATACCGGTGCGGACAAGCCTGTTGATAACAGCGACGAAGATGACGGCGAATAAGCGCTTTTTCAAAATTTTCGATAATTAAGCCTTGCCGTTCAACACTTTCAGCGGGAGTTCAAATCTCTCCTCCGAATAAATCAAGCGTCGCCCGTCCAAGATAAAGGGCACATCTTGATTTAGTTAAATTAAACAGGATTAATCGGAAAATTGTCTGCGGCTTGCTTTCCGAAAAGAGCTGAATTGGATTTATTCCTGACAAATGAACAAAAATATCCGCTGTCTTTTATCGGCAGCGGGTATTTTTTGTATATGCGGACGGCAAGAAAAAAGTATTTTCAACGCCAAACCCTTTTATGTATTTTCGGTTCGGAACCGACCGGCATCTTTATTTATCACATCAATGAATCCGCGTCTATGTAGCTGTCAGCGTCAGCGGGCGCGGTTATCGTAGGCGCGGTGCCGATATTGACAAAATCATAGTCCAAACTCATTGCGACAGAAGCTTCCTGACCACTGACGTCCATAATATAGGTTATATCGACTTTCATATCTGTCATGTTTGAATCTTTGTCAAAGGTGCAGGTGAAAGTGAGGTCTCCGAAATCAATATCGGCGCCCATTTCCGCCAGACTGTCCGCTACGCTGCCTATGCTTTCCCAAAAAGAATTCACGTCATCGCCGGTCAGGGTCACGGTAAAGCTACGGTTATCGCCGTCCTCTGTCAGCTCTATATCCTTGAGAGCGTCCTCTGTCATTTCCGGCAGTTCAAAAGACGCCATTCCCCCGTCGCTTTCCAGTTCTTCCTCGGAAACGGCAGCTTTATACTTTACTCCCGACATTTCCGTATACGCGACTCCGTCTACATACACTACAGACATGTCTACTTTATTGTCCATCATATCCATGCTGTAATCCATCGCGGCATTGTTTCCGTTTGCCTTAAGGTTCATTTGCATACTGCCTTCAACGGTTTGAGAGCCAATTGTAATGGCAATGTCAACATCGGCGTTCATTTCATATCCGCCTGCGGCATTGAGCTTTTCCACCGACCCGCTGTAAAGCGAATACGCGGTTTCGTTTTCACAGGAAGCCAACGCAAACAGACAAATCAACGCGGTAATCAACACAAAAACACGTTTTTTCATAACTTCAGCGTCCTTTCTTAGCCCTTTGAAATTTTTATTAGGGCTATTATAATGTTAACATATTTATCGCAATTTGTCAAGTCAAATTTGAAATAAATTCACAAACCAAATAAACCGGCAAAAAAGTATTTAACTAAAAACCGGTAAATTCCGTTTATGCGCCCAAAAAGCTTCCTGTACATTCCGGATTCCCGATGTTTTCAGCTCTGCCGCATATATACCCACCGAGCATAAGTCACCCTACCACTCGGAAAAATCCGGGTTGTTTCGCATTATCCCCATTACCTCACCCTGTTTTTTAAGCGTCACCTTATCAGTCACCGCCGGAACAGGCAAGTAGTCGCAAAATACGCCGTACTCATCCTCTTCTCTGCACAGACCGCCCACAAATTCAACCATACTGTCGATTCCGTAGACCTCTTGTGCAAACTTGAGCTCCTTTTCATCGTCAAAGATCAGGTAATAAAAATTCGTGTCGTCGTCCTTCAACCTGACGATAAATGACGCCTTGGGAAATTTCTCTCTGAGCTTTCTCTGTATTTCGGGCATATAATCGACGAAAAAGCCTATGCGTGATCTCTTTTTAAAATCAATAATTTCGATATATAGCTTATACGGGACAGACCTGCCGTCATCCTGATATTTTGCGTGTCTTACCAAGGGCGGATAATCAAGCTCTTTTTCACTTTCCGTGTAAGCACTCCAGACATTCCGGCAAAACCCGTTTTTTATATCGGATATGTCATCCTCGCTGTACGAAGCTATTTCCCCGAAACGTCCTCCCGATTGACCGAGCACTTTCAGTTCAACGGTTATCCGGCTTTTATTTACACTCATTGAGCTGACAAACACGTCCGTCCCTGTATAAGCGCGCACCTTTTCATTGAAAAGCCTGCCCAGATCGGTGATGACGATGTTTTTTTCAAAATGAACACAGTGATTGGAATTAGACAAAAAATTATTGCGGTAATCAAATTCTCCGTTCATTTTCGTTTCCTCGCTTTCCAGGTAAATTTTCAACCTGATAAAATATTTGCTCACGCCCTCACACGCATAATCCCCTGTATAACCGGAACCGCGGTGCATATATCCGCAAAAGCGCGGTATAATCGGGAATAATCTCTTTATATCTATTTATGTAAAACTGTTTTTAATGCAACTCCTAATTAAAAATTTTTAATTAAAGACAAAGCCCCGTTATTCAAAATTTTCAAAGGGAGATTGCATTTTACCACTGAGAAAATCAAATGGCAGGACACCTTAATTTAGTTATATTTTATCCTCGCAATAAACTAAATTTCATATGATCCGATAATGATGACCAAAGTATACATTTCGGATCATAATCATTATTTTTTATTATATCCCATTTATCATATAACTTAATATTACAAAACAACTCATATATTGATTGTTCCTTGTAATTTTCGTTAAATTGCTTGAGAGAGAAGTCAGAAAAAAATACGATATAATGATTTTCTTCCTCTTGCTGTTCATCCCAACCACAATAAATATCAGCTCCGTATCTTTTTACAATTTTTTGACTCGTTGCTAAACTGTCTGACAGAACATGATATCTTGCCAAAGAATCAAAAGACTCAATATTTACTATAATTTTTTCTATTGGTTCTTTGTCGGGATGAATTATTTTAGAATCGTCAACTTGTTCGGCGCAATTAATTCCATAAAATTTTAATTCTTCCTTACTGAAACTTCTTGGATAATTAATATTATGATGATTTACCTTGATAATGTTTCCATATATTTCTCCTATATCTTTTTTTAAATTTTCTCTCTCTGATATTGATTTAATATATTTAATATCACCTCTGATATATAGTGTCAATATGGTTTCATTAATAAAATAATAAGGATAATGATTTTTTTTAATCTTGAGTAGCAATTTTATTCCTAAAATTTTATGTTTAAAGATTAATTCTTGTCGCATTTGAGCATAACATGCAATCATATCAATACTTAATTTGTTTCTAACTTCCTCCATAAAAGTTTTTGCAAGCGACGTATTTAAAATTTCTTTGTTATGTATTATTTTTTCTATCGGAGTTTTCGTTAAAATGTTATCTGAATTCATTTTAAAAACCTCCTTATCTTTTATTGCTTAATACTACATATATGCAGGCGGAAGGCTTGTCCCCCCTTTGGAGGGCTGCCGCAAATTTTTATTTGTTTTTTACGGCAGTATAAGTTCTGAGTATTTTTTACCAATCGGTAAAATCCGTATTATCTCTCATTATCGCCATCACCAAACCGCGATCCTGCAGCTCTTGTTTTGTAGTTATTATCGGCATAGAAAA
>CALWJX010000062.1 GCA_944381085.1 uncultured Clostridia bacterium
TAGCAAATCCAAACGGCGCCGGCTGCGCTCCACGGGAATCTCACCCCTGCATGGTTCTCATGCAGCCGCCCAATGCTGTGAAGCGTTCAAAGCGGGAGTATCATTATTGCGTCCGTGTGTCATCGCTTGCAGACTGCCATATCTGCAATTACGGTAAAAATGGTTATCGCTCAACTATAAAAAGCGTCGTGGCGTATTTCCCGTAAAGCTCGGCACGGACGGAATGTGTTTGTTTGCCTATGCAGCCCGCAGGGCGTTGTCAAAGAGCAGTCGGCATTTATCAGCCTGTCAAAACACATCTTAAAAATGTGCTTTGACGGAATGACAAATAGCCCATTACAGAAAGTGCGGAAAGGGGTGCGCACTTTCTGTATGGGCTTGTCTGTTTAAGCTACATTAAAAGCAAGAGTGCGCGCAATAAGACGGATTTTCAATCTGTTACGCATTTCTTCATCTACATACAGATATGTATTGCCGTCCTCGTCGCGCAATGTGCGAGTAGAGAGTTTTGCTATGTAGCCCTCATAGTGTTTCAATATAGCACATATAGCGTCTGTGTCGCCGTTTGCTGCCGCAGCAATGACATTGAACGGCAACAGGTTTTCAGCTTTGTTACTTGTGTTCGTCATTTGATTTTTCCTCCATATACTGCTTAATTTTTGCAAGTGCGCTTTTCCTATGGCGGAAAACCGTACTGCGTACAACATTCAGCAACATTCCGATTTCATCATCACTCATATCTAAAAAATATGACATAAGGATAATGTCGCGCTTTTTATCAGGCAAAGAGCCTAAAGCTTCACCTAACAAGTCATTTTTAACGATAACGTCATATCCGCCAACTTCAAAATTAAAGTAGTCGCTTTCGTATGTGTCCGTAACAAAAAACTTGTTAAGCTCGTTTTCATTCAAATCCGAAAAGCAAATTTCACGATTAGCACGCCTTACAATTTCAGCAAGGTAGTTTCTCGCTTCACCTTTCAAGCACTTTTTAATCAGCGTGTCATACTGATGTTGTATAGTTTCTTTCTGGGAAGAAGATAGCTCCATTGAGTTCACCTCCTTCCTGCGGTGGAGTGAACGGAAAGAAATTGCTTGTCCTTTCTACCCCTTTCGTTCACTATCCAGTGCCAAGGTCGGTGTTTTGTGCGTTTTGGAAAAAATTTTTTCAAAAACACACAAAATGCCCGGCTGCAAAAAAGCAACCGAGCATTTACGGATATATTACCTCTATAAAATAGAGTTGTAATATCATATTTAAGAGTGAGATTGTCCGTATCAAGAGTATGTAATTTCTTTAATACGGACAGCTTGTAGGCGTGTAGTCGCTGCTTCTGATAAGCAGCGAACTGTTGTTGTTACTCCAACACAAAAAAATCCCTCCAAACATCAAACGACATTCAGAGGGAGAAAATTTAAGCACAACAAAATAGACCTGCCGAACATCGTTTTTTTTATTTGGCAGACCTGTTATATAAAAATAGCCGATAATTTGAGAGATACCTCAAATTATCGGCTCTGCGTCTTACAGTCAATTAGGCTCCTGCGTCTTTGCGTCTGGCTCTTTGATAACAGTAATGTTAAATTGTTTTGCGTTTATTAAAGTTTCATTTTTACATTTTGGACAGAATAAAGGAAAATTCTTCAATTCTGTATCTCTACGGAGTTTCGTTCGTGTTTTATTATTGCATATCGGGCATAACACCCATTCGCTATTTTCATTTTGCATATATTTCACCTCAACATCATATAGTATGACGCGCTTATATGCAGGATATTCCTGTGAACGACACAGAGCCGATAACATAGAGAGTTATCATAATATATTAGGCTCTGCGTCTTGCGTCAGGCTCTATAATATTGATAGGTGATATTTTAATTTGTTGATTTTTTTATAACCTTTACCGTCAGACTTTCAACATCTATCAAACTTTCTTTTTTGCACTTAGGACAAAATAAGGGGAAGTTCTTAATAACAGTATCTGTGCGGATTTTATCACGAGTTTTGTTCCCACATACAGGACATTTTATCCATTTATTTTCAAGGCACATAATTCACCCTCACAATAGCTTATTCCCATTTGAAAAACTTTACTGACAGCGCAGTACATACGATTGCAATAGTACATATAATTATCAGCGATAAAATGATATTGTCAATCGGTTTATCAAGAGAGACCGCCTTTAATATTTTTATTCCCTGTGTCAATGGCATTATATCAGCCGCCTTTTGAAGCGGTGTCGGCATTACCTCATAAGGAAGTGTTGCCCCAGAGAATATTAGCATAGGAAAATATAAAATACTTGCTATTATACTTGCAATTTTTGTATTTGGTGATACTCCACCTACAAGCATACCAATACTAAACATAGAAATCATTACTAATACAAATGCTCCGATAAATTGAAGCCACGAGCCCGGCAGACGAAATCCAAAAAATATACTTGCCGTTAAATATACCAATATCAATGACACCACTGAATAAATGGTATATATCATTGTTTGAACAAATAACAAGAGTGCCGGACTAACAGGAGTTACCTTAAATCGTTTTAATATTTTATTCTGTCGATAGCCGGAAATAACCAGCGGCAATCCCATAACGCCACCTGCACATATCGCTATGGTAGAAACGGCTGGAAAAGAAGCAGCTAAATTCTCAGGATTGTTTCCATACACAATTCCTAAAATCACCATAACTATAACTGGCAGACAAATAGCAAAAATAATCATATCCATCCCTCTTAGGGATAATTTCAACTCTGTTCTTAATAATGTGGTAAATACTTTCATTCTGTAACCTCCTCACCTGAATACCATAAATAAGCATTCTCTAATGTTTTATATGGACTTGATTGTATTGCGTTTTGCACGTTGCCCGAGAACACAATTTTTCCCTGTTTGAGAATACAGATATTGTCGCATAATGCTTCAACCTCGTCCATAAAATGAGATACTAAAAAAATCGTCAGTCCGTTTTCCTTTAATTTTTTAAGCGTATTCCAAATATCGCGCCGAGCTTTTGTATCTAACCCCGTTGTTAATTCATCTAAAAAAATAACCTTTGCTTTGGGGATAAGAGCAAGCAATACAAACAACTTTTGCTTTTGTCCACCTGACAACTCATTGACAATACTTTTACTTTTTTCATTTAGCCCAAATTCAAGTAATAAGCGTTTATAATCATTTACATTATGATATAGAGCGCTTGTCATTTCGCATAGCTCCGATACTGTAATTTTATCCTGATAATGTAATTCTTGAAATTGCACACCTACATTTTCAAAAAGTTTTTTTCGTTCCGTTTTGGGGTTTAGCCCCAAAATCCTTACTGTCCCGCTATCAGGTTTTTTTGTACCCAAAATACAATCAATAGCCGTTGTTTTTCCCGCTCCGTTAGAGCCGAGTAATCCAAATACCTCCCCCTGATTTACGGAAATATTAAAATCACTTAATACCGTTTTTCCGCCAAATGATTTTGTTAGATTTTTTGTTTCTATTACAGGCATAATGAAACCCTCCTTTATCGTTTATGATAAAATAATAACACCAACATTAAGGTTGGTGTTAAAGTGGAGAGTTAAAATTTTTTGATTTCATTTCTATTAGCATATTTTGTATCGTTCTGCCATTAGAAGCAGCTCGATTAAGTGATGTAATCAGTCGGTCGCAGGCTGTTATAATATCATCATCTTGAAGCGGCGTATCAATAACCGTCATTATATCTGTTCGGGGATTATGTGAAAGAGCAGTCAACATTCTGAGAATAGACGATAAAGAATAGTTTGCGCATCGCAGAGAACGAATAATTTTTAATATTTGTATATCCTGTTCAGTGTATACCCTATATCCGTTTTGACGCCGTTTTATACGCAATAGTCCATTTAATTCCCAATTACGCAAAGTGTCTGTTGTAATATTGAGATAATCAGCTGTTTCTTTTCGTGTCATACAGAGTTTAATTAAATTGTTATCCTTATTTTCCAATATGGCTTTTGCGCTCTTTATAGCTTCTGCAGCATTATTCTTTTCCTGCTTGATATGTTCTAAATATTCGTTTGTCAAAGCAAGAGCTTTATCTATGTTGCCAAGTGCAACTGTTTTTACAATATCAACACTTTGTTTTCTTAAACCATTTTGGAGCAATTCTATTTGAAATGCCATTCTTGCGATTTTGAATTGATATATGTGTAAATCTGTAAAAATACGATAACCGTTTTCTTTGCGTTCCGGTCGTGTAATTAACTGCATATCTTCATAGAAGCGTACAGTGTTAGGGTGTATTCCTATTATTTTAGCAATATCAGATGTTGAGTATATATTCATTTTGAAGCACCTCCTTAAAGATATTTTAACACAAATTAAAACATTGGTGTGTTACTGTATAGTTTATTATATACTGCCAAGATATAAAATGCAATGCCTATCTCTAATAAAATCTGATTTTTTAGAGATATTTATGTAATTATATTGATTTTATAACTCATTTATAAAATCGATGTAGAGGTGTAAAATGTATATAGGTGATGTGAAATGTCAAAAGAAAGACAGCACTATGATTTCAAAGCGTTAGGTCAAGCAATAAAATCAGCGAGGACAGCCGCCGGAATGACAAGAGAGCAGTTAGGCGGTAAATTAAATCTTGCGCCCCGATATATCGTATCAATCGAAAATGAGGGACAACACCCAAGTTTGCAAGTATTGTATGAGCTTGTAACGCTTTTCAATATATCAGTAGACCAATTCTTTTTTGAAAAGAAACCGGAACGCTCAACGCTCCGCCGCCAAGTGGACGGATTGATTGACAGTATATCCGAACGAGACCTGCCGATTATTGAAGCTACCGCAAGAGGAATTATAGAAACAAGAACGGAAACAGAGGACTAAACAATCCTCTGTTTTTTCTTTTATCAATATGCAACAAGCAGCTCTGTTTTTATGGGATAGTATATAGGGAAAAACTAATTTTTAAGGAATAGCAAGCAAAGCGAGTGTGGCTACACTCACGATTTTTGACTTAGATTTTCGGTCTGAAAATCAAGTCAAAATTTTGGGATAGTCCCAAACCCTTTATAAGAGAAACGGAGGATTTCATTGTGGCGAACAGAAAAAGAAAAATCGTGCTTCGCTGTCCTGTAACGGAGGAAGAGCGAAAATTGATTGAGCATAAAATGTCCCTTGTCCCCACAAGGCAAATCGGGGCGTATCTGCGGAAAATGGCGATTGACGGATATATCATCTATACCGACACTGCCAATATAAAAGAGATGAACAAGGAATTGCACGCCATAGGGCGGAACATCAACCAAATTGCAAAGCGCGTCAATTCCACCAGCGATATATACCGGGAAGATATTGCAGAGCTTCGGGAAAGGCTCGGTGAGATATGGCGGTTACAAAGAACCATTCTATCAACGCTACGCTGAAAAAAGCCCTTGACTATATCTGCAATCCCGAAAAAACGGACGGCACATTATTGATATATTCCTACGGCTGTTCGCCTGAAACGGCGGATATGGAATTTGAATGGACAAGGCAGAAATCAAGTGAACCCGGCCCGCATTTAGCGCGGCATTTGATACAATCCTTTGCGCCGGGCGAAACTACGCCGGAGCAGGCGCACGAGATTGGAAAGCAGCTTGCCGATGAAGTGTTGGGCGGAAGGTTTGAATACGTTCTAACAACGCACACAGACCGCAAACAGATCCATAATCACATCATTTTCTGCGACGTCAGCTTTGTTGATTACAAGCACAGTCACGTCAACAGGCGGTGGAATAACCGAACCCGCCGTATCAGCGACCGGCTGTGTGAGGAACACGGTTTATCCGTCATACCGCCGAATGAGAACAAGGGCAAAAGCTATAAGGAATATTCTGCAGCCCGGCAGGGTACAAGCTGGAAATCACAGTTAAAAGCGGACATTGACAAGGCAATCTCACGGTCAGCGGATTTTGAGGATTTCCTTTTGCATATGGAGATTGCCGATTATGAAATAAAACGGGGGAAATATATCTCATTCCGTGCCAAAGGCAAGGAACGCTTTACACGGGGTAAAACTTTAGGCCCGCGCTACACCGAGGAATCTATCAAAGACAGGATTGAACACCGGACAAGAATACCGAAACCGCAAAGGCAATCTATTAACCTGCTTATCGACATTCAAAACAACATCAAGGCGCAGGAAAGCAAAGGCTATGAGCATTGGGCGAAGCTGTATAACCTTAAACAGGCAAGCCGGACGCTGAATTTTTTAACCGAACACAACATCAGCACATACGAGGAATTGGAAGAAGCCGCAGGGAAAATCCATGCTGATTTTGACGTTGTTTCGGAGCAAATCAAAGGGACGGAAAAGAGCATGAACGATACGGCGCTTTTGATGAAAAACACCGCTATTTATGACGAATTAAGACCCATCTATGAAAAATATAAAAAGGCGAAAAACAAACCTGCCTTTGCAGAAAAGCACCGCCGCGAGCTCACTTTATTTGAAGCAGCCGCAAAAAAATTAAAAGGGAAACACGCACCGTCACTTGATAAAAGCAGGAAGACCACCGATGGGCTGGCAGAGCAGAAAAAGGAACTGTATAAACAGTATAAAAAACTGAAACAGCAGGCCGCAGAAATAGACGTTATCAAGCGCAATGTAGAACAGATTTTGAACCTCTCTAAAGAGAAAGAAAAGGACAGGGAACCGGATTTGTAGCGCAAATGTAGCCTTACAGGGCTGGGCGCGTCGTTGGTTTTGTGATAGAATAAAGGCAGCGAATAAAAATAAAGGAGGCTTTGTGTCATGAAGAAAACAAAAATAACGGCGTTTGCTTTGGCCGTTGTCTTATCGTCCACCCCCGTCCTTGCAGCGGAAGTCCCAAAGGAAGCTGCACCGATAAACGCCACGGAGGAAAGTATCATTATTACCGAAAATCTAATCAGCCCCATATTAGAGGAAGTGAAAAACGGTTTGGG
>CALWJX010000063.1 GCA_944381085.1 uncultured Clostridia bacterium
GATTTTACACTGAACAATATGTCTTTTCTCGATGAAAACACATATGAATTCAATGGTTACACATTTGTTCAGCAGGATGTGTCGGAATTTGTTCCGAGCCCTCGGAATTTTCCTGAGTGGTTTTGGATGATGTTTTATTCCGAGGAGCGCGGCGTCATTGGCTTTTTTGGATACTATTCGGCGATTCATCTCATAGAAATTCGTGCTGATGAAGATTTTGAAGGCTTTATCAGATATGAATTTCCAGATTATGATTGGGACGCGTAGATCAATTTGACAATTGTAGAAATCATCAATAAGAACTTATTTAAAGTTATCGTCACTAATCGGTAAATTTTCAATAATCCGCGCCGGATTTCCCGCGACGACAGTGTTAGCGGGAACATTTTTTGTAACCACCGAGCCGGCGCCGATTATGGCGTTGTCTCCTATGCTGACGCCCGGCATGACAATGGCTCCGCCGCCTATCCATACGTTGTTTCCTATATTGACGGGCAGGGAAACAGCCATACCCTTTGCGCGCTCCTCAGAATTTTTCGGATGCGTTACCGAAAAAATGCATACTTTGGGCGCGCACATAAAATTGTCTCCGATGTTTATCGGAGCCGCGTCGAGAAACACACAGTCAAAATTCATAAAAAAGTTTTCTCCGACATTTATGTTGTACCCGTAGTCACAGTGAAATGGAGGCTTTATCAGGATTTTTTCTCCGCATTTTCCCAACAGTTCCCGCAATATTTCTTTTCTTAATAGGTCCTCGTCCTCAGAGGTATTATTGAATTTTTGAGTCAGCTTTCTGGCTCTTTTTTTATTTTCCATAAGCTCCGGGTCGGAACAGTCAAAAAGTCCGCCCGATATCATTTTTTCTTTTTCTGTCATGATTTTTCTCCGTGTTTTCCGGGTATGGATTGATACCTTTTTTCAAAAGCCGCGCAATTCTCCCGCAGAATAGGACTTTAATTATGCCGCCAAAACTACTCAGACGGCGTTTATACATTGAATTATATCAAAAAAATATTTTATTGTCAATATGAGGTGATTAATAATTGTTTTTCGACATCACAGAGTGACATGATTTTCGGCTCGTTTGTGATAAAATCAATATACCGAATTAAAATTATTCTTTAAATATAAATTTACACCGAAAGTGTAAGGGAAGTTAAATGACAGGAGGACAAAATATGTGTGCGGCAAAAGACACAAAACCCGGATTTGACACCGAATTTGTGGGCTGTTTTCTGAAAATAAAGCTGCGGGGAGAAATTGACCACCACAGCGCGGCGGCGATACGTTCGGCAATCGATTCCACTCTTTTCGCCAAAAGACCGAGGGGACTGATACTTGACATGTCGGCGGTCGATTTTATGGACAGCTCGGGGCTTGGACTGATTATGGGAAGATACGCCGTAATGAAGGAGCTCGGAGGTGAGGTCAGCGTGCTTGATCCCAATCCCGGAATTGAAAAAATCATGAGTCTCGCGGGAATGGAACGGATGATAAAGATTCAATACAGCAACCCGGAAGCCCGTTCAAGTCAGACGGTGACTAAAAACAGTGCGCAAAAAAATCGCAGAAGCTTAAAAAAAGAGGTGGCAAATAAATGAGAACGGGAAAATTTTCAAAGGTAATAATCAATAAAATGCAGCTCAAACTCCCGTCGCTTTCCGTAAATGAGGGAATGGCGAGAGCAGCGGTGGCGGCGTTCTGCTCACAGCTCGATCCCGCCGGTGTAGAAATAGCGGATATAAAATGCGCCGTATCCGAGGCGGTGACAAACTGTATTGTACATGCCTATAAAAATACTATAGGAATTATATACATAAATGTCAGTCTGCTTGAAGGCAGGGCGGTAAAAATTGAGATTCGCGACAAAGGCTGCGGGATTGAAAATGTCAAGCTCGCGCGTCAGCCTCTGTATACAACGGACGCTCAAAGCGAACGCAGCGGTATGGGCTTTACGGTCATGGAGAGTTTTACCGATTCCATGCGTGTCACTTCAAAGCCCGGACAGGGAACGGCGGTTATAATGTATAAACAGCTTTCGGACAGATCCATTACATAATATGCCAAAAATACCGTATATATTGTGTCATCATATATTTTTGTCATCGGATTTCGGTATTTCCGCGGTTTGAAAGAAAGGAATGGTTATGGTAATGGAATCTTGTGAAAATGTGTTGAAAAACGCGTCGGATGAGAGATTTTCGCATAACAGAGAACTGATTGAACTTGCTCAGGCCGGAGACGAGAAAGCCATGGAAAGCCTGATTACGGAAAACACGGCTCTCGTGAGAAGTATAGCTATAAAATTCAGAGACAGGGGAACCGAGTTTGACGACCTTATGCAGATAGGCACCATAGGGATGATAAAAGCCATCAGAAGCTTTGAATCGGAACGAGGGACAGCGTTTTCCACATATGCCGTGCCGTTGATAATCGGGGAAATACGAAGACATTTGCGCGACGACGGACTTATCAGAGTCAGCCGCGGATATAAAAAAACCGGAATGTCAATTATGAGAGAGAAAAACCGTATTATGACCGAGGAGGGCAGAGAGGCGTCGGTAAGCGAGCTTGCGTCGATAGTCGGGGTCAGCATGGAAGAAGCCGCCATCGCCATAGACGCGGTGACCCCCGTAACTTCGCTGTCGGATAATGTCTACGGAGAGGAATCGCAGACTTATAACGAAGTAATTCCGGACAGGGAATCCGCCGATGAATTTGAAGAAATGACAGACCGTATAGCCCTGTCTCAGGCAATCGGAAAAATGCCGGTGACTTGGCGCAAAATTGTGCTTTTGCGCTACTACAGAAATATGACGCAGCAACAGGTGGCAAACGCCTTGGGGCTTTCTCAAGTGAAAATCTCACGTGAGGAAAAGAAAATAATGACGTTTCTGCGCCGCGAGATGGCTTGATTAATATAACCAAATTAAGATATTTCCGCCTGTCAGGCGGGCGGTACACTTGATTTTTTCGGCGGGGAGATACAATTTTCCACTGAAAAAGTTGAATAATGGGCTTAGCCTCTTATTGAACACAATATAAAACAGAACCGGCATTTTTCAGCTGCGCCGATTCTGTTTTTTTATTTAATAAGGCTTGTACGAGCGACTTTTACGATTTCAGATGTTTTTTATTCGGAGCAGATACAAAATAATCGCTTATGAGCTTATCGTTTTTTTACCCGGAATGACCGAAATACTTATCTTTTGTAAATTTGCCGCCGTAAAGAACATACCGAGTACAAACGCTACAGCCTCCGAAATCGGGATTATCCACCAGATAATATCATATCCCACAACATTCGGAAGCACGGCAAGAAAAATTGCCGGGAGCAGCAAACTGCGCGAAAAAGAAACGATAAAGGCTTTATTTGTATTCAAAGTCGATTGCAGGTAATAGCAAATGACGGTGCTTAATCCCATGAACACAAGAGAGATACAAAAAATTCTCAAAATTCCGGCGCCGGTTTCTATTACGTCGTCCGGCGCGTTCATATAAATTCTGAGAATAGTGTGAGGGAATATCTGAGTTAAAACCAGAACGACCGTTGCCGTGGCTGCTCCCGACACAATTCCGTAATACAGCGTTGTTTTTACCCGTTGCGCGAGTCCCGCGCCGAAGTTTTCCGAGGAAATCGGCTGAATTGCCTGTCCTATTCCCGAAAAAAGCGAATAAGACATTGAAAACAGGTTTGCGGCGATTCCGTATATCGCGAGCGAGTCCTGTCCGAGATTTGCGGCTATTACGTTATTGAAGGCAATTAAAATCACTCCCGGGGCGACACAGTCAAATGAAGGAGAAAGCCCGGAAGATAAAGTTTTTAGCGACTTATTTATAATTCTATGGGGTCTGACAAATTTTAAAGTACATTTTTTACTTAAAAAATGCGTTGACATTATCAGCGCCGATAAGAGCTCTCCGAGCGCGGTGGCAAGCCCCGCTCCCTCAAGTCCCATGTCACGGAAAAATACCAGATATATGTCTCCGACAATGTTTAAAACTCCTCCGCCCAAAACCGAAATTGCCGCGAGTGTCGGCGCGTTGTCGTTGCGCAGAAACAGTATAAGGGGCTGAACAATAATATAAAAGGGAAAACCGAGAAAGAGCCATTTGGTATAAGTCATGGCATAAGGCAGTACTGTCTCGTCAGCTCCGAAAAATATTAAAATTTCTTTTCTGTAAATACAGTAAAAGGCGGTAAGGATTATTGTCACCGCGACAGTGATAATCATCGAAACCGTAAAGTATTCGTTCGCGTCCCGCTCATCACCCTTCCCGCGACATACGGAGGTCATAACGGCGCCGCCAAGTCCTATCAGAATTCCGATTCCTACAGTAAACGCCCATATCGGGGTTACCACGCTCAAAGCCGCCGCTCCGAGCGGTCCGTCGTAATGACCGACGCAAATCAGGTCAACAGTGCTGTAAATACTCAGAACTATCGCGCTGCCAAAGGCGGTAAATAAGTACTTCAAATATATTTTTTTCAGATCATCTTGAGTTAGGTTCATAAATACACCAAAAATTTTTAGTTAAACTTTGTATGTATAAATTATTCTCATAAAGAACGTATTATATTTCGGTTTTTAAAAAAATTTATGAAAGTACTTGACAAATAAACTTTAATGTGGTATGATTGTATTATAACAATAATACAGCAAGGGAGTGAAAAAGTTGGCATGGCAATTTAAACCTACAGTGCCTATATATATCCAGGTGGTTTCGGTAATAAAAAGCCGCATTTTCAACGGGGAATATCCGCCGGGTTCGCACCTTCCCAGTGTAAGGGAGCTGGCGCAGGAAGCATCGGTGAATCCCAATACGGTTCAGAAGGCATTCGGGGAGCTTGAACAAAGCGGTCTTATATGTACTTTCAGAACAGCCGGAAGAAATGTTACGGAAGATGAGGAGCTTATAAAAAGATGTAAGGAAGACATCTGCCGTAAATATGTAAACTCATTTGTAAATGAAATGAGCACAATGGGACTTTCAAGGGAGGACATACTGTCTGTCCTTGACGACATTATAAAAAGCCAAACAGAAAAGGAGGGCGGATTATGAGCGGATATGTAGTATCGGTCAGGGAACTTTGTAAGGAATATTCGGGGGGTTTCACTGCTCTTGACCGTATAAATGTTGATCTTCCTTACGGACAGATCATAGGGCTTTTGGGACCTAACGGAGGAGGAAAGACCACTTTTATAAAGATACTTGCGGGTCTTTTGACCCCGACTTCGGGAAGTGTGGAAATAGGAGGCTATGCTCCGGGAGTGGAGAGCAAGAAAATTGTCTCTTATTTACCTGAAAGAACTTACTTTAATTCATGGATGACGGTAAAGGAATGTATTGGGTTTTTTGAGGATTTTTATGAGGATTTCGACTCGCGCGCGGCGAAGGAAATGCTGAATACTCTCGGTATAAATATTGACGCGAAGCTTAAAACACTTTCAAAGGGTACAAAAGAAAAGGTGCAGCTTGTGCTGGTGATGTCCCGCAAAGCTCAGCTTTATCTGCTTGACGAGCCGATTGCCGGAGTAGACCCTGCGGCGAGGGAATTTATATTGAAAACGATTATCTCCAACTATAACAGCAATGCAACGGTGCTGATATCAACCCACCTGATATCCGATATCGAACAGATACTTGACAGCTTTGTATTTATAAATCAAGGCAAAATATTTGCCAGAGGAAGCGTGGATTCCGTGAGGGAAGAAAAGGGAATGTCACTTGACGAGTTTTTCAGGGAGGTGTTCAGATGTTTGCCAAATTGCTGAAATACAATTTTAAAGATACAAAAAGAATAGGAATACCGATACTTATCTGCCTTTTGGGCATAACGGTTCTGGGTTGTGTTGACCTTGGAGTCATGATATCTTACAACAAAGGCGGGACAGACGGATCCGTGCTGTCAGCGATATTCA
>CALWJX010000064.1 GCA_944381085.1 uncultured Clostridia bacterium
TTCGGCTAACAGTTCCTACTGCCAAGCCTGTAGCGGACTTTCACCACCAAGTTATTACGCGTGCCGAGCACACTGCATTTAAAAGGAAGCGTAAATCAAAGCTTCCTTTTTTATTGTCTTGCATGTTACCTGCTCCGCACAATCATTGGCACAATAAAATTTCGTCAGACAGAAACCAAAAAATCGCGTTCAATAAGCCATTCAACGGTTTCAGTAAACCACTGAAAAATCAAGTGGAAACTGCTTTCTTTTGAGGCGGGTGACACTTGATTCAGTTATAATTCGTAGGAAAAACCGCCCTTCAACAATAGAATATATTTTCAAAACCTCAGCTATGATTACAAAAGCATCCAAGGTCAATTGACCTTGGATGCCATTTAAATTAAGCGTATTCTTACATGCTTACAATGAATGATCGAAAGCTCAAATTAAACTCTTTCTTTTTTCTTCCTTGCCGCGACAGCGCAGATAACACAGCCAAGAGCAGAGATCAGAATTATCGCCGAGCCTCCGGCTACCGACTTACAACCGCTCTCTTCGGGAGCTTCAGTCGAAGTTTCAGCTTCGGTAGGTTCTTCGGTAGGAGTTTCTGTCTCTGGAGTCGTTGTTTCATCCTCAGGATAAACTATCTCGGAAACACCGGGAATATAATTCTGATAAATCCAATTGAGTCTTCCGAGAGGAGCCGCGTCGCCGAACTCATAGAAGGACTCCATGGTGTTGAACACCGTATTTTCATCGGCGTCAGCCCACTTAAACTCCACATATATTTCTCTGTAACCCGTGATACCAAGCGTTTCAAGCGGAACCGCGACCATCATCTGGTTTCCTTCCACCTTATAAGAAACTTCTCCCACAACCTCAAATCCGTATGTTCCGTCGGATGTGTTGCATTTAGCAACGGTTGTTGTCGTATCGTCTTTAGTGCTGTAATTAATAATATAGTCATATCCGTACCAACCGTTGTTTGCGTCATTGTCCGTATTCACAAACAACTGCATCCATGAAGAATTGCCGTCGCCGGGTACAATGTCAGCCGCGGTGCTTACATAGAAATAAATATTTTTGGAATCACTCGTTACCTTTGCGCTTACTATATCGTTTCTTCCGGTAGAATCGGTATATGTGCCGTTTCCGAAGCAAGGAGCGTTACGGTCCGCGTTGTCGCCCTCAACGTCGGTATACGTAATAAGCACATCATCCCACTGTGTAAATTCTCCGCTGACGTCAATCGGACGTCTGGAATCCTGTACGATCACGGGCGCGGAGCCTTTAAGCCTCTGAACATTGGAGATGAGCTGCATATAATAGTTGTCAAAGTATCCGCCTCTCATCATCTCCGCGTCACGTGAGAATTCCATTGAAGCGGTATCGACAAAATATACAAATTTCTCATCATCTCTGAGTGCCGCTCCGTTCTGGCGCTGCGCGACCCACTCGTTCCAACCCGTAACAAGTATGTAGGGAACGTCCGCCTCTATAGCTCTGTCCCACTGAGCCTGGAAATTTAGTCCCTGATTCGTCAGCGAATTATCCTTGTCAAACGCGGTTCTGTACTGACGCATTGTTCTGTTATTTGCAATTTTGGCATTGAAGCTGCGACCACGGTTTAAGTACGAACCGTAAAGCGAAGAATCACTGAAAGTTACGGTACCGTTATGCTGAGCAATAGAAACGCTTATCGCGCTGTTATTACCTTTATCGTCTTTGAAAATTCTCTGCGGCCATTCAAAATCCATCCAAGGCCAGCCGTTCACTTTGAAATTAGGGTCATTAGGCCACTGATTGGCTTTAATAGTAAAGAATTCGTCAAGATCGACCTCTATGTCGTTGCCTTCCTCGTCGGTACCTGTGTAGGTAACGCCGGTTTCACCTACTATCGTAGGCTTACCGTCAATCATAAACCATGTATCCGGGTACAGATTCTTACCGTATATTTCTCTGTACAATTCCCTCATTACATTCGCGGAGCTTGAGTTCGTATAGAACACAACCTGGGGAGCGTCATACCCCTGCTCGTTGAGATTATGGCATATTTCCATAACCTTAAGCGCGTTATCAAGGTAGGTATAACCGTTTGTCACGTCAAAATACAAAAAGTCAATATTCGAGTTGGATAAAAGCTCCATGTGCTTTTGATGTACCCATTCGTCTTTGGCGTAATAATAACCGTAAAGAGGCTCGGCAAACCAGTGCATAGCGCCGACAGGTCCGTACAGACTGTTTCCGTCCTCGTCCTTGGCGGTAGCATCCTTCGCGTCGTCGCCAAAGGTATCCATTATCTTCTGCAGGTCGTATACTCCCTGGTCGCCGTGCTCGCCCTGCCAAAGAAAATAAAATATACCGACATAATGCTCGCCGTTCGAGCCGTAAAGTCCGGTTGTCAGCGAATTGGGCAGAGCTCTGTCAAGGTCGTCGGTAGCGGCAAACCCTCCGCTTGTATAGTTGACATTGTTCGGAACGGTGTATGTCTGAGTCTCACCGTTCACATCATATGAAATCGTAACCTGTGAGCCATCCTCACTCGTTGTCACCTTAAGCGTACCGGCGTCGTTGTCAAGATCAAGGTTTTCATTTCCGGAAGCTTCCGATAAATCAACCAGGCTCGAACCGCTCAGAGCTGTAGCAACCGTACAGAGCATAACAATGCAAAGCACAAGGCTTAAAGCCACAATTATAGTTTTTTTCATCCCTGAAAATCCTTTCTGCGTTTACTTCGCATAAAAACAGTACGAAGATTATGTTTAATTATAGCAGAAATTTTCACATTTTACAAGTATCTAACAAAAAAATTCACAAACTTTTCACTTAAGCATCAATCATTTTTATATATTTTTCGACACAAGTCTTAAAACTTAAATCTGAGAGTTCTCATAGAATTTATTATTGCTATTACGGTTACCCCGACGTCGGCGAAAACCGCCGCGTTCAGCCCCACTTTTCCGAACGCGCTCAGGGCAAGCACAATAAATTTAACCGCAAGGGCAAATACTATATTTTCGGCAACGATCCTCTTGGTGGATTTTGACAGCTTCATAGCCATACTTACGCCGGAAAGCTTATCATCCATCAAAACAATATCTGCCGCTTCTATCGCCGCGTCCGCCCCCAGCGCTCCCATCGCGATTCCGACGTCCGCGCCGGCAAGCACCGGAGCGTCGTTGATTCCATCACCGACAAACACGACTCCGGAGGTTTCGTCTGAATTTTTCAGCTTTTCCACCGCCGATAACTTATCCCCCGGCAAAAGTCCGCAAAAATATTCGTCTATTCCCACCTGCCCGGCTATCCGTTTCGCCTCGGACTCACGGTCCCCGGTGAGCATAACCACCTTTCTTGACTTTTTGCCCGATAACTTTTTTATGAATCTCACGGTATCCGCCGCGTCGGGCTTTATTTCATCCGATATAACTATATATCCGAGATACTCCCCGTCACGCGCCACGTAAACCGTAGTCCCGATATCCGAGCCGGAGTTGAATTCAATGTTGTTTTCCCTCATCAGCTTTTCATTTCCGACATATATTTTTTTTCCGTCCTGTGTGGCAATAACTCCCTGCCCCGCCACCTCCGTAACATCTGTCAGTCCGATGTTCTTATCCAGAACATTTATCTGCGCCGCATATTCCTTAAGTGACCTTGAGATGGGATGATCCGAATATTTCTCGGCCTCCGCGGCGATTCGGATAAGACTTTTTTCATCAATGCCGTTTTCGGGATATATTCCCGACACTTTAAACACTCCCTTTGTAAGCGTTCCGGTCTTATCAAACACCACCGTATCGCATTTTGAGAGCATATCGAGATAATTGGAGCCTTTTACAAGCACTCCGCTCTTTGACGCGCGTCCGATACCGCCGAAATATGAAAGCGGAACCGAGATAACAAGCGCGCAGGGGCACGATATTACAAGGAAATTCATTGCCCTGTATACCCAATCACGCCATACATCCGAATCGCGCATTCCGATTATCAGCGGAGGAAGAACACCGAGCAAAACCGCGCATATAACAACCGCGGGAGTATAGTATTTGGAAAATCTCGTGATAAAGGTTTCGCTCTTTGATTTATTCGCCTGAGAATTTTCGACCAATTCGAGAATCTTTGACACAGTTGACTCGCCGAATTCTTTTGTCACCCTTATTTTTATCAGACCACCCTCGTTGACACATCCGCTCAGCACCTCGTCTCCTTCGGATACATCCCTCGGCAAAGACTCGCCTGTAAGCGCGACGGTATTTATGCATGTTGACCCCTCGGATATAACTCCGTCAAGCGGAATTTTTCCGCCCGGCTTAACAACTATAATCTCGCCTTTCTTTACCTCTTCGCAGGGTATCTGATATAGTTCCCCGTCTTTCTCCGCAAACGCGGTATCTTCCCTGAGTTCCATAAGTGATTTGATTGAATTTCTGCTTTTCCCGACCGCGATACTCTGAAACAGCTCCCCGACCTGATAAAACAGCATTACAAAGACCGCCTCGGGATATTCTCCGGTCGCAAACGCCCCTACGGTCGCAATAACCATAAGAAAGTTCTCGTCAAAAATTTCTCCGTGTCCGATATTCAGAACCGCCTTGCGCACAATATCCCAGCCAATTATCGCGTACGGCACTATATATAACATCAGCCCAATCCACCAAATGTCAGGAACATACCCCAAAACATCGGTTATTTTAATTGCCGCAAACACAGCCGCGGCAACTATGATCCGTATCAGATTACGTCTATCTCTGCGTGACATAAAACACAATTACCTTTCCTCAATTACGCCTCTCTCAATCTTTACCCTGAACAAAGACAAAACAGTAAAAAATTACATTATTATACGGCAGTCAGGCTCGGTTTTTCTGCACGCCTTTACCACTTTTTTCATAATATTGTCAAATTCCGCTTCATCGGCTTCTATAGTCATTTTCTGTGTCATAAAACTTACGGACGCGGACAATACGCCGTCAATTTTTTTTATTTTCTCCTCCATTTTCGCGGCGCAGTTCGCGCAGTCAAGATTTTCAAGCGAATAAGTTTTTTTCATGATAAATACCCTTTCCCATATAAATTATATAAAATATTTAATTTCCGGTCGTTTCCGGATTTTTTGCAAGCAGTAAAACTTATTTTCCTTCGATATTTTGTGCTCCGTACATTTCGTTGATATGTTCGTTTCCCATATTGATAATCGACTTTACATGGTCGTCATCAAGCGAGTATAAAACCTGCTTGCCGCGTCTGCGGTATTTTACAAGCCTTGCCTGCTTGAGTATTCTCAGCTGATGAGAAATCGCGGACAGTGTCATATTGAGCACTTCGGCAATATCACATACACACATTTCAGACTCAAATAAAGCATACAGTATTTTTATCCTCGTGCTGTCACCTATGACCGAAAAAAACTCGGCGAGAACATAAAGGTGATCCTCCTGCGGCATTTCTTTTTTGTATTTCTCTATCATCTGAGGAATCAAATCATGTTTCTGACAGACAGGCATCCCGTTTTCCTTGTTCAATTTATTCTTCCTCCTATTTTCAATAAGGGGCTAAGACCCTTTCAATGTTTTCAGTGAAAGTTTATAACTAAAAAACAAGTGGCAAAACATCTTAATTTAGTTATTAATCTCATTCATTTCAAACACTTGAACATTTGTTCAAGTGTTATTATATCACTGTTTCTTCTGTTTGTCAAGTGTATTTGAAAAATTTTTTATATTATTTTCTGTGTTGTAAATAGATATGACCCAAAAAGTCTGAAAATAATAAAGATATGGTTATATACGCGTCAGGAAGT
>CALWJX010000065.1 GCA_944381085.1 uncultured Clostridia bacterium
TACTGCCGTCGTCCAAAGCGTCAATCTGATTGAATTTGAGGAACCTGTAGAAGTATTTAACTTTGAGGTTGAGGATTGTCATACATATTTTGTTGGTGATAGTCTTGTTTTGGTACATAATGGTTGTAAGCAACAATTAGTGGCAGGAGACAAAAAAGGATGGAATGCACGCGTGTCTGTAGGTGGAGAAGCCAACCATGCTACCCCTCATGCTCATGTATTTTTTAAGAATCAAAAGTTAGCTTCAGTTGATGAATCCGGTAATATATTGGTAGAATCATTTGGTAAACAAAAAGGTGGCATAAAGTTTATCAGAGATAATATTGACAAAATAGCTCAAGGAATTAAAAAATGGTGGCATTACAATGGATAAAAAAACAGATGTTAATAGTTATGCAATAAAGTTAATGAATGATAAAAATTTTTGCAAGTCTGAATATAAAAAATATATTCAAAATGATTTTTCACTTCAAAACATAGTCGGAATTATAAATGCCAATGTACTACAAAATGTTATTCGTAAAGCCAAAAGAAAAAAACAAGTTCGATTGATGTTGTCAGATTTATTGCTTTATGCAGATAAAAATAGTATAACGGATAAAAATTTTCAGTTAATTTTGAAATTTTCAAATCGTTACAGAACAACCTATTTATCATGTTTAGGGCATCTTAATTTATCGTTTTATCAAATGCAAATACTGAACAGATACCCTTTATCACTTGAAGCATTTTCATGGCTTTTTGATAACATCTGTCATTATGACATTTTTTCCGATGAGGATATGCTCCAAATTTTAAGAGAAAATTCAGATATTAAAAGTATCGCGATAGATCATTGCATTGAGATGGCACAGAAAACATACGGGTTATCATCAAAAATTGAAACCGCTATTAAATGGAACAATTCATTAAAATGCAATAAAAAAAGTAAAAATTTTTAAAATTTTTATCCGCACTTGAAAGAATTTACAAAAATTCCGACGAGTGCGGAGTTTTTTATTGACATCAAAAATCAGAAATGATATAATGAAACCGGAACACTGGAAGGCACTCTCCGCGGAATGGGTAAAGGCGCTGCAAAGGGCGCGCTTGAAGGTGCCAAAGACGGACTCATTTCCGGCATGGTGATGGGCGGCATCAGCACTGCCGCGACAACCGTCGCAAACGGACATGGTACTTTCTGTTTTGTCGCCGGAACAACTGTTCTTACTACTCTCGGCAAGAAAGCGATTGAAACCATTCAGGTCGGCGATGCTGTCCCCTGCGTGGATCACATTACGGGTGCGGTTGCAGAAAAGAAGGTCATTACAACCACCGTCAACAAGGTAGATCGCCTTACTGAGCTTGACATTGACGGTGAGGTCATTCAGTGTACCGAAACACATCCGTTCCAAGTGAAAGGCAAGGGATGGACAGACGCTTGTAACCTTGTACCCGGTGATGTTGTCTACACCAAGGGCTGGGATACTGCCATCGTCCAAAGCGTCAATCTGATTGAACTCGATGAACCGGTTGAAGTATTCAACTTTGAGGTTGAGGATTTTCATACCTACTTTGTTGGGGAAATCGGAGTATTGGTTCATAACACAAACTGTGGTAACACTGGGAGAAGCGGAAAACAAGCAAGATTGCGCGAAATTGCCGATGACGATAAAGTATCTTCTGCTTTGCGTGGTGAAATAAAAAGAGATATGAACCAGATTGCACGCGGAAAAAGAAAAACCATAAGGGTTCCTCAAGGATGTCATTTGGCTCACCGAACTGGCTATTCTGCAAAAGATGGCTTTAGCTATGCACACACCGATTTGCAATGGATCGCTGATCATATACGGCATCATCACTTTTTTGGAAAATAATAGAAAGAATAATAGAGGTATAAAAATGTTAAATGAGAAAGCAATTAATGGTTTATTAAAAGCCTCTCCTGAAAAAAGATACAGAAATTTTTTAAATACTGTAACAGATTTGGAGGAGGTTTTTGCGGGACTTACAATTGACAAAAAAGTATTCGTCACAAATGATGAAGGGCTAATATTGCTTTGGCCCTACAAAGAATTTTGTGAGTTGATGCTATCCTCAAATCAAATTCCAAAAGCAATTGAAATTCATGATTTTCTTGAATATTGTAGGTCACTTGAAGATTCTGTTATGTTTAGCATTTTCCCAACAAATGAAAATTCATATATAGTATCAGCAAAACAATTGATTTTAGATATTCAAGAGCATTTAGATGAACTGGAATAAATGTGTAATGCATTAATTGTTTTTGACCTAGTTTCTCTGAAGAAAGATGCTTGCCTTTTTATAATCTATAGTGGCTAATAGATATAATCTCTTGTATACTTTTCTCCGCACTTGAAAGAATTTGCAAAAATTCCGACAAGTGCGGAGTTTTTTATTGACATCAAAAATCAGAAATGATATAATGAAACCGGGACATTTGAAGGCACACTCCGCGGAATGGGTAAAGGCGCCGTAAAAGGAGCCGCGGACGGTCTCATTTCCGGAATGGTAAGCGGTGCGGTTGCCGGCGCTATGAATCCCTCATTCTGCTTTGTCGCCGGAACTACCGTATTGACAACGCTTGGGAAGAAGGCAATTGAAACCATTCAGGTTGGCGATATTGTTCCCTGCGTAGATCACATTACAGGCGAGGTTGCAGAAAAGAAGGTCATTACAACCACCGTCAACAAGGTGAATCGCCTGACCGAGCTTGACATTGACGGCGAAATCATTCAGTGTACCGAAACACATCCGTTCCAGGTAAAAGGCAAAGGCTGGGTCGATGCTTGTGAACTCGTACCCGGTGATGTTGTCTACACCAAGGACTGGAATACTGCAACTGTCAACAGTATCGGTTTGCTTGAACTCGATGAGCCTGTTGAGGTATTCAACTTTGAGGTTGAGGATTGTCATACTTACTTTGTTGGTAATCTTAGTATCTTGGTGCATAATGGATGTGAAATTCATGGTAAATCCCATGGAAGCGATCAGCATAAAGCGGCGATTGATGCAAAAGCAACTTCCATGCAGGCTTCTGGAGAATACACAGATATTTGGCTTAATAAACAATTAAACACTGCCGGATTGAAAGGAACACAGCGTCCTGACATAATTGCTAAGAAATTAGACGGTACATTTGAGTATTTGGAGTATGCAAGTCAATCACAGTTCAGCGGCAACGGATTAATAGCATTAAAAAATAAAATGAAAATAATTAATGAAAATAATAATATTAAAGGATTTTTATTTGAGTGGGGTAAGTACTAATGAAAAAAACTGTCTATATTTTTAATTGTTACGGCACCTTAAACCTGCCGCTATGCTTGAATTTATATAATGAAGCCGTTAAAATTTCAGATCTAGTCTGTAATAAATATTGTTGCGTTTTTACTGACCGTAATGATAAGCTTTGGTCAAGAAGTGGTACTGTTAAAAATATAGAATGCAATTTTTCTAAATACTTCACAGATAACAGCAGGCCATCAAGGCTTACATCACTTGAAATATTTGATCAGCCTAAAGGCACTCAAAAATGGGAATTAGAAAAACACAGTTGTGGATTCTATATATGTGAATTAAAAAACGGTTTTTTTAACATATATATAGTTTTGTCAGTTGATTTGACCGATGACAAACTTGTTGAGATTTGGAAAGCTTTTGAAAATTATTGTATGTTAAAATACATGGTATCTTTTTCATTAGATGCACAAAAAAATGTGGAAATTTATATGTACGGACAACCCATTTATCCTATAGATGCGGATATTAAGACTTATTATTCACAAACAGAAAAAGAAACTGTTTCAAAATTATACGATTTACATTTACAAAAAACTAACGATTTGGAAGATATTTTTCCAATATGTATTATAACAAAAGGAATAACGGTAAACGAACAAGCATATTCTTCTGAAAAAGCGATTAGCTCGGATACCTTGTTATTAAGTAAATAAACCCTAAGTCATAAAATAATTATTTTCTCCGCACTTGAAAGAATTTGCAAAAATTCCGACGAGTGCGGAGTTTTTCGTTGACATAAAATGACTAATATGGTATAATCAAATAAACAAATAGCTTAACCTCTATTTTTACTGAAACAACAACCCTGTGGCGGGCAGAGACGACGAGGGAGATCTGTCCTTCTGGAAGAAGCTTGCCGCGGCGGTAGCCGTAGTGGCAGTTGTGGCGGTTGTTGCGGCGGTAGCCGCTGTACCCGGCGGAGCACTGTGCGCCGCGGCAACAGTTGTTGCCGGAGCGGTAAAAGGCGCATTGGTCGGAGCGGTCGTAGGAGCTGCGACCGGAGCTGTAACCGGTGCCGTGACAGGCGCCGTTGAAGGCTACCAAGAAACCGGAACACTGGAAGGCACTCTCCGTGGAATGGGTAAAGGCGCCGCAAAGGGCGCTCTTGAAGGTGCAAAAGACGGACTCATTTCCGGCATGGTGATGGGCGGTGTAAGTTCCGGAATCAGCGCAATGAGCGGCAATCCCTCATTCTGTTTTGTCGCGGGCACTACCGTACTGACCACTCTTGGCAAAAAAGCGATTGA
>CALWJX010000066.1 GCA_944381085.1 uncultured Clostridia bacterium
TGCGCAACAGGGTCTTTATAACCGAATCGTAAGCAGACTTACAATCCCAGTTTTCACCCTCAAAACCACAGTAGTCAAGCACACGGCGGCGTAAGCCGTCCTCAAGCTCCCAGATATATCCGAGAAGCGTGTTATTGTCATGTGTGCCCGAATAAGCGACCGAATTCGGGATATAATTATGCGGCAGATGCGGCGAGTTCGGGTCTCCCAAAAAGGCAAACTGAAATACTCTCATGCCGGGAAAAGTACTGTAGTTTACAAGATCTCTTACGCTGTCGGTTATGTCTCCCAAGTCCTCCGCAATGACAAGTTTGTTTTCTGAAAGCTTTCTGAGCGTCCTTATAAAATCCCTCCCGGGTCCTTTTTTCCACTTTCCTTCCCTTGCGTCGCGCGCTTTTGAATCGATGGCGTAATAGCTGTCAAACGCTCGGAAATGGTCTATTCTCACCCCGTCAAACATGTTAAAAGTATGCTCCATTCGCTTGATCCACCAGCCGTATCCGTCTTTTTTCATATACGACCAATTGTAAAGCGGATTTCCCCACAGCTGTCCGTCACGTGAAAAATAATCGGGCGGACATCCCGCGACATTTGCGGGATACTTATTCTTGTCGAGGTCAAACTGCTCCGGATTTGCCCAAACGTCACAGCTGTCATACGCCACATATATCGGAATATCCCCGATGATTTTAATTCCTTTTTCATTGGCGTATTTTTTTATATCCGACCATTGCGTAAAAAACTCATACTGTATAAACTGCCATAAAAACAACTCATCGGCATCGGTTTTGTCACAAGTCCAATCATACCATGGTTTTTCGCCGTTAGCCGCTTTTCGCGCCATAAATACGCAAAATTTTTCAATTTCGGGATTTTCCGATATGAATCTTTCTGTTTTTTTTCTCAGCGTTTTATCGGCTCTTGACGCGGCGTTTGCAAGCAGTGTTTTTCTTTCCCTGTTAAGCTTTTCATAATCGCATCGGTATTCATCTGTCACCGCCGCCCCGGAAAGTTCATTCTCGGTCAACAATCCGTCCGAGCACAGTGTCTCGGGATCGACAAAATAAGGATTGCCCGCGAACGCGGAATAAGATTTATACGGCGAATTACATTCGTCGGTCATGACCAACGGTAAGGTCTGCCAATATTTAAACCCGCTGTCCGCAAGAAAATCAATAAAATATTTCGCTTCTTTTCCGAATACTCCCGCTCCGTATTTTCCGGGCAGCGAGGTAATATGCATCAAAACTCCCGAAGCACGCTCCATACAAAAACCTCTTATACAAAATTAAATCATATCAATGACATTCATACCAGTTCTTTCCGATATTTGCTTCCACCGCAAGCGGGACAGACAATCTGACGGCGTTTTCCATTTCTTCCTTAAGTATGTGAAGCACCTCATCGGCTTTGCTTTTCGGAGTTTCGACAAGCAGCTCGTCATGAACCTGAAGCAAAAGCCTGGCTCCCGTACCGCTTTCTTTAAGTCTTCGTTCAACATTTATCATCGCGATTTTAATAATATCGGCGCTGCTTCCCTGTATCGGACTGTTGCGCGCCACTCTTTCGCCGAAATTCCTGATATTTTTATTGTTGGCGGAAAGCTCGGGAATATACCGCCTTCTTCCGAACATTGTAGTCACGTATCCGTCATTTTTTGCCTTCTCCACAACCTCCGTAAGATATTTTTCTATGCCGGGATAGCTGTCAAGATAGCTTTGGATGTAGCTTTTTGCCTTTGCGCGCGAAATCTTCAGATCATCCGCCAGCGAAAAATCGCCCATACCGTAAAGTATTCCGAAATTTATGGCTTTCGCTTTTTTTCTCATCTCTATGGTCACATTATTGGGTGTCACTCCGAAAATACGGCACGCGGTTGACATGTGAATGTCTCCCCCCTCCGAGAACGCTTCTTTCATATCGGCGTCATCCGAAATATGAGCCAAAAGTCTCAGCTCAATCTGAGAATAGTCGGCGTCTATCAGCACATGAGAGGCGTCCGTGGACACAAAAAACTTTCGGAACTGTCTTCCGGTCTCGGTTCTGATGGGAATATTCTGAAGATTGGGATCGGTCGAGGAAAGCCTTCCTGTAGCCGTACCGGTCTGATTGAAATGAGTATGAACTCTTCCCTCGGAATCCATGCCCTTGAGCAGACCGTCAACATATGTGCTTTTCAGCTTTGTAAGCTGTCGGTACTCCAGAATATCATCTATAATGGGATGGTATTTTTTAAGCTTTTCAAGTACCTCCGCGCTTGTGGAGTAGCCCGTCTTTGTCTTTTTACCCGAAGGCAGCATCAGCTTTTCAAATAAAATTTCCCCAAGCTGCTTTGGAGAATTAATATTAAAATGTTCCCCTGCCGAGGCATATATTTTTTGCTCAAGCTCACGCGCGCTTTCGTCAAGCTGAGCTCCGTAATTTTCAATACCTTTGCCGTCTATTTTAAATCCCGTGATTTCCATGTTGCAAAGAACGCCTGCAAGCGGCATTTCTATATTATTAAGCAAGGAAAGCTGTTCGCTCTCACGAAGTTTTGTCTCTATTATTTTCCACATGCGCGATATATACCACGCGCGGGGATTGAGAGCGTCAT
This sequence comes from uncultured Clostridia bacterium, assembly GCA_944381085.1. Classification (GTDB taxonomy): domain Bacteria; phylum Bacillota; class Clostridia; order Oscillospirales; family CAG-272; genus SVTX01. Next base: position 2,597 of record CALWJX010000066.1, read on the forward strand.
ATGTCTCCCCAAGATAAGCGGAGCAAAGTCTCTCAAGAGTATACGCTCCCTGAGCCGAATCGTCCACATATGCTCCGAGCATAACGTCAAAATACGCGCCTCGCCAATGAATTTGTTTTTCTTCGAGCGCTTTGTACAGACTTTTGCAGTCCCAGCATATTATTTTGACGGAATTTAAAAATTTCGGCAGTCTATTGTCAATTTCACCGAGCATCCAGACAGTCCTGCCGTCGGAAATACTCATTTTGTTTTCCGACAAATACACGGCATAACAGCTCCCGTCAAGCTCGGAAAGTTCCTCTGCGTCAATCTGTCTGACCGACGGTTTTTCCGACGATGAAGACGGTGTGCCGCAGTCCGGCTTGTCAAGTCCGAATTTCTTAAGCGCCCCCATCATTTCGTATTGAACGAACAATTCTTTGGCTTTTTTCCTGTCAATGCCGTGATTTTCAATATCCAAAAGCGTGATCCCCAATGGCACGTCGCATTTTATTTCCGAAAGCGTCTTGGAAAGATAAGCGCTTTCCTTTCCGACTTCAAGTTTCGTCCTTATTGAAGACGACACTTTAAGTGTATTTATGTTTTCATATAGATTATCCAAGTTCCCGGATTCCGAAATAAGCTTGAACGCAGTTTTTTCTCCGATTCCCAATACTCCGGGGATATTGTCAGAGCTGTCCCCCATCAAAGCCTTGACATCCACATACTGATGCGCCCGGACTCCGTATTTTTCATAAAAAGCGTCCTCATCCATTGTGACTGTTTCCGCGTTTGTAGCCAACAGTACTTTTACATGGGAATTTATGAGCTGAAGTGAATCCCTGTCTCCCGTCAGAATATAGGTCTCGGTTTCTTCAGGGGAATCCGACGCCATTTGAGCGAGCGTTCCGAGTATATCGTCCGCCTCATAGCCTTCAAGCTCAATTACGGTAAATCCCATAGCTCGACAGATTTCCTTTGCGACCGGCAGCTGTCTTGCAAGGTCGTCCGGCATCGCGTGTCTGCCGGCTTTGTAAGCATCATACATAATGTGTCGGAAAGTAGGCGCTTTCAAATCGAAAGCTACGGCGGAATAGTCCGGTGATATTGCTTCAAGCTGCTTTGATATAACGCTTATCATGCCATATATTGCATTTGTCGGAAATCCGTCCTTGGTTGACAGGTACCTGATACCGTAAAATTGTCTGTTCAATATACTGTTTCCGTCAATACACAAAAGTTTCTTCATTTAATTCTCCACATCATGTATGAAATCCGTATCGATTCGGTTTCTCAATACGTTTCACTTTTTTATTTTATTTTATATTTTTCAGATAATATTATTTTAAAACAGATAAAACCAAAATTGTCTTACCGATCTGAAACAGAGACATGCGTCAGGTATATCGATATATGTCTGCGTTCGCGAAACTGCGGTATGCAGCTGGTAAGATGATATTTTATAGATTATATTACGCTGTATACATTTACCGAAGAAACCCGGACAGTTTCGCGTTCGCGAAACTGCGGTATACAGCAGGTGAGACGGTATTTTATAGATTATGTCGCGCTGTATACATTTACCGAAGAAACCCGGACAGTTTCGCGTTCGCGAAACTGCGGTATACAGCTGGTAAGATGATATTTTATAGATTATATTACGCTGTATGCATTTACCGAAGAAACCCGGACAGTTTCGCATTCGCGAAACTGCGGTATACAGCTGGTAAGATGATATTTTATAGAT
>CALWJX010000067.1 GCA_944381085.1 uncultured Clostridia bacterium
CCGCCGTGTACCGAACGGTACGCACGGTGGTGTGAGAGGTCGGCTACTCAATTAATGGGTAGCCTCCTACTCGATTAGATTGTCGTTCAAATGAAAACAATTTCCAAATCTGAGACTGCCCCTGAAAAAATTGAATGACAGGGCTTAGCCCCTTATTGAAGCATACGGATTCCGGCTCAGCCCTCAAGCTGACGTCCCAAAAATCCCGCGGCAGTCTGTATAAGCTTGCTTTCCACGTTGTCAGCCGCGTTTTCGCGATTCATTTCGTAAAGTGAAGCGACGCAACCGACAATATCGCCCTCGCTGATAATAGGCATGGCGCAGCTGACAAAGTGACTGCCGCCGTCGCGTATAACCGATATTTTATTGTCACCTTCATGTCTTACATACATGTTTCTTGCTTCTATAATTGTTTCAAATTCTTCTGACAAACCCTTGTCGGAGTATTCCTTTTTGGATACGCCCGAGCAGGCGATTATCGAGTCGCGGTCGCAGATGACAACTGCAAGGTCGCAGGTTTTATGCAATGTTTCGGCATACTGTGACGCAAACGCCGCAAGTTCTCCTATCGGGGAGTATTTTTTGAAAATCACCTCGCCGTCGCGATCGGTAAATATTTCCAGAGGATCGCCCTCTCTGATCCGCATGGTCCTTCTTATTTCTTTAGGGATGACAACTCGTCCGAGGTCATCTATTCTTCTAACAATTCCTGTTGCTTTCATAATATATGCCCATTCCTTTTCTCTGAAAAAATCAAACCGCGCCGTATAGCGGTTAATATTGCAAATATATAATTTAATAATTAAACCGTAATCTGCAAAATTTTATTTATTTACGAAAATTACGGTTTGTTGGATATTTCCACTGTTATTATTTGTTATATGTGACGATTTTATACCTGAGCTGTTTTGAATGTTTATTTTTCTCGGAAATTTCCTATATTTTTACAGAATTTAAATATTTTTAAAAATCTTGATATTATACCAAGCTTCTCCGGAAAATACGTCTTAACTTTAAGCATTAAATAAATAAAAAATATTGACTTATTAAACTGTTAGTGATATAATGTATACAGTGCGGCTGTAAGGAAAATATTTGAAATATTTAATTTCCGCTTTTAACGGATATTTACATACATGTACATATTAAATATTGGAGAATATAAGGATAAAAGATTGAAATTATTATGCCTTTTTTGATGATAAATAATTAATTATCTTAATGGGCAATTCAATGATGCACTTGCAAAAATTAAATACGTTGAGTGGGAATACTTTATAAAAGGGTAAGTGAAACATTGAGATTTTTGAAAATTAGCTTATAAATATAATGATACTTAAAACATGATAAATTGGAAATTTTGTTTGGAGGAGAAATGAAAGCATTTGAAAAAAAAGTATATCTTTCATCACCGACAATGCATGGGGATGAACTAAGATATATAAAAGAGGCATATGAAAGCAATTGGATGTCAACGGTAGGAAAAAATATAGATGAAGCGGAACGTCTCATATCGGAAAAGATTGGCTGCAAGTATGCGGTAGCACTGTCGAGCGGTACCGCGGCATTGCACCTGGCAATTAAATTGGCGCAAGTCAGGCCGGGAGACCGTGTGTTTTGCTCAGATATGACGTTTGACGCGACGGTTAATCCGGTTGTATATGAGGGCGGCGTTCCGGTATTTATAGATACGGAATATGATACTTGGAATATGGATCCTGTAGCCTTGGAAAAAGCATTTCAATTATATCCTGAAACAAAAGCGGTTGTTTTGGCAAATTTGTATGGAACACCCGGGAAAATTGATGATATTCTTCAAGTTTGCCAAAAATACGGCGCTGCTGTTATAGAAGACGCGGCGGAGTCATTGGGCGCAACATATAAAGGCAGACAAACGGGGAGCTTTGGAATTTTCAATGCCATATCATTTAACGGAAATAAAATCATAACGGGTTCGTCAGGTGGAATGCTTTTAACCGATAATATAGAAGCGGCAAACAAGGCCCGTAAATGGTCTACGCAAAGTCGTGAAAATGCACCGTGGTATCAACATGAAGAACTCGGGTATAACTACCGAATGAGTAATGTAATTGCGGGTGTTGTTCGCGGTCAGCTGCCATATCTGGAAAAACATATCACACAGAAAAAGGCTATTTATGAACGGTATAAAGAGGGATTCAAAAATCTACCCGTTTGTATGAACCCGTATGACGAAAACATTTCCGAACCGAATTTTTGGCTTTCATGTTTGATCATCAATGAGACGGCAATGTGCAGGCAGGTGCGTTCTGACAGCGAGGCCTGCTATATTCAAGAGCCTGGTAAGAGCTGTCCTACAGAGATATTGGAAACTTTGGCAAAATATAACGCCGAGGGCAGACCGATCTGGAAGCCTATGCATATGCAGCCAATTTATCGTATGAATCCTTTCGTGACAAGGGAAGGTGACGGGCGCGGTCGAACAAATGCGTATATTGAAGGTAACCGTGTGGACGTCGGCGCCGACATTTTCAACCGTGGGCTTTGTCTGCCGAGCGATAATAAGATGACTGAGAAAGAACAGGATAAGGTGATTGAGATTGTAAAGAGTTGCTTTGAGTGAGAGGAACATTATGTATGTAAAGTTTTTCAAGCGTGTACTTGATTTGTTATTGTCCGTCGTTGCGCTTATTGTATTGTCTCCTATTTTTTTGATATTGACTTTAGTCGGTGCTGTTGCTATGAGGGGCAATCCGTTTTTCTTTCAGTCAAGACCGGGGAAAAAAGGCAAAGACGGCAAGGAGAAAATTTTTAAGCTCATCAAGTTCAGAACCATGAGCAATAAAAAGGACAAGGACGGTAATTTGTTGCCGGATGGGATGAGGTTGAACCGATACGGTATAATTCTGCGTTCTACATCTTTGGATGAACTGCCGGAGTTATTGAATATTTTGAGAGGCGATATGTCAATTGTAGGTCCGAGACCACAGCTTGTTCGGGATATGGTATTTATGAATGAGGAGCAAAGGCACAGACATGATGTGCGACCGGGGCTTACCGGATTTGCACAGATAAATGGACGAAACAATATTACATGGGAACAAAAGTTTGAATATGATATTCAATACATTGATAACGGAATTACGTTTGTCGGAGATGTAAAAATTATTCTCCGGACTGTCGGCAAGGTATTCAAAAGGAGCGATACGGTGCGCGAAGGAACTGTGTCTGACATGGATTTTGGGGATTGGCTTTTGAAAGAAAGTAAGGTTTCTCGGGAGACATATGACGCTAAACAAAAAGAAGCAAAAGATTTGATAGGTGTATAAACAAAAGAAAGTGAGCTTTTATGAAAAAAACATTATGGCAAAAAATAAAGTCTTTCTTCCGTAAATGGATGAGTGCTAAAGTAATTCCTCACATGTTTTTGAATGGTTGGAGAATTTTCTTCTATCGTTTGTGCGGCTATAAAATTGGGAAAAATGTGTTTATAGGGATGCGGTGTTATCTGGATGATTTGAAACCCAAGATGTTTACTGTGGAAGATGATTGCATTATTTCGTATGGTGTATTTTTGGCTTGTCATGGTCGCAATCAACAGCATACTCCAATCACTATAAAGAAAGGCGCATATATCGAAATGAGAGCGAGTGTTATCTCCGGAAAAACCGGAGTGACAATTGGCGAGAATGCGGTGATCGGTGCATGTACTTTAGTGAACAAGGATATACCGGATGGCGCTACCGCAGTTGGCGTTCCATGCAGAATAATTGTAAAGTGTGAAGATGTCAAATGAATGATTTGGTTTCTGTTATCATGCCATCATATAATACGGCAGAGTATATTGCCGAATCAATAAAATCCGTACAAACACAGTCCTATGATAATTGGGAACTGATTATCGTAGATGATTGCTCTACGGATAACACCGACGAGGTTGTTTCCGCTTTCCTGTCCGATAAACGCATAAGATATTTGAAAAATTCAATGAATAGCGGGGCTGCTATATCACGAAATTATGCGCTTTGTGAAGCCAAAGGCAAGTGGATTGCTTTTTTAGATAGTGATGATCTGTGGGAATCTGAAAAACTTAAAAAACAGATTACTTTTATGAAAAACAACGATTATCACTTTTCTTATACGAACTACATTGAGATAGACGAAAAATCAGTGCCAAACGGAAAAAGCGTGACCGGTCCTAAACGCATCACCAAGCATGGAATGTTTAACTATTGTTGGATGGGATGCTTAACGGTAATGTACGATGCGGAAACAATTGGACTTGTTCAGATTGAAGATATAAAAAAGAACAACGACTATGCTATGTGGTTG
>CALWJX010000068.1 GCA_944381085.1 uncultured Clostridia bacterium
GACTTCCTGACGCGTATATAACCATATCTTTATTATTTTCAGACTTTTTGGGTCATATCTATTTACAACACAGATTTAGAAAGGAGAATTTTTTAAATATGTATTGACAAAATAGCAAAAATATGATATTATAACTTTCGAAAATGTTACTTAAAGGAGTTTGCAAAATGAGTGTAATTATTGCTAAACCTGAAATTATATCTTTTACTAAAAAAGAAATAGAAGAATATATTGTTTTGTCCGCTTCATGTCAGGTAGCACTGTGTACACAGAGCAACAGTTTTACATGTGGTACTAGCTCCTCTTATACCTGTACATATTATAGCGGAGAAGGAGTTATAGGATGCCCAGAAAAAGACTCTTATACCTGCGGCGCTGCTCATGACCATGTAAATAGGTAGGTAAATATATCGGAGGAATTTGAATGTTTGTTTTAAACAAAAACATTGTCGTTGAAACTTTTGAAGACGGAGACGCTGTTCTGTATGACCGGAAGAGCGAAAATACTCATATATTCAACAAGAGCGCATACGAAATTTTCAGCTTTGTACTGAGCGCTGACGAGACTGAGCCGGACAGGCTTTATGAAAAATATGTGACTTTTAAAAAAGCCGGAGCCGAACCTGAAAAAGACTGCGAAATAGCAAACGCTGAGGATTTTAACCTGATTTTCAATGAAATGATAGCAAAAAACATTGTTTTAAGCAACGAGGCAACTGATGAACACATCTGAGAGCGATTACAAATTGAAGCTTTCGGGCATGTACATAGAGCTTACTTCAAGCTGCAATATGCAGTGCCCGTATTGCTACAATGATTCAGGAAACAGCGGAATTTATCTGGATAAAAAGTATATTTTTAAATTGCTGGATGAGCTTTCCGAAAGGAAAATTTACAGGGTTGTTTTTTCCGGAGGCGAACCTTTTTTGCATAAGGATATATATGAATTAATCAAATATTCCGTAAGCAGAAATATAAAGACCACCATTATTTCTAACCTCTCACTGCTTTCACAAAATGACATGCGCGCACTGTTATGTGATAATATAGCGTTGCAGGTCACTTACGACGATATATCTCCGGTATTAAATGATGCCTCCCGCGGAAAAGGCAGTTTTGACAAGAACAGTCTTTTGTTAAGTACAGCGAAAGAGCTGAATTGCTTGGATAAAGTCGAGATAAGGTTTAATATAAGCAAAAACAATTACATTGAAACAGAGGATTTTGTAAAATACATAAAAGGTCTCGGATATGCAAAGGTACACTTCTCTTTTCTGCACAAGAGCGGAAGAGGTACAAAATACACCGCGGTTTTCGATTACAAAGAAGACGTTCTGTTATTGAAAAAAATTTTAACCGACTTACAAAATCTCAAAGAACATTATGAGGATTCGGCAAATATAACATACGGTGAGCTTGACAAGGGCTTCGGATGCGCTTTCTTCGGAAGCGGAAATATTGAGTGTTCGCCAAGGATAGATCCGAACGGAAACGTGTTTTTATGTCAGCTTTTCAGCGGAGCGGAAAATTCTCTGGGAAATATCAAGGAGTGCAGTTCGGTTGACAGATTGCTCGGCTCGGACACCGCATACACCGTAACCGACAGAGTCAGGAGCAGAAAAAGCAATTTACTGAACTGCAAAAGCTGCCCGTTTGATGAAGTCTGCATGGGAGGTTGCCCTGCTATCGCCTATAATACAACCCATGACATAAACGGTCTTGACGGACAGTGCCATATGATTAAATACACTTTAAAGCAGCGTCTTGCAAATCTGAAATGAGATTCTCAACAGAAAAACGATTTAAAACGGCAAAATCAAGCTGAACCGATGTAAAGATTTATTTCAATAAGGGGCTGAGCTCGTCAATTCAATATTGTCAGCAGGAGAGTTAATCTCCCACTCAGTAAACTGACAAATACCTATTTCCTTGGGAGATTTATCTCCCGCCTCAGCAAACTTACAGATGATATTTCTTTAGGAGATTTAATCAATCATTAGATTTTAATCTTCGTTGAATTGGAGATTAATCTCCCCACTGAAAAAATTAATCGGCGCCCGCCGCCTGAGAGGCGGATATATCTTAATTTAGTTATAAAACAGAGAGGTTTATATGAACAAGCCGGAAATAAAGACATATTCCAAGTCCGAGCTGGAACGCATATTCGGAAAAAATAAAGAAGATAAAAAATTCAAATGCGGTGCAAAAAACGCATATGAGTGCCTTTTATTTCATTCCGAGGACAGAGATTTAACTCCTGGATGTCCCATCGGAGATGTATATACTTGCTCCGGCAGTCTTGGATATGACGATGACAGAGCTTTAAATTTTTATTTTAAAAATATTGAAAGTAGACAGAAATAATAATCACGAATACCAAAAAAGCGCCTGTTAAAAAGCGCTTTTTTTATGTATTCGAGGAAATTGCATTACAATAATTTTTTAAGAATGACATAGGTTGTAGGCAGTATTCCGTCATTATTGTACGGCATCAGATATTTGCGATCATAAAGTATTGCAACCGGAGCGGAAATGGCATCCTCAAACAATCTCAAATATGCCATATCCTTCGCCGATTTTTTCAGATGTAACGGTGTATGTTCTTTAAGGATATTAGTTACGGTTTCCGTCAGGGATTCTGCTTCTTCGGCAATTTTAAATGATGTTTCGGCAAAAATGTCTTTCATTTTTTGATGCTGTGCCTTTGTGAAAACCGGCGCGTTGACAAACATTTCTTTTTTATCCGATATAATATAACCTTTTCTCACCATATCGGCAGCCAACGCCTTATCATTCTCACTGAATTTATCCGTTATTTTGTTGGCAACATCCAAAAATACATTTGTTACATTCTGACGATTAAAGAAATAATGATGTACCATTTCGCCGTTAATCGGGAAATCCATAAACTGTATGTAATCCCCCTTTTCATTTGCCGCATTGGATATGCCAAAACCAAACAGCGATTCCCAAGAGCTCTGCTCCCCGTTTTCGGCGCCCCAAACGAAGCATTCTGTTCCGAATTTGTCTTTAGGATATACAATTTTAATTTTTCTTTGAAATATCTCAATTACCGCGTTGTAAATAATAAAGCTTACCGTTTGCCACCTGAAGGAGTTATTATTCATGTCAGCTCCGGCGAAACCTATGTTTCTCACTTCAGTCTCATGATTCGAGATTGAGTAAGTTAAGATATCGGCAATCTTTTCTCTGAGTCCCGCCGTTTTCACATTAACCTCTTTTGAGAAATCTCTTGTGAAAATTACGATATTTGTGAAGTATCTGTTACCGTCTTTTTTTAGAAGTTCATACTCAAACAGTTCATTTATCTTGTCCTCCAAATAAGGGAGCGACACACCGATCTCCAAAGCGATCTGCTCTGCGGTCAATTTATCATTATAGCAGGCAAACAGAATATTCTGTGATATTCTGCTGTCGCACAGATGAGAATAGCGATTTGCCCCATTTCCCCAAAATAAAAGTGAAAGTCCTTTCGGGTTATAGCTCTGTTGACCATAGTTCCGTTCCATATTCATACCTTCTTTCAGAATCTGCCTTGATTTGAAAAGCAGATATTTAACCATACTTTCGCTGATTGAGAGGTGATTGGATATTTCCGAACAGGATTTGTTCTCAATATAATACAGTATTACAACTTTGCGGTACTTTTCGGCAAGCAATGTCAACTCCCGGCGCAATAAAAACAACTCCGATGTTTCGTCAATAAAGAGTTCCGCTTTATCATAAATTTCCATATCGCTTGTCAGTTCGCACTCTTTATTTTTTGCTTTGTTTTTACACCATTGTTTATATACATTGCCCGCGACCGCCCACATAAAGCCGTAAAAAGCATCTATATTGCGGATATTATCGGCAGATTTGTAAATTTCAAGTATAATATCCTGCGCCAGATCCTCCGCCTCAAACTGAGTGGGAGTTCTGACCCTACAATATGATAACAGAGACTTTGCCGCCTCCGAAATTTTATTGTCAAGTTCGTGTCTGTCCAAAACAATACCTCCCATAATTTTGTATCACCGGTGATTTCACCTATATAGTGGAACAAAATATGAAACGGTTAATATTTGATTATAAAATTTTTCAGATAATTATCTTCCGTACAGGCGGTTGAGATAAAAAAGCTCTTCCCTGTTTATCGATTCGAGCTGTTGCTTTGTGACCCTGAAGCGCCAATTGCCCTCAGGATTTCCGGGTATATTCATTCTTGTATCCGACCCGTAATGCAAAATATCCTGAAGCGGAAAAATTACAA
>CALWJX010000069.1 GCA_944381085.1 uncultured Clostridia bacterium
AATCCTCAACCTCAAAGTTAAATACTTCTACAGGTTCCTCAAATTCAATCAGATTGACGCTTTGGACGACGGCAGTATCCCAGTCCTTGGTGTAGACAACATCACCGGGTTGCAAATCACAAGCATCGACCCAGCCTTTGCCTTTCACTTGGAACGGATGTGTTTCGGTACACTGAATGATATTGCCGTTAATCTCAAGTTCAATCAAACGGTTGACTTTGTTGACGGATGTTGAAACAACTTTCTTTTCGGTTGCTTCGCCTGTGATGTGATCCATGCAGGGAACAGCATCACCGACCTGAACAGTTTCAATCGCTTTCTTGCCGAGAGTAGTAAGAACAGTTGTTCCCGCGACAAAACAGAAAGTACCATGTCCGTTTGCGACGGTTGTCGCGGCAGTGCTGATGCCGCCCATAATCATGCCTGAAATGAGACCGTCAGCAGCGCCTTCGACAGCGCCTTTTACAGCGCCTTTACCCATTCCGCGGAGAGTACCTTCCAGTGTTCCGGTTTCATTATATCATTTCTGATTTTTGATGTCAATAAAAAACTCCGCACTTGTCGGAATTTTTGTAAATTCTTTCAAGTGCGGAGAACCCTCTTTTTACACGCCACAATGCAATATATAATTTTTCGTTGTTAAAGATTTATAGCATGATTTAATTAGTAAATTATATTCCGATTTTATTTGTATTTTCTTTAAAACAGATGTAAATAAAGAAATACTTTCAGTAGGAATCAAAGTAAAGCCATAATAATTTAATCCTCGAAAAGGAATAAATCCTCCATATAATGTATCTATTTTCTCAAAACAGTCTATTTTAGGTCGGATGAAATCATCATGAATACTTATACATGCGTTACGATGTCTCTTGTAATATTCAAGAAGAATGTCGTCTGCATCTTCATGATCTTTCGGCCAGGGTATATGATCATCTTTTGTATATCGAATGTCGCTATTTGAGAAATACATTTTGTTCAAATCAAGAAGATTTTTAATTTCATTTGAATTTATAGTTAAAAAATCGTGTGTTAAAGCCATTTTCACCTTATTGTTTTCCAAACGACACGAGTAAATACTCCTGCCCGTTATAAGATAAATCTACATATTTTTTGTTAAAATAGTAACGAATTGTATTTGGGGTGTGACCACTAATATGAGCGGTTCTTACTTTCTTTTTGAGGACATCATTGGCAAAATTTGTTGCCTTTTTGGTGTATTCTTCCACATTCCTTGCACCAACTTCAAAACCATGTTTATTATAGTGATGTTGTGCATTTTTGGCACTTGATCCTCTACCACCTTCTGCCCAGTTTCCATTGCAAAGAGCATTATGCACCAAAAGAAGGTTATCACCAACAAAATATGTATGACAATCCTCAACCTCAAAGTTGAATACCTCAACAGGTTCATCGAGTTCAATCAGATTGACGCTTTGGACGATGGCAGTATCCCAGTCCTTGGTGTAAACAATGTCTCCGAGGTGGAGTTCACTCTTGTAAGTATACGTACAGGTTTCAAGACAGGTGCCGAGGTTGACGTCGGTGCAGAGCGCGGTGGATTTTGCCCGATACTCAAAGGAAATTGAATCATCGGAAACCTCGGAGGAAGCTACCGCGTCTGCCGGCTGCTCATGCCGGGCAATTACAAATCACCCCTTTGATATGGTGTTTTTATTCTACCACATCAAGGGGGCTTTGATCTAATCAGGTCTTATATTTGATTGGTATGCTGCCTAACACAAAAGATAAGATGAAAACCGGCCATTGAGTAAATATAAGCACGGTTGCTGTAAAATTCGGTATATTTCCCATGTTCTCAATATTAATTGCTCCAACTACAATCAAATATTGAAAAATAAATAACGAAATCGATAGAATTGCTAAAATGAAGTAGAATATTTTGACAATCCCCTTTGGCTCATACTTTAAAATTTTATAAACAATTCTGATACAAGAAAGTTCTATCGCTAAAGCAGGAACCATAATAAATATATAAACAAATAGCTCAAAACCCGGCATAAATTCACGACTAGGAGCATTTGGAGGGGGATAAACTAAAAGTTCGTAATATAATTCAATGGAAGATATTAACACTGCAACTGCTGAAAGTGCAAAAACAGCCAGACTGATCCATAAAAACAACCGTGCTTTTTTATTGTTCATAACGGCTTCCTACCTTCTGATCGTCGAATGTCAGTTTGTCGTATTATCATTATATCATAAAAAAATGTAAAAGTAAACCATTTAATGAAAAAAGTCTAACAAATATGATTATTGATAATGCGCCATCGTCATAAGACGGTCATTCAAACTTTTCAGAAAATCATATGTATCATGGCACTTGGATTTGATTTGATCATAATGATATTGCTCCTCAAAATCCTTTATATTTCAAAAATTTGATTTCCAATATCTGCGGGGCTGAATAACAGTCTCCCGTGGATATTGCTATTAATGGGTCATGGCCCCGAGTTAAAAAACTCCGCACTGGTGAGTGTGGAGAAATATTATCTATAAAAAATATTAACATTTTTTTAAGGTTATAAAATCAACTACGCGATTTTATTATATTAATTATTCTGAAAGATTTATATGATGCAAAAAATGGATAAACAGTATCCATGATTGAATGGAATATGACCGAGAAGGGTTGTCTTGATTATTGCTGCACAATAGCATTTGATTGGGGAGGTTTATATAAAATTTTCGAATGTGTTTCCTGTTGGTGTTGCCCTGTACAGCCTATTTCAGAGTTGAGGAAACAATAAGTGTAAGCAGTTGAAAAACCTTGATGCAATATAGAGAAATTTGGTCTTACATATGTTATAATATACTTATAGTGTGTCAACGAAAAAAACTGAAAAAATTTTTGAAAAAATTTTTTAAAATCATTCCAATTTTATAAAATTTTTACGACATATATAAGTGAAGGGCCCTGATAAAAATAAGGAGGCGTTATGACTGGATCAGAAAAAACGGTACAAACAGCACAAACGGTTCTAACCGATGAACAGATCATTGATCTTTATTGGCAAAGAGAAGAACGCGCAATCAAGGAAACCGACGACAAATACGGTAGTTATCTGTACAGAATTGCGTATAATATTGTCCATGACCAATGTGACAGTGAGGAATGTCAGAACGATACATATCTTGGAGTCTGGAATGCCGTTCCGCCAAACAGACCGTTGGTGTTTCCGGCGTTTCTGACACAAATCATGAGGAGGATAGCAATCAGCAGATACAGAGAAAAAATGAGCAAAAAACGAATACCGTCAGAACTGACGTTGGCAATGGAGGATTTGACCGAAATACTGCATGATGAAGCGACGGTGGAATCAGAACTTGAGTCAATTGAAATCGGCAGATTAATCAGCGACTATGTGAAAGGATTATCGGATAAACAACAATATATATTTGTGGCAAGATATTATATGGCGGAACCTGTGAGCAATATCGCGAAAGATTTGAGAATCAACAGTTCGACAGTATATAAACATCTTGATAAGATCAAACAGGGACTGAAAATTTTTCTTGAGAATAAGGGGGTAAGTATATGAACAGCAACTTAATGATTGATGCAATCAGCCATCTTGACGGAGAGGTGATTGAACACTTTTTTCAGATAAAATCACAACTTGAGAACGAGCGGAAAAAGAAAAAATTTGTAACACCGCTCAAATGGGCTTCCGCCGCAGCGTGTCTGGTGGTTGTCGCTTCCGTTTCGGTATGGCTGTTTGTTCCGATGGAGTCGGGAGAAGACTCGGCAAATTATTATTCGATTGAGAAGGACGGAATGTACGTGCACTACGATGAAGTAAGTAATCTGAGCCGCTTTGAGACATTTATGCTGAAAAACAAGATAGGAGAACTGTATTTTGAGAAGGACGGCAACATGCTGTATACCGTCAAAGGCAGTGATGATTTGGAATACCTGATATGGCGCAAGCCTGACGGGGAACTGAGTATGCTTCAATTCAGGCAATTTTTCCCGGATAAGCAAGATGATATATCATTGGGATATATTTTTGAGTCAATTT
>CALWJX010000070.1 GCA_944381085.1 uncultured Clostridia bacterium
CTTTCCCAAAATCCGCAGTCTTCTATCGTCTGTACCATACTCGGCGGGATTACCATGCCTCCGTTTCCCGTTACTCCCGACGATATCATAATTTTTGATATAATGCCTTGCACAATTTTGAATACCGCAAGCATCAAATCAAGTCCCCAGGTTACTGCCGCTTTCGCAAGGACAAAACGGATAAACAGTTTCAGCGCCTGTTCAGGCCGCTTTACCTCCTGCATCGAATTGTAATGCTTCATTATACCTATGAGAAAGAACAGTACCAAAAGAGCATATCCGATTGCTTTGAGCGCCCCGTTTATACCCACCATTACTTCCCATATAGCGCCGCCCTTGAAATCTTCCGGAGACTGAGATAGCAAACGCCAGATTTCGGCAAATTTATCGTTCCAGGTGTCAATCGCGTTTTGAATATTCTCAACTACCCAATTATTTGACACTCAACCACCTTCTTTCCGGGAGTCAGAATTATCCTGTTATAAGAGTGAGTATTTCCTTTGCAAAAGTAATTACCACACCGCCTGCAAGAGTAAGAAAGCCGTTTGCTCTCTGCGAAGGGTCGTGCGATTTGAGAGACAAACCGATCTGCACAACCGCAAATCCCAGCATAATCATACCGACAGCACGGACAAGCCCGAACATAAAGTCAGAAAGGTTATTAACGACTGTAATGGGATCATCTTCCGCCGCAAAACATGTCACGGTACAGAGCGTCATCATGGTAATAACCATAACAATGGAAATCCAGACCGACAACGCTTTCCTTACCTTTTTGGACATAGGCTTGTATTTCAACAGTATAATCCCGAAATGTGTTCACCTGCAAACCAAAGCCCGACTCTGTAAGAATATATTTCGCGTACCCCATATATCCCTGTTCGGCTCTGCCACATTCGGAAAACAGTTCTTTTTCATCCCAGAGCACGGTACTTTCAAATATCATCCTTTTCCTCCGCCCTGCTGTCAATGAAATAATTCAAAAGGTCGTTGTCCCGGATGGCCTCCATCAGTTCGCAGATATTCCGCATTTCCCCTTTAGTTACCTTCATTTTCAGAACATCCTGAATGGTAAGCGATGTGATCGCTTTTTTATCTGTGTAGGAGTTACAATATCGGTAAACACAACAATAACAGAACTTTTCCCGCGCGAGCGACTGTAAATCGCTTCCGCGAGCTTCACCGACAACGCGGTCTTTCCACTGTTCGGCGCACCCCATACCGCTATGAGTTTACCCATTGCTTCCCTCCTCTGCCTTTGGCGTGTTGTCTATGTGATGAGACCTGATATACTCATCCTGTATTCTGATAAAAGCGTCAGCCTTGTCCGCTTCTCCCCTGTAAACAAGCGCGAAGTGAATATCTGTGGCGGAGTTATAGTAAGCAAGCCTTTCAGCCTGTTCGGGCGTGACAAGAAGCGTAACCGTTTCCAATTTAACGCCGCCCTCAGCTTTATCCATATCAATACCGTCGCTTGTGGTAGCAGTAATCACCTTCACATATTTCAGCTCAGCGGGGATATATGACGTATCCGCTTCTTTATCATAAATGATAACGCTCACAACATCCCCGTTTTCAAGTTTGCCTGAAAGTCCCTCGGCAAAATTTCCAATACTTACACTGACAGCCACTTTCTCTCCCTTAAGTCCGAGTAAAACATCGTCTGCGCTTTTGTTATCCGTTGAGAGCTTGCCATCAAAAAGATAATCTCCCGCGTAAAGGTCTGTCGCCGCGTACTTGCCGATAACGGCGTCCGCGTCTTTTATAACATCTCCGGGTAAGTTATGGGAACCGACGCTTACAACTTCAATATCCTCCCCATCAATAATCTGTCCTCTTTCCACATCTGTCCTGAGTCTTACGATGTCAATCTTCCGGTCGCTGAAACGATTGACAAGCGGCGCTACGCCAAAAGTAATGACAAAGGCAAGTATGATACAAAAAATGCCCACCACTGTCCTTGATGAAAACAGCTTTTTTCCTGCTATCTTCGGTTGTTTCGGTGCTTTTGTGTGTTTGGCTCCGGTTTTTCCAAATAACATTCTTCATCCTCCTTTATTCTGTATCAGATAAAATAACCGACCATCAGTCCCGCTGAAAGAAACGGTAAAAGCGCGAAAGACTTTCTGTAGGTTCTGTTTTTCACTTTATTGTAAATGAGTTGGAATACGATTCCGAAAGCAAGTCCGATGACGTATCCGAGTGTACCTCCGAAAAATCCGAGGCACAAGGCGGCTGCCGTTGAAATTTTTATGTCCGCTCCTCCGATACCGCCGTTTTTGGAGAAGATCGCGATGGCGAGCTGCGGAACAAAAACAATAAGTCCTCCCAAAATCATGGACAGAACACTGTGTTCTCCGAAATTCACAAGTGACAGCATCAAAAGCATAATCCACAGACTGTCGTCAGCCTTTCGCGTCGAAATGTCCTGCACCGACGCGTAAAGCAGCACAAGCGCCATAACAATACCCTTGACCGTCCACACCGATATCCCGCCGAACATGAACAGCGAAACCGAGACTACCGTAATAATAAAAATATTGGCAAGAGCATTGACTTTGAACTTGCTGAATTGCATATAACGGCTCAGAATCGCGGTTACCCCTGCCGAGCATAATACAAGTGCAAAAAGCTTCAAAAAGTTAAATAAAATTTCCATCCGTTCTCCTTTACATCAGGAGGACAGAAAAATTCCGCCCTCCTTTGATATGTTTTTTCAAGCGGTATAGTTGAACATATTCTGAATCTCAGTGTTGAGACGGGGGAGAATCACATTGTCAAAGAGTGCGTAGAGTCCTCCGAGGATGACCGCACCGACAACAACCGCGATGATGATCTTAACGCCCGTATCCACATATCCTTCGCCCTTTCTGTTTTCAATCGCGGTCTTTACCTTGACCATGATTGCGTTTGCCTTGTTCTGTACCCTGTTAAAAAACTTTTTCATTTCAATTTACCTCTTTCTTTTTATATAATCCAAGTCAAGCCGTATAGTCGAACATATCACTGATTCTGGTCTCAAGCGTGGGAAGCATTACATTGTCAAAGAGTGTGTACAGTCCTCCGAGAATGACCGCGCCGACAACAACGGCAATGATGATCTTGACGCCGGTATCTACATATCCTTCGCCCTTTCTGTTTTCAATCGCGGTCTTTACCTTGACCATGATTGCATTTGCCTTGTTCTGTAGCTTGTTAAAAAATTTTTTCATCTGAAATTACCTCTTTTTTGATTTATTGTATCGGTGGTTTGATTCAGGTCATGGATAAACAATGCCACCGTCATTGTTATCTGACATGCCGCGTCCGGTCTGCCTGATTTACAGGCTGAACATATCCTGAATACGTTCCGCAAGCCCCGGAAGTATAATGTTATTGAAAATATAATACAAACCCGAGAGAAGCAACGCGCCAATCACGACCGCTATAATCATCTTAACCGCCGTATCCACATAACCGTCTCCTCGTCTGCTTTTCAAAACATTTCTTGTCTTTGCGAAAAACTTTCTCACCGAATGACTTTTTGCCTCCGTTTCCTTAAATTTTGCAAGTTCTACTTTAACACAATCATAGACATCCCCTACCTTCCGGAAAAGAAAAAGCCGTCGGAGTTTTTATTACCCCAACGGCTATGTACGAAAAATACAGGATTACTGACCGAAAGAAAAACGGGCGCCTTTCGATGCCCGAATGTTATTTACTTACCGCGAGAATCGTTTCGTCAACCCCGTCGGTATATTTTCCCTGCGCTATCAGCTTATCCCTGTATTTAAGCAACGAATCGATAATGATATAGTATTCATACTCTGTAACGGGTATACTAACTATCCTTTTCTTCTTATGAAATCCGAACATTCCAGCTTCCTCCTGTT
>CALWJX010000071.1 GCA_944381085.1 uncultured Clostridia bacterium
GCCATCCTCAAGCCTGAAGTGCTTCACCGTTTCTTCCCTGCGGTCTGTCACTTCAAACACGTCGCGGATTATTCCCGCTGCCTCTGTATTATCAATATCCTCATTTCTGTCAGACAAGTTTTGCGCCATATTAGCGAATACTGACGTAGGCACAAGGTAAATTATCATCAAAATTGATATAACTATAGACAAAGCGCGTGTTCCTATCTTTTTCATATCCTTTTCCTTTCTTAATTGTTATTTTATTTTCAGGAATCATTTTTATTTTGCTTTGGCTGATGTTTTTTACGTTTGCTTATTTGGTTAACGGTATCCGGCTTATGGTATTTTGCGTGTGGTCAGTTCTTTGGTATTGTTCTCAGGGCTATTTTTTTGCTTCCGACTTATATTTGTTTCTCTTTTTCCGCGTCTTCCTCCTCTCCTGAAAAACACAAAGCTCCGGCTCATTGCGTTTTCGCAACTACCGGAGCTTTATTTTATTCTGTTTTGCTTCCCTTTTGTCCAAATGGCGCAGAGAAAAAACTGGCATTATTCAGCCATATACGCCATATATTCCGTATACAACCCGCTACTTTTCTCTGTTTCATTTCATTCACCATATCGCCGCTTTAGGCTAAATAAAAAATTTCGTATTTCGCCTGCTGTGTATATCATGATATTTATTCACCTGTCGTAGCTATGCGATTTTTGATTCTGAATTCTCTGCTATTTCCATTATACACATTTATTAACAATCTGTCAATACCTTTTTTCTTTATTTTGGAAATTTATTTTTAATCTTTGTTAGCTGAGCAGCTAATGATATTTAACTAGTCCTCCATCCGCAGCTCCTACATCTGAATCGTCAGCTATCTTTTTTATACTTATCGGTATTGAGTGGCAGGAAAAGCATTTCCCAACCATTCAATGCCGATATTAAAGTTTTATCATATTTTAATCTTCAATTAAGTTTCCAACCATTGTTCTCCACCAATAATACAAAGCCGGATTAAATTGTAATTTTCTAAAGACGGAGCCCGCCGAAAACAAAAAAGGAAAAATTTCTTACGCCTCTTCGTTTCCCGGCGAGCCCCATGTGTTCATAAAGTTAGGATACTATTATGAAACCCATTTATCCGTAACTTATTATTGTAATGATGTTAGGGCTTCAACTTTGCAGTATATTTCTCTATAATAATATCCTTTTCTTTGCTAAAACCTTGTTTAACAAAATTATTCTGAAAAACGATTAAATGATCTTTAAACTTTGAATGAGAGAAAAACTCAATAAAACCCTCAAATTTATTTACTGGTACTTTTTCATCGAGATATAATTTCTCTCCCAATGTATAAAAGCATTCAAAAGTTACTTCAGTTTCACATAAAACTCTAAGTTGATATAATGTCAAATTCATATGTGCCAATATTACCAAAACATCTGTCCTTATTGATTCATCAGGATAATATAATAACATATGAAATACCGTTCGAGTTATGGATTTATTAGACAATAGATTCACAACATCGCATAAAACCTCTTTTGCTTTTTTATGTAGCAATGTATGGTATATAAATCTTATCAAAATAGGTTCCTCGACATTGTATTCTTTATCACCTTCATTTTCTTGTATCCAAGATACTAAAATTGAATCAGTTTTAGTATCTAATACCTTATATATAATCTGTTGAAGATCATTATCTGCCGAATATCTGTATAATTGCATTTGTTATTGCCTCCCAATTTTTTTCTACGACACTGTATTGCTTCGAAGATAATGCTGGATGGTTTTTCATCGGTTGCATATCTAAACCAATTGTTGTATTCGGCCCATTACCGCTTACATGTGCATGCGGGATATGACGAGGATCCTCTCTTGTTCGAACCTCAACTTTAACCCCGTTTTGGTTAACTACACATTTATTATGCACCAATATAGCACTATCAGAAACATAATACGTATGAAAATCCTCAACCTCAAAGTTGTATACGGTTACAGGTGCTTCAAGGATTTCGTGCTGTACCTGCTCAATAATGACATATTCGCCATTCAGTAGCTGCAACCTGTCTCCTGCGCGGAGTTGTATCGCATCTGTCCAACCCTTTTGCGGTACCCAGAACGGATGTGTAGGTGTAGAGATGATCTCTTCGCCGTTCACCTTAATATGCACAAGTTCGTTTGTTTCATTGACAAACGTCTGCACAACCTCTTTCAGCTCTGTTTCTCCGGTATCGGGATTATGTGCATATACCAACATCCCCGCGGTTATTTCTTCAATCGGAACAGAGCCGTTATCAGTCTCAATTAAAGTTCCGGCTATGAAACAAGCTCTTTCACATATGTTCTTTACAGCTCTTGAAGAGTCATTGACATCATCGATTCTATCTGCTGCTTTTCCAATGTCTGCGGCAGTGTCTGCAACATCAAGTGCTTTATCTACCGTTCTACCAAGATCGATAACATCGTCAGCTTTGGATGCTACTTTTACTATGGCTCCTCCTCCGGTCGCGAACGAAGAATGTATAACTTTGTTAGCTTCATCATCTAAATAGGCTATTCTGTTATAAAATTTTTTCTTACTTTAGGCCTAATTTATATTTTGCCAAATGACACTTAATTTTATAAAGTGTCATTTGGCATATTCATTAAAACGTATTCATGTGAAAGCACTTTAGTCAATGTTTCATCTATCTTACAACATGGTATATTTTGTTGAACAGCAACTTCCCGGCATCGAGATTTATTACGAAATCTGTATACTTCATCATCACATTATTATTTGATTCTCCTTTTTCATCAAGCCGTATAAGTACCAATATTTCATGAATTGGAGATAATGTCAAATAGTCATCCACAATTTTTTTTAGAGTATCATGATATTTTTCAAGTACAACAACTTGAAAATCTGTATTACAGACAGTAAGATCAAAAAACTCATCATTGTATTGTCTTGTTGTCTCGCGCTCAAGTGGACTAAATTGATACCATACACCTTTGCTTTTTTGTAATACTTTCCAATGTTGACCATATCCATTATGCAATGAAATAACATCTATAACGATTCCATTATAAGATATCAAGCTTGGAGTAAGTTGACTTAAGCAAATGATATTAAAATCACTAATTACCATATTTTTACCTCAATCCTAATTTCTTTAAAATATCACCCATGATTAGACCAGTATCTTGGAATCCTCTCCCATTCGCCCCTTGATAGCCTATTTCTCCAGCTTTATTAAGCATAATATTCGGATTCTTCCCAACAATGTTAATCTTTGGGGGAGCTTGTTTCAATATTTCGGGTTTGACCTGTTTGTGATACTGTTCTACCGTAATATCATATTTATCGGCAATCTTATCCGGTGAATAGTTTTTACTATTGGAAGGTGTACACTTATTATGCACCAACACAGATGTGTCGCCAACATAATACGTATGAAAATCCTCAACCTCAAAGTTGTATACGGTTACAGGTGCTTCAAGGATTTCGTGCTGTACCTGCTCTATGATGACGTACTCTCCGTTGAGAAGCTGCAACCTGTCTCCTGCGCGGAGTTGTATCGCGTCAGTCCATCCCTTTTGCGGTACCCAGAACGGATGTGTCGGCGTCGTAATAATTTCCTCGCCATTTACTTTGATGTGTACAAGCTCGCTTGTCTCTCTGACAAACGTCTGCACAACTTCTTTAAGCTCTGTTTCACCGGTATCGGGATTATGCGCATATACCAACATCCCCGCGGTTATTT
>CALWJX010000072.1 GCA_944381085.1 uncultured Clostridia bacterium
TTGTTTATCCATGGGTTTATTATACCATATTTTTGTCTGAATTTCAAGCCCCTTGCTTTGCGCGGTGTTGCCTTAAAGTATACACGTCGGGGATGCGTTAAAATATACGCCGCCGACAGTTACACTTTATGCATTGAAGATACAGGCATCGGAATCGCGCCGGAGGATCTCCCCCGAATTTTTGAAAAGGGCTACACCGGCTATAACGGTCGTCATGACAAAAAAGCAAGCGGTATCGGTCTTTATCTTTGCAAAAGTATATGCGACAGGCTGGGTCATTCGATAAAAATAACATCTGAGCCCGGCGTCGGCACAAAGGTCTTTATAAATCTGGAACAGTACAGACTGCAAAAAGAATAAATCTTACAAAAATGTAAGATTGACAGGGGAAATGTAAGCCGAAAACATGGCATACGTTTCCCTTTTCTGTTACAATATTACTGAAAAAGACAGCCGCGAAATCACACGGGAAACACGGTATAAAAGCGCTCAAACCCGCGGCTCGAAAGGATTTTTAAATAAATGAGTATTCTGGAAGTAAAAAACGTCAAAAAAATTTATTCCTCGTTTATCGGAGGAAATAAGGTAGAAGCCCTGAAAAACGTAAATTTCAGCGTTGAAGAGGGAGAATATGTGGCCATAATGGGCGAATCGGGTTCCGGAAAGACAACCTTGCTCAACATATTGGCGGCAATTGACAGACCCACAAGCGGGAGTGTAATACTTGACGGAAAAAATCTTACGGATATTAAAGACTCCGAAATTGCGGCATTCAGACGCGACAATCTCGGGTTTGTATTTCAGGATTTCAATCTGCTCGATACCTTCACGCTTGAGGACAACATCTATCTGCCGCTTGTCCTCGCAAGGAAGCAATACCCGGAAATGCATTCCCGTCTCGAACCCATTGCCGCAAAGCTCGCGATATCGGATATCCTGAAAAAATATCCCTATGAGGTTTCCGGCGGACAGAAGCAAAGAGCCGCGGTCGCGCGGGCACTTATTACCCGCCCCAAGCTTATCCTCGCCGACGAGCCCACGGGAGCGCTTGATTCCAAGGCAACCGACGAGCTTCTGAATCTCTTCGGAGAAATAAACAGAACCGGTCAGACCATTCTCATGGTGACTCACTCGGTAAAGGCGGCAAGTCACGCCGGGCGTGTGCTGTTCATACGCGACGGCGAGGTATTCCACCAGATTTACCGCGGCGGCGATACAAACGACGCTATTTACCAGAAAATATCCGACACGCTGACTTTGCTTGCGACAGGCGGTGACAGAAAATGAAGAAATTCTTTTACTCAAAGCTGGCGCTCGACAGTATAAGAAAAAACAAACAGCTGTATTTTCCGTACATCCTGACATGCACCGTAATGATAATGATGCATTATATCATCACCTCCCTGCAACACAGCAACACCGTTTCATACATGATAGGATCGGGTACGATTTACACTACGCTTCAGTTCGGAAGCTGGGTAATCGCCATATTCGCCGCGTTGTTTTTGTTTTACACCAACTCCTTTCTGATCCGCAGGAGAAAAAAGGAATTCGGACTTTTGAACATTCTGGGTATGGGCAAATACGACATATGCCGCATTATTTTCAGTGAAACCCTAATTACGGCGCTGATTTCCCTCGCCATAGGACTTTTTGCCGGAATCTCGCTTTCAAAGCTTGCCGAGCTCGGACTTGTCAACATAGTGCACGGAGATATAAACTATTCGCTGAGCATATCTTTCTCCGCCGTGCTTACAACCGCGGCTGTCTTCGGAGTAATCTTTCTTTTACTGTTTGTAAATTCGATATGTCAGGTCAAAATATCAAACGCCATAGATCTGCTCCGCAGTGAAAATACCGGTGAAAAGCCTCCCAAAGCCAACTGGTTTTTCGGGATTTTAGGAGTAATTATACTTGCTCTCGCTTATTATATCGCCGTAAATGTCGCAGATCCCGTTTCCGCGCTGATATGGTTTTTTGTGGCTGTAATATTGGTTATCTTAGGCTCATACATGATATTTATTTCGGGCTCGGTGCTTTTCTGTCGTATACTTCAGAAAAACAAGCGGTATTATTACAGACCCAACCACTTTGTATCCGTATCCTCAATGACATACCGAATGAAACGCAACGGAGCGGGACTTGCATCTATCTGCATCCTGATAACAATGGTGCTTGTGATGATTTCCTCGACCACAACGCTGTATTTCGGAAACGAGGACGCGGTCAACACAAGATATCCGAAAGAAATAAACATGTCCTTCAGCTTTTTATACGCAAATGAAATGTCCGAGGAAAGAATCTCCGGACTGCGGGAAACTGTCGGAAAAATATGCGATGAATACGGTGCCAACCGTACAAACCTGTACGACTACAGATATACAGCGATTACCGGATTGCTTATGGGAAATATGATCGAAACAGACGAAACCAAAATAAACAATTTCAGTCTGGACGCATATTCGGGAGTTGTCAACATATACGTCGTGTCCGTGGAGGACTACAACAAAAACTTCGGAACCGATTATGTCCTCGGGGAAAATGAAGCGCTCATCTATTCCTACAGGACCGAATACTCCGAAGACACACTGTCCTTTTCGTCCGGTGAAACTTACACGGTAAAAGGTTCGGTTGATAAATTTTTCGCCAACGGAAATATGTCCGCCGATATAATTCCTACACTCGCAATAATTGTCCCGGACTTTCTGAATACCGCGGATATGCTCTCAAAGCTGATTGAGGAAAAGAATAACAGCGCTCTTCAGCTATATTGGATATACAGCTTTGACACAGGGCTTGACGGCGACAGTCAGGTCTCTCTGTCCTCCGACCTGAACGAAACCGTAAGAGAAATGGAAATAAACGGTGAAAGCTCGTTTTTGGGACACAGCATAGAAAGCCGTGAGGCAAACCGTGAAAGCTTCTTCGACCTGTTCGGTTCCCTTCTGTTTTTGGGAATTACTTTGAGTCTGGAATTTATTTTTGCCGCGGTCCTTATAATTTACTACAAACAGATATCCGAGGGCTACGAAGACAGAACCCGGTTTGAAATCATGCAAAAAGTCGGCATGACCAAAAAGGAGATACGCAAAAGCATCAATTCTCAGCTTCTGACCGTGTTCTTCATGCCGCTTCTGTTCGCGGGACTTCACCTGCTGTTTGCGTTCCCAATCATTTGCAAGCTGCTGTTTCTCTTCAACCTCAACAACACCACCCTTTTCGCAGTCACAACGATTATCTGCTTTTTACTGTTCGCTCTGTTTTATACCGTTGTATACAAACTGACGTCGAATGCTTATTACAACATCGTATCCGGGGTTAAAAACAAAAACGCAAGATGATTTATAAGAATCCCATATTTTAATAAATAACTTTAATGAACGCCGCAAGCATATTTTTTGTTTGCGGCATTCTCTTTACAATAAATTCTATATGAGCCGACCGAAAGGCGGATGAAGCCGCTTTGTCAAAAATTTCAAATTTGTATTAAAGAAATATTGAAATAATTCAGACTGTATGATATAATGTATACAGCGTGAAGAAATCTATTTAATATAGTCATACTGGCTGTATACCGCAGTTTTGCGTCCCGCAAAACTGTCCGGGTTCTATCCTCGCTTTCACGTATACAGCGTGAAGAAATCTATTTAATATAGTCATACTGGCTGTATACCGCAGTTTTGCGTCCCGCAAAACTGTCC
>CALWJX010000073.1 GCA_944381085.1 uncultured Clostridia bacterium
AATGGTACAAAATACGGAAGTATATCGGAAGAAGACCGGGACTGGTTAGTTGATATTGCCGGGATTGATATGGAATACCATTTTTATGGTGTTATGGAAGAAGCTGAAGGTGAAACGACGAGTCCTCCGGAAGTAGAATAATTTTTTAATATGGTAGCTTTGATTGTTGAAAAATTATATATTTTATTTGAGTGCCTAATCTTACTCTTTTTATGGAGCAAAGATGAATATAGTCTTTGCTCCATAAAAACAAAAAAAATATAATATAATTTGATAATAATTCTTAGTGCACCAAAAACTGAAACTTCTGTTTCTGGAGGGTCGAATATATCTCAATCCGCTGTCGTTTCTTATATTATTGTTAAGGACGGTACGAAATATGAAGAACGTGATGAGTTTGGTATAACCAGTGCTGAGGTGGTTGTAAAAGCTGGATTCTTTGAATCTCCCACTAAAACTTGGCATTATGGGCATGTAAACGATTTAATTAATGTAGCCCTGGCCGAATATACCGGATCATAATATAATTTGGTGGAGCGGAGTTGTATCCATCAACTCCGCTCCTATTGGAGAAACATTATGTCAATCTTTCAACTGCTAAAACGGCATTTTAATAAAAACAAAAGCATTGTATTTATTTTCTTAGCTTGTCAAATTTGCTCCGTATTTGCTTTTTGTTTTGTTTTTTTGTATGTTTCTTCCATACAATCTTACAATTCTTCAGAACAAAGCATTTCGATTGAACCTTCTGATACGTATACGAAAGAAATCATAATAAATTATACAGAAGACTTATATCAATCATATTCTGAAAATAT
Source organism: uncultured Clostridia bacterium (assembly GCA_944381085.1). Lineage (GTDB taxonomy): Bacteria > Bacillota > Clostridia > Oscillospirales > CAG-272 > SVTX01. The sequence goes on from CALWJX010000073.1 coordinate 819, forward strand.
TGATTGTATTTGGTTTCAGTCTTATTATAATCAAATCCCGGTTAAAGTATATTTACACTATAATAAAGAGAATCCTTTACATTTGAGTGCCGGTAATTTTTTTGACAAAGCACCTGCGACACAATTACCTCCTTGTATCATTCAATTGTCTCAAAATTATGCGGATTTTTCAGTGGGCGATTCTATTGAAATATTCGGATATCCTCATGAAATTATAGGTTTTACCTCAACAAGCGAATGGGAAGTTAATCACCGTTCTATTGAATATATCTCTACTTTATCTGATATTCAAATTGTTTTTTCAAAGTCTGCTTCATCCGAAACGGTAAAAAATTGTATATTGAATGTAAGAGAAAAATTTCCCGGTTCTAAAATAGAAATATCTGATAATAAACTTGAATTTTGGGACTGTATCGGTTCACTTGAATGTTTTCTGTTTTTTTTAATTATATTATTGATAAATATTAATTTCTTCGGATTATTTCAATATATCATCAAAGAAGACCTTCCTGTAATGCGGGTTTTTTACATACTTGGATGTTCAACTTTAAAAGCTATTAGTCAAATATTAAAAGAAATTCTTGTTATATGTGCTATATCATCTGCTATCGGGATAGTTCTGTTTCAAACTGTTATTGCGAAAATAATCCATCTTTTAAATTCAAATTTTGTGTCATATCTTCCATTGGAGGATGTAGCTGTTCTTTGGGTATTATATTTTTTAAGTATTATATTACTTTTCATACCAATGATTTGTATTAAATATCGAAAGCAGATATTTCCATCCGGAAAGGTAGTGAGATGAGTCATGAATCGTTTTTTTAGTCAAATATCCATGGCATTCAATTTGTTAATTAGACATTTTTTTGTTAATTTTATTTTAATAGTTCTTCTTTGTATAAGTGTTTTGTTCTCCAACTTTGCTATAATTGAAGTGAAAAGTATACAAGATAATTATGAAATCGTTTTTTCGTTACCATCCCACAAAACAGTGCTTTATATGGTTTCTTACGATGTTACAAAATATAAGGGAAATAATTTTTTAGATTTGTCTGAAATTAATTCATTTTATTCAGTTGGAAAAGTGCGTTATGGTCCGGTAAACGATAATTCAAGGATGTATTTTTATAGTAAAGCCTTGATAGATAATCTTGCCATTCCCCTTTCTGAAGGGAATTGGAACTGTTCGGTAAAAACCATTCGCGGTACAAATTACTATCCAATTATTATAAGTAAAGAAACGAGTCAATATCAATATGGTAAAACTGCAGTTATTCGGTTTCAAAACGGTACTTATATAAATGTCTATGTATGCGGAGTTTTGTCCCCATCACAAAAATTTGTTAATTTAACGATGTCAACAAATTCGGCTAATTCCGATCACTTAATTAAGGAATGCAATCCAGATACAGTAACATTTTTTGGAATTGATGAACTATATCCAACTTTTGCTAAAGAGATAACATATGAATGTGATACTCGATTTATATTTTTTGAAGATAATATAACATCTGAACAATTTAATAGAAATTATAATATAATCAAGAATCAAGGATATGCATATACGTATGAACAACTCCTAAACAACAGCCAATATCATATTAAGCAAGGATATACTTATTATATACCATTATTAATATGCTTACTTCTTTTATGCACAATTGGAATTGTAAGTTTTACAGTGCTTTCTATAAAAAACAATCAATATTATTACAGTTGTTTTTTATTGTGCGGAGGACGGAAAAAAGATTGTGTTAATTTGGCATTGATAAATGTTTTATTGATTATTCTGATTAGTTTTTTGATAACATTTTTTATTACAAATCTGTTAATTCAAACAGGAGCTTTATCGGGATGGTATAAAATAACCTTATTGAATGTTGTGTGTACTTTGATAATTTATCTATTCAATCTTTTTGTCAGTTGGGTTATTACGAAATTAGCACTCAAAAACAAAACAGTTCTTCAACTTTTAAAGGTTGAAGAGTGAGGCTATCAGCGAGGTAGAGTAATGATTGAAATAAAACATGTAACCAAAGAATTTATACAAGGAAAACAAAGAGTCCGGGCATTGAAAGATGTTACAATTACATTGCAAAATGAAATGACTGCAATTATTGGAACTTCCGGAGCAGGGAAGAGCACTTTACTACATATTTTGATGGGAATTGAACCATGTGAAAAAGGAAATGTAGAAATTGACAATATTTCAATCTTTGATTTGACAGAAAAGGAATTATCGAGATTCCGAAATGAATATATCGGAATTGTTATGCAACATTATTCTCTCATCTCTGATTTTTCTGTATTAGAAAATGTATACTTACCATTATCATTTTCTAAAGTAAGATATTCTAAAAAAGAGAAAATTGCCAAAGCTAAAAAGGCGATTGATTTGATTGGAATAGATTATTTGACAAAAAGATGTGTCGAAGATCTTTCCGGAGGGGAAATGCAAAGGGTGGCAATAGCCAGGGCCATTGTTGGGTCTCCACATTATATTTTTGCTGATGAGCCAACAGGGGCATTGGACAATGAAAATACAGAAAAAATTCTATCTGTTTTACAACAAATAAACAAAACAGGTGTTGGTGTTATTGTTGTTACCCATGATATGGATGTTGCAAATCAATGTAAGCGTATAATACGTTTAGAAGATGGCGCTATTGTTGATGATAGATTATCTCAAACATTGTGATGGGATTTACTTTTCTCCAAGCTCGCAAATACGTATTGAACAGCTCCGTATAGTCCAAAC
>CALWJX010000074.1 GCA_944381085.1 uncultured Clostridia bacterium
ATAATGGTAATCTCTTGCTGTATGCCGCAGTTTTGCTCGGCGCAAAACTGTCCGGGTTAAGCATACAGCGTAAAGAAAACAAAAGAATGATAATCTTTTGCTGTATGCCGCAGTTTTGCTCGGCGCAAAACTGTCCGGGTTAAGCATACAGTGTAAAGAACTCAAAAGAATAAAAATCCCTTGAAACGGAAAGGAATACTATGGATTGGAATCTGTTTTGGAACAATTTATTGGCTGAGTGTCAGAATATAGCCATAAGGCTTGTAAGTGCGGTATTGCTTCTGATAATAGGCAGGTTTCTGATAAAATTTGTCGTTAAGAAGCTGTCGGGCAGTAAGCTTATGGGAAAAACCGACGCAATGGTTCATCAGTTTGTTATGGCGTTTGTGAGAATATCGCTTTACGTTATACTTGCGGCGTCAATTGTGGCAATACTCGGAGTTCCTATGGCGTCAATCGTTGCGGTAATAGGAAGTATCGGTCTTGCTATATCGCTCGCAGTGCAGGGAGCTCTCGGCAATCTCGCGTCGGGAATTATGCTTCTTGTATTCAAGCCGTTCCGCATCGGAGACTATATCGAATCTGAGGAATACAGCGGTACGGTGTCGGATATGGGAGTATTTTATACCACTTTGCTGTCAACCGACAACCGCACGGTTGTTATTCCGAACAAACTGCTTACCGAATCCACAATTGTAAATTACTCGACTCAGGAAAAACGCAGACTCGATATTCAGCTCGACGTCGCGTACGGCTCGGATTTAGAGCTTGTCAAGCAGACGGTGCTTGAAGTCGCGGCGAGGCACGGAGAAGTATTAAACGATCCCTCACCGTCGGTGAGATTAACCGAAATGCGGGACTCGTCTTTGCGTGTTACGCTTAAACTTTGGTGCGCAAATTCGGATTATTGGGCATTAAAATACAGTTTGCTTGAGGAGATTTTAGAGGAATTCGGAAATGCCGGAATCGATATACCGTTTCCGCAGCTCGATGTTCATGTCAAGAAGTAACTTGCCGTCAGGTATGATGTCTGACGTTTGTAAAATACGCCCGCACTTTGGATTTTGAGGTGATGATTATGGATTATTCCGAAATATACGTAAATGAAGATGAGTTAGAAATCTACTTTGAAGATTATTTTTTCAAAAGCCGTGAGCTTGCCGAACTGCTTGTCGGAAAAATGGGTAAAGCCGGAGTGACTGTTTCCGCGGCGGAGTCCTGCACCGGGGGACTTATCGGGGCGGTTATTACCGATATTCCCGGGGCTTCCGATATCTATTGCGGCGGAATGATAACATACAACAACGACATCAAAATATCGGTTCTGGGAGTCAGTCCTGATACTATCGAAAAATATACAGAGGTGAGCTTTCAGACCGCGCATGAAATGGCGGTGCTCGTAAGGGAAAAATTCAATAGCCGGATAGGTGTATCGGTGACCGGATTCGCCGGGCCGTCCGGCGGAAACGACAAAGACCCTGTCGGAACTGTTTACGCCGGTGTACAAGCAGAGGAGTTTTCCCGAGTATACAGACTTTCGGTCGGTAAAGACAAAACCAGAGAACAGACAAGGTATGCCGCGGTTTGCTTTTTGCTGAGTCTTCTGAATGACTCCGATATATTTTGACGAAATGTTGAAAAAATTAAAACAAAAGCTTATAAAAGTTTTTGATTTATACTTAATTTATGGTAGTTTTTCAGATGTGTCCGCGTGTTATAATTAATGTCGAAATATTAATTTATTCTGTATGCCGGATGACCGGCATGAAAGGTGAAATATGGCAAAATACAGAAAGATAGGAATACTTTCATCCGGCGGAGACGCTCCGGGTATGAATGCCGCAATCAGGGCGGTGACGAGAAAAGCGCTTGCGGAAGGCATTGAGGTCGTCGGAATTCTTGAGGGATATAACGGACTTATAAACGGAAATTTTACTGAGCTTGACACACATGCGGTATCGAACATTATAACTCACGGAGGAACTATACTCTATTCCTCACGCTGTCCCGAATTCAAGACGGAGGAGGGAATGGCGAAGGCGATTAAGACATGTGAGGATAATCAGATAGACGCTATTGTGGCTATAGGCGGAGACGGTACTTTCCGCGGCGCCACTGACCTTACCAATCACGGCATCCCGTCTATAGGCATTCCCGGAACGATAGATAATGACATTACCGCCACCGAGTATACCATTGGATTTGATACGGCGATGAATACCGTGCTGCAGCTTATAGATTACTTACGGGAGACCTGCGAGTCACATGCGAGATGCAATATTGTGGAGGTTATGGGAAGAGACTGCGGAATGATAGCTCTTTATGCCGGTATTTCCGCCGGAGCCGTTATTATAGCCATTCCGGAGGTGCCTTTTGATGAGGAATTTGCCATTGATAAACTCAAAAAGGCGCGCGCCAACGGAAAAAGAGGTTTGATTGCCGTATTTGCGGAGGGAATGTCCGCCAATCATGACCATGAATACAGTGAAAAGTTTGTCGAAAAACTTCAGAACGCTACGGGAATTGATACCAGATTCGCGAGACTCGGACACGTGGTCAGAGGCGGATCTCCCACGCTGAGGGACAGACTCACCGCTACCAATATGGGTACCGCGGCTGTAAGCTGCCTGCTTGAGGGAAAGAGCAATGTGGTTATGTGTATGCAGGGAGGTAAGGTCACCGCGGTTGATATCAACTATGCGTTGATACTTGACAGAATGTACAAGGGGAAAATACAGGAGGGCGATCTCGACAATTTCAGCCCGGACGCCATTGCCGAGATGAAATCCACCTGCGCGTTCAGACAGGCGAAGATTGAAAACCTATATAAAATGTCATACGAAATCTGCGAATGATCTTTTTGGCAGGCTCCGGATATGTCCGGAGCCCGCGGATATTTTAAAATCCGACATCGAATCGCTTTGAGTGAGTTGCCCCCGTTTATCGGGTCAATTTAGATTTTTACATTGAAAAAGTTAATTGAATGAGGAATTGTAAAAAAATATAAAAAATCTATTGACAATTTAAGATTTTTGTGGTATCATATTTAAGTCGTCTGAAGCGACGGGTTAAATAACTTTTATATATGGAGAAGTCGCGTAGCTGGTCGAGCGCGCACGATTGGAAATCGTGTAACCGTCAAAAGCGGTTCGAGAGTTCGAATCTCTCCTTCTCCGCCACGTCAAAAAGCCTTGATGCAAAAGGGTTTTCCTTTAATATCAAGGCTTTTTTGTGTTTTTATGTTACCCGTTGTTTTTCAAATAATAATGTATTTTTACGTATTTTAGTGTGCTTTACGTGGTCAATGTCCCATGTTTCAAGCAGCTTATCCATCGGACTTTTCTCGGTATCACTGATGAATTTGTATGTAAATTCCGTTCCGTTATCTGTCTGAATTGTCCTGATGGGAAAAGGAAACTCTTTTACAAGCATTTTCAGGAATCTCACGGTATTCTCGGGTGTATGTTCCTCAAAGGGGCTGAGTCATTAACTTAGCTGAAAAAAGAAAAAAAGCGGATGCTTTTTACCGAAAGGTATTGAGTATCCG
>CALWJX010000075.1 GCA_944381085.1 uncultured Clostridia bacterium
CCCGAGACCGGCAGATTCATCAACGCCGACACCACGGATGTTCTTGAGGACGCGAAGTATGACATCAACGGACTGAACCTCTATGCTTACTGCGACAATAACCCTGTGGCGGGCAGAGACGACGAGGGAGATCTGTCCTTCTGGAAGAAGCTTGTAAAGGCAGTCGCAGTGGTTGTGGTCGTAGCGGCAGTAGCCGCAACAGTGGCGGCGGCGACCGCGGCAACAGGCGGTGCGGCAGGTGCAGCAATGTGCGCGGTGGCTTCCACATTTGCGGGAGCAGCTCAAGGCGCGGCTGTCGGAGCTGTAGTCGGAGCTGCCACAGGAGCTGTAACCGGCGGTGTACAGGGTGCTGTTGAAGGGTACAAAGAAACCGGAACACTGGAAGGCACTCTCCGCGGAATGGGTAAAGGCGCTGCAAAGGGTGCTCTTGAAGGTGCAAAAGACGGACTCATTTCCGGCATGGTGATGGGCGGTATCAGTTCCGGAATCAGTGCAATGAGCGGCAATCCCTCATTCTGTTTTGTCGCGGGAACGACTGTTCTTACTACTCTCGGTAAGAAGGCAATTGAAACCATTCAGGTTGGCGATACTGTTCCCTGCGTAGATCACATTACGGGTGCGGTTGCAGAAAAGAAGGTTATTACAACCACCATCAACAAGGTGAATCGCCTTACTGAGCTTGACATTGACGGTGAGGTCATTCAGTGCACCGAAACACATCCGTTCCAGGTTAAAGGCAAGGGATGGATAGACGCTTGTAATCTTGTACCCGGTGATGTTGTCTACACCAAGGACTGGAATACTGCAACTGTAAACAGTGTCAGTTTAATTGAACTTGAGGAACCTGTAGAAGTATTTAACTTTGAGGTTGAGGATTGTCATACATATTTTGTTGGTAATCTTAGTATCTTGGTGCATAATGGACCGTGTAATAAGGTAGGATCTGGGCATGGTGAAGCCAGTCATAAAAAGAAAATTAACGATCTTATGGATAATTTAGAAGCATCTAATAACTATACAGATATTTATGGTAATCGTTCGCTTAAAACAGCTGGGTTAAATGGTACACAACGTCCGGATATTATTGCAAAGGCAAATGACGGTACCTACCATATATGGGAAATCGCAAGTAAATCACAGGCTTCTGGCACAGGATATACGTCTTTAATTAATAAAATGAAAATAATCCATTGGCAATAGTACATGACCTAATAGAATGGGGTAAATATTAATTATATTGGAGATAAATAATGAAATTAAAATGGGACTATGAATTGCCTGAGTTTAAAAGTGATCATCATTCCGACTATGACGGAAATTTTTTCAATTCAAAAGGGATGATTATTTTTGTATATTCAGTATGTAAAAAGATATGTTTAATAAAGTTTGATGAAAATGGAAATCAAATTTTATATCGTGAATACGAAATACATCACCATACACCATCTCTATGGCAATCTGTTTTTTATAATAAAAAAACTTATTTATTTTTTGATGATAATGTATGTCTTGATACTGAAACATTAGAAATTTTAAATTGCAAAATAAGTACCTTTGGTGGAAGCGAAGATTGGTTAAAAGAAGCAAGATTTTTGGAAGAAGGTCCTTTTGATTTTAATGATTTTTATATAGAGCATCCCACAAGTTTTACATATTTATGTAAAAATAAATCAACAAATGACCTTATATGGAAATTAAAATTAAAAGGTTATTTATATTCAAAAATTTTCAAAAATAATAATGATTTGATTTTTTGCACAGCGGAACATGGCGGCGGTGTATATGCCGTAGATGAACATTCAGGGGAAGTTCGATATTATATTGATACTAAAGGTACTCAATATTATGTTAAAATTAATAATGAGATGTTTTTTTACCATTTGGGAGAAAAAGGAATATTATTAAAAATAAACCTATTAACAGGGCAAACAATTGAAGAATTTCCTTTAAATCAAGTTACTTTGGATTCACCATTACAACTTTTAGATAACAAATGGTTGTTAACATTAACTTTTAAAAAGAAAAGGGATAATATTAACATTCCAGTCATAAGATGTATTGATATCAATAGTTGATAAAAATCTATAGAAAAATAAAAATGATCTAAATGATTTAATTGAGACATATATAGTTTCTCCGCACTTGAAAGAATTTGCAAAAGTTCCTACAAGTGCGGAGTTTTTTGTTGACATAAAATGGCTAATATGTTATAATCAAATAAACAAAGGGCTTACAGCGCGGTCGGGCAGACCTACCGCCCTGTTTATGAAACCGACTCCGGCGGTCATATCTACACCGACAACGAAGTGATGGGCATTACCCTTGACGGCAAGTTCACCGATAAGGTAACCAAGGACGGACTCCGCCGTACCAAGAGCAGTACCTTCACCGTCAGTGGCAGAACACTGTTCAGCGACACTTTCAGCTATCTGAATACTCCCAAGGACGGCAAAACCATTGAGACCGAGATTGTGGCAAGCGTGGCAAGCCATGTCTACGGTACAAACGCCGATTCCTCCACGTTCAGTTACACCTATGACAAGGCGGGCAATCTCGAAACCGTCAGCAAGGGCGCTTCCCTGCTCTCCAAGTATTACTATGACGGTCTGAACCGACTGAGACGGGAGGACAACCATACCGCGGACAAGACCTATACCGCCATTGTATAGCTTCCGTCATCCATCACGAAATACTTTACATTGGCTTGCCTCATATCTTTGTTTTCGTATTCCGCGTCGGCGGTATACTCATCCTCCGGCATAAACGGGGATGAATTTCGAATTATATCTTCCCGGTTATTTAAAATATCCGAATCATCATAAGGTGACGCAAATACCGTTGTCGGGACAACATACATTACCATCAAAACAGACAGAATAACCGAAAGCGTGCGTATTCCTATCTTTTTCACTGTTTTTTTCATTTCCGATTCCTTTCTCTTTAAAGATAAACAATTAAGCATATTGAGAGTAATATAAAGCTCCGGACAAGTCCGCGGCAATGTGCGGATCATCCGGAGCAATATTTTTCTTTGATGAGTTTACAACGCAAAATATTAAAAGCACGGAAAAAAGACGCGGGATAAAAATAATATCCGCAGGACATATATCCGTTTTTTGTCACCGGGACAGCTTCTCTCTGCTTCATACGCATCTCTCCTTTATTTCAGCTTACACAGCATTCGGGAAAATTGCTATACTTATGGGTAACTTCTTGGATATCTCTTGTACAAATCATACCATACTTTACTTTTATTGTCAATAGCGTTTTTACATTTTTTTATTTTTTCAAACAGTTTCCTGCGCGGCATTTCTGCCGCGCAGGATTGTCTCGGTTATACTTTTTTAATACTATAGAACCCCTCAGCCTCAAAGTTGTACGGTCGTTGAATGGACGAGTTTCTTGATTGAATCTTTTCATAATGCAATATTCCTCCTGAAAAAATAATTGATAA
>CALWJX010000076.1 GCA_944381085.1 uncultured Clostridia bacterium
CGTCTGCACAACTTCTTTAAGCTCTGTTTCACCGGTATCGGGATTATGCGCATATACCAACATCCCCGCGGTTATTTTTTCAATCGGTATGCCGCCGTTTTCTGTTTCTATCAGCGTTCCGGCAATAAAACAAGCACTTTCACCAATGTTCTTTACTGCTCTTGAAGCGTTAAATTTCTCTCTATACTGAGCATCACAAAAAAGCCCCCTCATCCAAAGAATCGCCTTTTTAATATTAGGTACTTATTCCCAAAGCGTTTCTGGATAAACATGCAGTTTTCCTTGTTCTATGCCCAGATACTCTAAAGTTTTTTGACTTATGATATAGTAACATTTCGGAACAAATACCTTACATATCGCATCCTTTCCCCTCTTTCCCGTCTCAACTAACTTTATCAAAACTTCGTGTATGGTTTTAATCAAATTATCTTCATTTACAGTTTCATAATATATGGCAGTATCACCATCTATTAAGAGACGACCACAATTTACGTTCAACTCAAAATACTTTGGAAACGGGCTTTTGGGATTGATTGATTTGAATGCAAATCCATATTCCATATAATAATATTCATCATAATTTGATTTATACATTCCAAAAACACACACGATGTCATTTTCACAATCAAAATAAAAATTACTACCTTTCTTTATAAATCCATCCTTTTTCAATAAAGTATTGATTAATTTTGTGAATTCCTGTTTTGTCATAATTTTTCCCTCACACTTAATAAAGTTCAAGAATCAAAGTATATCCACCACCCATTGCTTTATCATACCGTTTTAATTGTCGTATGCCTTGAGCAATACTTTTGGGATTATTAGGTTTTAGTTCGTATATTATTTTATTCGTTTGATCTAAGAAATCCATTCTTCCTCCACCAAAACTTGCCTCTTTAATCATCCCGCTCATTTTTTCATACCCCGTTTTATAACCCGCATGAATTTTTCGACCGGCGGCTGCCGTAGATTTGGTTACACCGCCTGTATGATCTAATGCGTCAATAGCTTTTTTTGCATCTTCAGTAAAATCTGTCGCTTTTTGTATTTTAACACCATCTACAATTTTATCAGCAGCTTTTATTGCGTCATTAGCCTTATCTGCCGTTCTCGCCAAATCAATGACATCATCAGACGTTGCTATGATTCTTACCAGACTCCCTCCCCCGGTCACACAGGGAACCGCAAGAGAAACTACATCGGCGGCAAGACCTGCCCATGCCCAAGGGTCGTCCGGGTTCTTGATTACATCCACTACGCTTGCACACAGCGAAACTACATCAAATACCGTATCCCAGAACATTCCGCCGTTGTCCACTCGCATGACAGGATTGTTGTCGCAATACGAGTACAGATTCTTATCAGTCAGCGACATCGGCGTATTCAGCAATATGTTCGTACTGTCGGCGCTTATGAATCTTCCCGTCGCGGGATCATAATATCTGCTTCCGCAATAGTAAAATCCTGTCTCGCTGTCCTGATAGTATCCGCGGTATCTGAACGGCTAGTACTTGTAATAAGTACTGAAACAAATCCAAGCAAGATTTATTTCTTTTTTTATTTAGCATTGATTTAATCTCATCGGACAGTTTCAAGATATCCTGCCATGGTTTATATGTTTTAACACAATGTGATTGCCAATATGGCGTATTTTCTAATGAACGAAACTTTTTAGATAATTCCATCGATTTATTCTTAATGTCAGTATTTATAAAACCACTTTCCAATAGAGACTGTAACATTTTTTCATTCAAAAAAGATATACAATCTCCATCAAATTCTTCAAACAAATAGTAATCTATATCGGTTTCGTTGCATTTTAGCAGAAAAGTCCCACATGAATTAAAAGTCTTGCAAAAATAGTCATATTTTTCATTTAAACTTAATTCGGACATTATTCTCCCTTTTTTATAATAACTCGGTAATGGTTTTAATATAGCTGTTAAAACCATTATACTCTAAAAGCTTTTTATCATATTTACATTTTTCACATATATTATCTGACATTTTAACTGATAAAAAAATTGAATTTCCATTTTCTCCATAACCACTGATGATTAAATATTTGTCGTACATTACAGCCCAACGAGATTTTTCCATACCTAAAATTTTTAAAGAACTTTGCCATAAAATATCCAGTGTTTCACTATCAATTAAAGCCATAATACTATTATTTACAGCGGCATACACAAAATTTTCTGAAGCTCTTTCCGCATGATAATGGCATATGTTTTTTTGTTTTACTGTTTTGCCATTTTTATTTAGGATAATTAGTTTATTACTCGTTATACAAGTAATTGTTTCATTATCATTTATTATAACATGCCCTACAGTAGTATATCTTGTTTTCCAAACTATTTCACCGGTATATTTATAACACCACAATCCAACCTCATCACTAATAATATAAATATACATACCATTTTTTGATACATTTATACCAAACTGTCCACAATAAATAGAATCCGCCCAACATTCAAAAGTATATTGCTCACCATTTCTCATAAATACTGTTATTTTCCCGGGATTAGTAATATCAAGGTTACTGTCAATATCAAATCCATATACAGTCGTTTTTATAATATATTCGTTATCAGGATATTCCGTTGTAAAACCAACAGTCTGATTTGATTCATCAGTTATTTTGGTAACTATAAGCATAAAATAATCCTTTCTTCTCCTATTTACTGTCAAATATAATATTAAATTCATTTTTGCTTATTAAGCATTAATGCATATTCAATCAAAATTCATTTTAGAGGCGAAGCAATCAAACACTTCGCCCCTAAAAATATTCTTTTTACGACTCACTTTTTATCTATAATTAACTTTAAATCCGTACTTCTTAGAAAGCCCTATTCCAAAATCCAATATATCATCAAAAGTGGGATTGGTTTTTAAAAATCTACTCCATTCTCTATTATATGCATTAGCATTTTTTCTATGGTCATGAACTTCCCACCATGCACCATAATATGGGTTATCAATCCAATCATTTCCAACTATTCTAGTAAACTCACTTCTAAATTTTTGTGGAAATACATGGTGCGCGTCCAATCCTTCAGCCATTTCTTTTGTATAACCAGTTACATCTATTAGAGAGCCTCTAAAACACTTATTATGTACCAGTATCTCATTCTCACCAACATAATAAGTATGAAAATCCTCAACCTCGAAGTTGTAAGTAAC
>CALWJX010000077.1 GCA_944381085.1 uncultured Clostridia bacterium
TTTCACTACCGCTTGACGCTTGCGGGCTTCTTGTGCTATAATATTCATGGGAAGTTCCTCTCTGATATGTTAATGTGCGTTGTGGTGACTACATTATACCATATCTTTGAGTATCTTCCTACTCTTTTGGTTCACATCATTTTAACACATACACTTTTCGGATAAATTTTCCGTCTTTTCATACTGTACAGGATGTTTTAAATCAGTTATAAATTTAAAAAATTCAGCTTATTATATCGGAATTCAGAGAGAACATGCTTTCGGTTTCAAGTTTAAGTCCGGGAGCCGACATAAGGGTCGGGTCGGATGCGAAAAATTTTTTGGCGCAGGAAAAAGCGCGGGTCAAAAGCTCTGTGTCGCGACACATGTCGGCAATTCTGAAACAGACGCTGCCGCTTTGACGTATGTTGTCATTCCCTGAATTCGCGAGAAAATCTCCGGGTCCCCTCAGCTTAAGGTCTTCCTGCGCAATCTGATATCCGTCGTGACAGCGGCACATGGTTTCAAGCCGGCGCAGAGCGTTTTCGCCAAGCTCGTTTTTGCTTTTTGTGCCGCAGACCAGAATGCAGTATGACTTTTTTTGCCCCCTGCCTACACGGCCTCTGAGCTGATGCAGTTGAGAAAGCCCGAATCTTTCAGCGTTTTCGACTATCATGAGCGAAGCGTTCGGGACATTAACGCCGACCTCGATTACCGTGGTCGATACAAGTATCTGAATATCGCCGGCGGCAAAGCTTTTCATTATGCCGTCTTTTTCTTTCGCGCTCATTTTTCCGTGAACAAACGCTATTTTATAACCCTTAAGTCTGTTCTGAAGCTCGCTTGCGTATTTTACCGCGGCTTTCAGCGGAGGCTTTTTGGGGGCGCTTCCGTAATTGAAGGAGGATTGCAGACTTATTTCCGAAAGCGCGATTTCATCGTCTTCCGCTTCCTTTTCCTCTACCGCGGGACAGACTATATATACCTGAGAGCCCGCGTCCGCCTGTTTGCGTATAAACGCGTCAAGCCTTGCCCGGTAGCTTTCGTCCACAAGAAAGGTGTCAACAGTCTGACGTCCCGGAGGCATTGTGTCTATTTTTGACATGTCAAGGTCGCCGTACAATATCAGCGCAAGCGAGCGCGGAATGGGAGTGGCGCTCATGACGAGCATGTGGGAGTGATTGTTTTTGCGGGACAGGGCAGCCCTTTGACCTACTCCGAAGCGGTGCTGTTCGTCGGTCACGATAAGCCCCGGCGCGAAAAATTCGACTTTGTCCGAAATCAGCGCGTGGGTTCCTATAACAATGTCGGTTCTTTCAAGTGGGTCGGACGAGCAAAGAGAGCTGTATATCTTATTCTTTTGCGACGCGGTTGTCGAGCCTGTCAGCAGGGCGCATCTGATGTTGAGCTTTTCAAATATCGGATACAGGTCGTTGTAATGCTGGTTGGCGAGAATTTCCGTAGGAGCCATCAGCGCCGCCTGTCTGCCGTTTTTTACCGCGATGTACATCGCCGCCGCCGCGCAGACGGTCTTGCCGCATCCCACGTCTCCCACAACTATCCTGCCCATCGGTCGGCTTTTGGACATGTCGGAAGCGATGCTGTCAATCGCGCGTATCTGCGCGTCGGTGAGACTGTAGGGCAAAAGTGAGGTGAGGGGGGTAATGTCCGTGTCGGCGCACGGGGGAGCGTCGGTGTCGGCGGTTATGTTTCTTATGTTCAGCGACATTCCCAGGGAGAAAACGAAAAACTCTTCAAAAATGAGCCGTTTTTTGGCTGCGGCAAGCTCTTCCTGCCCGTTGGGAAAATGAATTTGCCGCAGCGCGAAGTGCAGAGTGCACAGACCGTTCTCCTCTCGGATTTCAGGCGGCAGGGGATCGGGAAGATATTCGGCGGCAAGCGAAAGCGCCGAGTTTATGTTGTCGGAGATCTGTTTTCCTGAGAGTCCTTCGGTAAGACGGTAAACCGAGACAAAAGGCGGAAGAGAAATATTTTCGGAATACGGCTCCGCGGCGGGAGAGTTCATAAAATATCTGCCGTTTTTTTGCTCTGTTTTTCCCCAGAAACGAAATGTTGAGCCTACGTGAAACTTATCCTTCAGGTAATCCTGGTTGAAATACGTTATACTGCACATTCCGCTGTCGTCGAAGGCGTTGAACTTGAGTATGGACATGCCTTTTCGTATAAGACTGACTTTTGGTTCGGTCGCGACTGTCAGAATTACCGCGTTTTTGACGTCCGGGGTATAATCGCGAAGCAAGGTTATATTTCCTCGGTTTTCATACGCGCGCGGAAAAAAATAAAGCAGGTCGTAAACGCTGTATATGCCGAGTCTGGCATAAGCGGATTCTTTTACTCTTCCTATTCCGTGCAGGGATTTTACCGGAAGCCGGCGGAGATCGTTTTGCGGATTCATATTTCGCGGCGCCTTTCTTCTTTCGTGATTACATTAATTATACACTAACATAAATTCAAAGTCAAGTAAAAATGAAATGCCGTTCCGAGAAATCCGGATAAAAAACGACTTTTGAATTTTCACAATTTGATAAATGCGTGAAAATAAGACGATTTTTTTGGAAATTTGTATTGACATTACATAATATTTTGAGTATAATAAAAATATAAAATAAAAAATTGAATATTTATCCTGCTTTTTCAACAAACCATGCATGAATGTTTTAATGATAATATTGTTTTCGTCTTAATAGGGAGGGATACCGATGCACAACAGATAAGCATCAAAGGCGTGCGTATTTTTTTCGTAGATCATATGTGTGGATATACCGAGGACTTTGCGTGAATTGTCAATGCATTGAAAGCATATGAAATGTCCGTTGAAGTCATACGCCGTGACGGCGGAAAGGAAAATATGAAAGCATACAGGAAAAAACAAAGAGTTTGGAGCTTTGTGCTTGCGGTGATACTTCTGATATTGAGTTTCCCTATACAGAGCATCGCGGTATTTTTGAACGAAACGGAAAATACGGCAGGGGCTACAGAAAGTGTTGAGCAAGACAATGAAGAAGTGTATATAGTGTCGGAGGACAGGTCAAAGAGGGGAGAATTTGAAAAGCATTATTACCTGTCGGACGGAAGCTTCAC
>CALWJX010000078.1 GCA_944381085.1 uncultured Clostridia bacterium
TCAGTTATTTGAAGTTACTGATTTTCTGTTTCCAAAATATTGACAAAAATGCAAATAGGTGATTACATATCTGGTATAGTTTGCATTTTTATTTCATCTACTTTTGCGTCTAATTCTTGTAATATTTCATTCCAGATCCCCAACTCTATCAATATACTTTTTAATTTCCCATAATAAATATCATCCTTTATAATGGTTGCCATAAACGCAGAATATTCTGCCTCTCTCGTTCCTTTCGATAATATATTTTTACATCCACGTAACACTCTATTCTTTTTTTTAGTATCGCTACACAATATATATTTATTTTCATTTGCCAGCTCATAAATCTCCTGGATTTTCTCTATTATTGCCTCTCCTTGCTCAAACCTGAACTTGACAACATCCTCTGTATCATTTAAACCTAATACATCTATTGTATCACGAACTATTTTTTCTACCTTATCATTCCTACTATAATATCGATAATTTTTTAAATAGAAATACTCTTGTGGATTCTGCTCAAAAGGATTGATAATTGGTTCTTCATATGTATCATGAGACGATTTGTTTTTATTACAGTGAGGGCATGAAGGATTTAAATTGTTCCATTCAACAACTTCATCTTCATATTTATCTTTATAATGAAAATGGTCTACATGCATTTCTTTGTACCCCTCCCCTATAAAGCACTCACAATACACGCATTTATTATTACACTCTTTCAAAAGTTTATCTCTGATATACTTTTTATTCCATACGCTTTTTTTCTTGTCCTTTTTAAATTCTTCTGTTAAATGCTTTTGTACATCTACTGTTAACTCTTCTGGTTTTTCTATACGTTCTACCTTTATCACGCAAATCACTCCTCCCATTCTGCCACTTGAATAGCTAGTAATTTACGTAATGGATTTTCCGGATGTAACATTTCCTTTAACAATTCATATTGTTGAAGAATTGTATCTCTATCTTCATTATTCATTGCTTCATCAAATTTTGCTAATGTTTCTTGATATAATCGAGAAGTTGTTGCAGGCATTTCCATAACATATTTTAATATTTCTTCCAATGTCCAACCTTGCAAACCATATTTCCCCAAATTTAGCTCTTTTAAATGTGTATTTCCCTCTTCATCGCACCCCAAAGCTATAATTTCATCCTTTTCTAAAGTTTGAAGAATACTGGGACTATGTGTAGTTAAAATGAATTGCGCATATGGGAAAATTGTTTTTAAGGCCTTTATAAGCCCAGCTTGCCAGGTAGGGTGCAAATGCAAATCAATCTCATCAATAAGCACAACTCCATCAAACTGGCTTGCTTGAATGGGATTTTCAGAAGTTCTATATTCTATCTCTTTTATAATGCCGAAAATAATATAAATGCAACTCTTATATCCCGAAGATAGATACTCAAAATAAATATCTCCCTTTAAAGTATTTAACATAATATCATATGTTCTCGCTATAACTGTTTTAAAGTTGACCGTATCATCCAAAACACTAAAAGTTTTCTCTGCAAGTCTATAATTTTCGATTTGCTCTTGACTTAAACTATCTTTTTTATCTACAAACAGGTATCTATTTACAAACCAATTTTTAATATCATTTGCTTGTATACCATTTACAGCCATTTGTCCAACAACATATTCTTGTCGCTCTGGATCTGATGTAACCGAATTAAGTTTGATATAATCAATATTACGATTTATTCCAAAATAAAGAAGGTCTTTAGAATATTTCTGCCACCCTCCTCGATATGTATCTGTACTAGGTTGAAATTTTTCCACTTTTTCTTCTTTATTTTTTATAACCCGTTTTCCGTCTTCGATCAAACTTAATTGAATATTGTACTTACCTACTTCATATAAAGCATTTCTCTTTAATTTTGACGAAATGTTAGAACTAAACGCATCAGAAATTATGTCTAATATTGTGGTTTTTCCAATACCATTTGCACCGCATATTACGTTTAAACCATCGCCAAAGGATAACTCCAAATGATGAATGCCTCCAATCCCATTAACTACTAATGATTCAATCTTCATTTTCTAATTTTTCTCCTTATATTCTTGATTTACAGTATTTTCTTCATGCAAATAGACTCTGGCATATCTTTATATTGCCCATAGTTTGGAATAACTTTATATCCTATTTTTCCATACAAGGCCATTGCCGCAACAAGTGGTGCTCCAGATTCCAAAATCAGACAGTTGTATCCTTTCTCCCTTGCAATATTCTCTAATAATCCCATTAGTTTTCTGGAAATTCCTTTACTTCTGTACTCCTGCTTTATGAAAGACACGCTTTACTTCAGCAGATTTGTCATCATACTTTTTTAAGCTTACACATCCAACTGGAATATCATTATCATAAGCAACAATTACATCATGAATATCATCAAGTCGATTATAAGGAATATATTCTGCCCGATTTTTTTCTCCACCAACAAGTTCGTTTAGAAAGTTATCTAAATCGTGACATAATTCAATAAAATCATGATTGTTACCATCAGTATATATAAATCTCATTTTTATCAATTCCTTTGCTACCTAACAATTTTTTAGTTCATCAAGCTAGAATTGTTATTTCCGATTCGGTTTTCTTTTAATAGCCAACAATTTCATATAATCATCAAATTCAGCCGTATCAGTCGGTTCAAACATTACCCATTTTCCATCATGATAGATTTTTGCTTCGTCATATTGCCTACAAACTGAGTTAGAAAGAGCCTCTCTTATACCTTCAAATTTTGTTCTTTCATCTTTTCCAAAAATAATCATGAAACCAACGCAATTACTTTTTGCGTATAAACAACAGAGTGTTTTACCTCCTCTACGATATTTATACTCATAAGTCCAATTCTTACCGCCAGTATTCCATAATCGCTCCATTTCGTATTTTTCATCAATAGCCGAACATAACTCTTGCCAAACTTCAAA
>CALWJX010000079.1 GCA_944381085.1 uncultured Clostridia bacterium
CGTCCTCGCGGATACGCTGTGGAAAAACGCTCCGAGCCAAGTGACATCTTCAGTAAGCTTAATAAGTAAAGTGCCGGCGATGATAAGTACCGCGCTGACTGACAGCACCACCTTTGCGTGCATCGAAAGTTTTTTCCAGCGGCACTTTTTGGTCCACAATTCCCTGATGACCAGAAAGCCTATACCGCCGAAAAATATCAGAGCGCACGTAACAAGATTAAGTAATACGTTGTCCTGATACGGTATCAGATTCTGATAATTGCCCAAAATATCGAATCCCGAATTATTGAACGCCGCTACCGAGTGAAAAAGGCTGATACCTATTGCCTTGAGCGGCGGATAATCGCCCGCGAAAACTATAAAGCTTAAAGCCGCTCCGAGCAATTCAATGATTACGGTCGTTATAAAAATGTCTCTGATAAACTTTACGGCTCCCTTTCCGGAGTCGAGATTCATAGCTTCCTGAATAAGATTTCTGCCCTGAAGATTGACCTTTCGCCCCATCGCGAGTATTACGCCGGCGCCTACCGTCGTCACGCCCAAGCCTCCGACCTGTATAAGCAAAGCCAGAATAATCTGTCCTACCGGAGTAAAAGTATCTCCCGCGTCTACCGCTATAAGTCCGGTAACACAAACTGCGCTTGTAGACGTATACAACGCGTCTATATAATCAAGCTCAACGCCGTCCTGAACGCTGAACGGCAACATCAGCAGCACCGAGCCCAAAAGTATTACAAACGCAAATCCGAAAGCGATAATACGCCCCGGCGATTGTTTTTTTATAAATCCACGCATATCAGTTATCTCCGTTCATCCGGTATCCTACGCCGAGCTCGTTTACTATATAGTTATTCTCTCCCGGCCGGGCGCCGAACTTTTTTCGTATGTTTGCCATATTTACCTGAAGCTTTTTAATGCTCCCTTCGTCGGGATATTCTCTCCATATGGCTTTGATTATTGCCGAATACGTCATCACCTTTCCGCAATGCTCGGACAGGAAGGACACTATATTGTATTCGGTCTGTGTCAGTTTTATTTCCTCGTTCTTTATATATATACGCCTTGCGTCATATTCGATCACAAGCTCCCCGGCGGTAAACCTGCCGCCCGGAAGACGCCCTTCCTGCGCGCCGTGCCGGCTGCTGCGAAGCGCCGAACGCACCCGCGCCAAAAGCTCCGCCGACCCAAACGGTTTGGTCACATAATCGTTTGCTCCCATATCGAGCGCTTTTACCTTTTCGTTCTCATCGCTTCTTGCCGAAAGTACAATTACAGGCGTCGGATCTCTTTCCCTTATATTGCTGAGAAAGCAGATTCCGTCCTTGTCCGGAAGCCCGAGATCAAGTATTACAAGATCGGGGATATAAGACGAGTACAACAACTGTGCCTCCGAGCACTTTTTTGCCAAAATAACCTGAAAACCGTTCGCTTCAAGAAGCGCGCCGACAAACGTGCGTATGTTTTCCTCGTCCTCCACCATTAGTATTTTATATTTATTGTTGTTCATTCGGACTGTTCGCCTCCGTATCAAGAGAAAAGCGGAATACCGATCCTCCACTTTTTGAATTCTGCGCCGTTATTGTGCCCCCGTGCGCTTTTATGATTGTCGCGCATACCGAAAGACCTATACCGGCGTTGCGTTTTTCTGTCTGCGACGGTTGCTCCTCGGAATTGTAATATCCCGTAAATATTTTATCAAGCCGTTCCTTTTCTATTCCGCAACCGTCATCGCTTATCTCAAAAATAGCTTTTTCGTCAAGCACAAAAACCTTAAAGCACAGTTTTGTCATTCCTACAGCGTGCTGAACCGCGTTTTCAAGAATGTTTACAATGACCTGCTCTATAAGGATGGCGTCCATCGGTATAACGACCATCTCCTCGGGAATATCTATATCTACCTGCCGGTTCGGATAACGCTTTTTAAACTTGCATAAAACCGAGTCCACCAATTCTTCAAGCACGGTGGGGGTTTTTATGATTTTGACCTTTCCGCTGTCAATGCGCGTGACAGACAGAAGGTTTTCAACCATTCTTATCAGCCATTCCGAATCTTCTTTGATTCCCGTGACCATTTTTCTCTTCTGCTCATCGGTAAGTATTTCGTAATTGTCAAGAATAGCCGAGCTTGACCCGTAAATGGTCGTAAGCGGAGTACGCAGATCATGAGACACCGCGCGCAGAAGATTGGCTCTCATTCTCTCCTTCTCACTTTCCGCCTTAACGGTTTTCCATTTTGTAAGCTTAACGGTAAGAGCACTTGTCATAAGCGACAGCACAATCATCACTACAGCCGAAAATATATTTTCAGCCGCCGAAAAGCTGAAATCAAAATACGGAAACGTAAAAGCGTAGTTTACCGCCAGAACACCGATAAAAGCCGTAAGAATCCCGTATATGTATCCTTTTGTCAGAAAGGAAACAAGAAAAACCGCGAACATAAAAATATTTGTCACCTGTTCGCCGCAGTTGAAGACATTTTGCATAAGCGAGCTTATTATGAACGAAGCAATTAAAACCCCGCACATTATAATTACACTTTTCAGGTGTTTCTTTACCAAATCCGCCCTTATTCGCATGACTTCTCCTTATTCGTGACGTCAACTCTCACAAATCCCTGCCGAAACCCGGGAACGCAAAGTATTATACCACAGGTTCAGCAAAGATTCAGCAAAACATTAAAAAACCGGATGTAAAAATTTTCCGGCAAAAAATTAAAATTTATACAATTCCGGACAAACAATTACAGAAAACAAGTTACGGGACATATTAAACACGCATGTCTGATGTAAAATAACGGAATCAAAACTTTATTTTCTAAATATTATTAGTATTATACCACTTAAAAAAGTCCGCA
>CALWJX010000080.1 GCA_944381085.1 uncultured Clostridia bacterium
TTAATCTCAAGTTCAATCAAACGGTTGACTTTGTTGACGGATGTTGAAACAACTTTCTTTTCGGTTGCTTCGCCTGTTATGTGATCTACGCAGGGAACAGCATCGCCAACCTGAACAGTTTCAATCGCTTTCTTGCCGAGAGTAGTAAGAACAGTTGTTCCGGCGACAAAACAGAAAGTGGGATTCATAGCGCCGGCAACTGCGCCGCTTACCATTCCGGAAATGAGACCGTCCGCGGCTCCTTTTACGGCACCTTTACCCATTCCGCGGAGTGTGCCTTCCAGTGTTCCGGTTTCATTATATCATTTCTGATTTTTGATGTCAATAAAAAACTCCGCACTTGTCGGAATTTTTGCAAATTCTTTCAAGTGCGGAGAAAGATCATAGTATAAAAATGATTTATCAGATAGTTTTAATATTTGCGAAATAAATTATGCCAATCTAACAGTAGTTAGAAATGAAATTGCTTCTGCAGTACTTTGAAGTGGCAACTTTCCTTCTAAAGCTTTTATTCTAAGTGATTTTATTTCGCCATACCATTTTTCCCAAAGTTCTAACGCTTGAATTAAAACTTCAGCACTAACATAGCTACCATACTTGTTTTTTTCTGGAATTCTTTCTTGAATGTCGCAATTTGTTATACAAATTCCTTTATGCTCTTTTTGTAATTTTTTTATAATTATTCCAACATTAATATAATAATTGTCGCTATAGCAAGAATTTTGTATATTAAACACAACAATTAAGTCATCATTTTCTTTATACCACGTTTGTTTGTTTTTCTTATATTTTTTTGCTTTTAACAATACTGTCAAATCATATATTAATTGTTTTTTAGGCTCCATTGATTTATTTACCTCCATAAATCAATATGTAATTAAAATTTTGATCCAATTACTACCAGGTTCCATTTTCATCAATTCATCTGCATATCTATTAAGCTGCTTCCAACCTTGTCTAATTGCTCTTACATTATTAGGTTTTAATTCATATACAATGTGATTTGAAAAATCTACAGCGTCTGCTCGACCAGCAGTACCCAACCTTACTTCCTTTTTTATGGTTGTGCCATTCTGTCCGTAATCCCATTTTTTATGCATTTCTATGCCTTTTCGTGCAGCATCAGTACATCCAGCATTATGCACCAAAACAAGGGTATCACCAACAAAGTAGGTATGGCAATCTTCAACTTCAAAGTTAAATACTTCTACAGGTTCCTCAAATTCAATCAGATTGACGCTTTGGACAACGGCAGTATCCCAGTCCTTGGTGTAGACAACATCACCGGGTTGCAAATCACAAGCATCGACCCAGCCTTTGCCTTTCACTTGGAACGGATGTGTTTCGGTACACTGAATGATATTGCCGTTAATCTCAAGTTCAATCAAACGGTTGACTTTGTTGACGGATGTTGAAACAACTTTCTTTTCGGTTGCTTCGCCTGTTATGTGATCTACGCAGGGAACAGTATCGCCAACCTGAATAGTTTCAATCGCTTTCTTGCCGAGAGTAGTAAGAACAGTTGTTCCGGCGACAAAACAGAAAGTACCATGTCCGTTTGCGACGGTTGTCGCGGCAGTGCTGATGCCGCCCATCACCATGCCGGAAATGAGTCCGTCTTTGGCACCTTCAAGCGCGCCCTTTGCAGCGCCTTTACCCATTCCGCGGAGAGTGCCTTCCAGTGTTCCGGTTTCATTATATCATTTCTGATTTTTGATGTCAATAAAAAACTCCGCACTCGTCGGAATTTTTGTAAATTCTTTCAAGTGCGGAGAACATAAATCATGTTTTTAATTTAACTTAAATGTCATAATATATTTCCCATTGAATAGCATTACAAGAGATAAATTGTATTTCAACGTAAAGATCTAAATATTTATTATTTTTTATAAAAACGCCTCTCCATAAATAATGATTTTGTCCTTGATTCATTACATCGATAATTTCAATTTGTCTATAATTTAAATGTTTTACAAATCTAATCAGGTCAATATATTTTGTAATATATTTTATTGTTTTTCTCCCGATTTTTTTGCTTATGTATACGTTGATGTCATCTGGTTTAATTAGCAATTTTATTAATGCTTCTTTGGTTTTAGAACCGTCTTTTGCTAAGAATATCCCTTGCGGAAAACGAATACTAATTGAGTTATCATCAAAATCCATACTAAAAATTCTGGAATCATGCAGATAAATCGAAGAAGCATCACTAATTTTGTAATTTAACTTACAATTTCCATCCATATGAAACTAACCATTCTTTCATTCTGTTTGTTATTTTGGGAATACCATGCGATATATCATGTATGGTTCCATCTATATTTAATGATGTACCATCGTTGAAATGTGCATGTACTTGCGAATTTGGGACAGATGAACTTGGCGGATCAATTCTTTTGATTCCTTTAGGCGCCTGTCCTCGTTTGATTTGTTGGTTCATTTGGTTGACTGGGCAGTTGGAATTATGTACTAATATACACAAATCCCCAACATAGTATGTATGATAATCTTCAACTTTTAAGTTGAAAACATCAACTGGTTTCTCCAGTTCAATCAAATTGACGCTGTTTACAGTAGCAGTGTTCCAGTCCTTGGTGTAGACAACATCACCGGGTACGAGTTCACAAGCATCGACCCAGCCTTTGCCTTTTACCTGGAA
>CALWJX010000081.1 GCA_944381085.1 uncultured Clostridia bacterium
CCCCTCTCTTGAGGCGACTTGTTTATTATATCACTTCCTCCTCCTTTTGTCAATACCTTTTTTCGGGTTTTTTTGAATTTTTTTATATTTCGTCAAATTCATCAAAAAACAGCATCTCAAATCTCTCATTCTTGTAATTTTGATAAATGAGCAACCGCAAGAGGTCGAAAAGCGGAAAACCTCCGACCTCTTGCACGGTATATGCAATATAAAATTAATTCAAGTCAGATTTTGTCCGCGGATTTCATTACCGCTCCCTTAGCGGCGCTGTCCACAAGTTTCGCATATCTCGAAAGCCAGCCGCTCTTTATTTTGGGCTCGGGCTGCTTATAATTCTTTCTGCGTTCATCAAGAACCTCATCGCTCACCCTGACGTTGATCGACGCTCCGGGAATATCAATGTCTATAATGTCTCCCTCTTCAATAAGCCCGATATTTCCACCGCACGCGGCCTCCGGACAAACGTGACCTATCGACGCGCCTCTTGAGGCGCCCGAAAAACGCCCGTCTGTTATAAGCGCGACGGTCTTATCAAGTCTCATACCCGCCAAAGCAGAAGTGGGATTGAGCATTTCACGCATACCGGGTCCGCCTACAGGTCCCTCATAGCGTATGACGACCACATCGCCGTCTTTAATCTTTCCGTCGTAAATCGCGGATATAGCCTCATCCTCACTGTCAAATACACGTGCCGGTCCCGAATGTTTCAGCATCTCGGGCGCTACCGCGCTTCTCTTTACCACACATCCGTCTTTCGCGATATTTCCCCACAATATCTGAATACCTCCGGTTTTACTGTAAGGATTGCTTATCGGTCTTATATTCTTTTCATCCTTTATGTACGCGCCCTCAATGTTTTCCGCGACAGTCTTGCCGGTCACGGTAAGCAGACTTCCGTCAATCAAACCTTCTTTAAGAAGCTCCGCCTGAACCGCCGGGATTCCGCCCGCGGCGTCGAGATCCTGTATATGTGTGGGACCGGCGGGAGCCAAATGGCAAAGATTGGGCACCTTTTCGCTCATTTCGTTAAATGTCTTCAGATCAAGCTCCACCCCTGCCTCATTGGATATCGCCAAAAGGTGAAGCACACTGTTTGAGGAACATCCCAAAGCCATATCGCAAGCCAAGGCGTTCTTTATGGATTTTTCATTTATTATCTGTCTTGCGGTAATATTCTTTCTGACAAGCTCCATTACAGCCATACCGGCGTGTTTTGCAAGCATTACTCTCTTTGAGGAAACCGCCGGCACAGTTCCGTTTCCGGGGAGGGCGATTCCGATCGCTTCGCACAGACAGTTCATTGAATTGGCAGTGTACATTCCCGCGCACGAACCGCACCCCGGGCATGCCCCGGTCTCACATTCCTCAAGTTTGCATTCATCTATCAAACCCGATTTATACGCGCCTACCGCCTCGAACATTTTTGAAAGCGACACTTCCTCGCCGTCATATTTTCCGGCAAGCATAGGTCCGCCGGAACAAACGACCGCGGGAATATCCATTCTTACCGCCGCCATGACCATTCCCGGCACAATTTTATCGCAATTGGGGACAAGTACCACTCCGTCGAGCTGGTGCGCCATTACCATGGTCTCGGCACTGTCGGCTATCAGTTCGCGCGACGCGAGCGAGTATTTCATTCCAATATGTCCCATAGCAATTCCGTCGCACACACCAATCGACGGTATCATTATCGGAGTTCCTCCCGCCATTCTGACTCCCGCTTTGACCGCCTCGGTAATTTTATCGAGATGAATATGACCGGGAACTATCTCGCTGTGTGCGCTGATAACTCCGATAAGCGGTCTTTCAAGCTCCTCCTTTGTATATCCCATGGCGTAAAAAAGACTTCTGTTGGGCGCTCTCTCGGCGCCTTTTTTTACATTGTCCGAACGAAGTGACATGATATTATCCTCCGAATTTTAAAAATTAAATTTTATTTTTCTTCACCGAAATAACATTTATTATCGTAGTCATCGCGGGAGCCAGCACGAGGTTTATGCAAAACTCAATAAGGAAATTCAGCCCGCAAAGAACCGTTATTATATACACAAGCATGTTGTTGCCGCCTGCCCACTCATGCAGAGTATCGTTAAAGAAAAGCGCGACTCCGGCTATAAAAAGACCTGTGTTTATTATCGGCGCGCAAACGGCCGCCACCGCGGTTCCGAATATTCCTTTTTTCGGAATTGCCTTATACACCAAGCCTGAGCAAAGCCCCGCAACTATACCCTTGAGCATACAAATCAAAGCCGTCAAAAAAGGGTTAATCCCCCACAGCACGACACCCGTGGGATCCATGCCGGTAGCGCTCATTACAGTGACCACAAGACCGAACACCCCTCCCAAGAACGCTCCTCCCGAGGGACCGAGAAGTACTGCCCCGATAACTATCGGCACCAATACAAACGAAAGATTTACGGGACCCACTTTAAAAAATCCGCCGATCAGCTGCAATACGACAATAAGCGCCGTAAGCATGGCAAGCTCTACCATGCGCAGTATTTTCTGATTTTGTTTAGTGCTCATTTGTTTTCCTCCTTTGCGCTAAGTACAGCCTTGCGTGCTGTCTTTCCGGAGAAAGCTGTCTTTTTAATGAACATAAATATTTCCTTTCCCGGGAC
>CALWJX010000082.1 GCA_944381085.1 uncultured Clostridia bacterium
CATGCTCCGTCAAAGGACTTTCCGAAGCTCTCTGCCATTTGGCGTTCCATTCCCGAACAGCTTTCCAAAGAGAATACAAAATTTGTTTTCAGTCATGTGAAAAAGGGATGGCGTTCCAAGGATTTGGAGGATGCACTTGAATGGTTGATTGCCGCCGGGCTTGTATACAAGGTGTGTCGGATCGAAAAGCCGTTTATGCCGCTTTCCTCTTATGCGGATGATACCTGCTTCAAACTCTATATGGCGGATATCGGTATTCTTCGCAAGCTGTCAAAATTGCCGTATGAGGTCGTTCTTGACGCAACACCGAATTACAGAGAATTTAAAGGCTCTATGACGGAGAACTATGTCCTTAGCGAGTTGCTTAGTGCCGGCAGTGATACCGCTTACTATTGGTCAAGCGGCAATACGGCCGAAGTGGATTTTATAGTGCAATGCGGAGCAGAGATTGTTCCGATTGAAGTAAAATCGGAAAAGAATGTAAAGGCACGCTCACTTGCAGAGTACCGAAAGAAATATGAGCCGAAATATTCAGTTAAAACCTCTATGAAGATAGAAACAGACGGAAAGGAAGTTTTGAACATTCCTCTTTATCTGATTGCTTCTCTTGAAAACTTCGTTAACGAAGAAAAAAACAATAGCGTTTTTGATGATATAAAAACAGGGCTTAACCAGGCAATCGAATTCGAAAAAGAAAACCTGAAAGCCAAAACGACGGAATAAAATCAAACAGAAAATTAAAAGCATCGCTTGAAATACAGCGGTGCTTTTCTTTTGGAAATAACAGAGGAGATATAATGGAAATCAAAATTAATCAGGAAATAAAAGAATACAACGAAACCATGTTTTTTGGCTTGTCAGTCAGGCAGTTCATATTTGCTTTGCTTGCATGTGCGGCGGCTGTCGGAATTTACTTCGGCTGCCGCCCTTTTATGGGGACGGAAACATTGTCGTGGCTTTGCATGATCGGGGCCGCGCCGTTTGCGGCTCTCGGCTTTGTCAGGTACAACGGTATGCCTGCTGAGAAAATTGTAAAAGCGTGGATAAGAAGTGAATTACTGATGCCCCGAAAACTTCTCTTTCAGGGAGAAAACAGACTAATGAAAGGAGAAAAAGCGTGAGTATTTTTATGAAGAAAAAGAAAAGCATCCCCGAGGATGCAGTGCCGACCACAGTTGAGGAGGCAATTCCTTTGCAGGATATCTACGAGGACGGTATTTGCCTTGTAGGTAAAAACCTTTATTCAAAAACCTATCGCTTTACAGACATCAATTATACAACTGCTTCAAGAGAGGACAAGGAGGGTATGTTCCTTGCGTATTCGCAGATACTCAACTCTTTTGATACCGAGGCAGACACAAAGATAACGATAAACAACCGCCGCATGAACAAAGAGAAATTTGAGAAAAACAGTCTGCTTGAACTCAAGGGAGATATGCTTGACAGGTACAGAGCCGAGTATAACCAGATTCTCACTGATCAAGTAAATCAGTCAGGAGGTATCATGCAGGATAAATATCTGACTGTCACTGTTGAAAAAAACACCCTCACAGAAGCCAGAAACTATTTTAATCGGGTGGGAGCTGAATTTTCCTCTCTGTTTGCTTCTCTCGATTCTCGTCTTGAAGAAGTAGAGAGGGAGGAAAAGCTACGTATCATCTTTGATTTTTTTCATTATGGGAGTGAAGAAGATTTTCGTTTTGATGCAAATCTTTACGGTCAGCGAGGATATAGCTTTAAGGATGCGGTCGCTCCCGACAGCTTTGAGTTTCGTTCCGACTATTTTAAAGTGGACGGAAGATACGGTAGAGTGATGTATCTTCGTGATTACGCAAATTTTATTAAGGACAACTTTATGGCAGAACTTACCGACATTGACAGAGGTCTGATGCTCTCCATTGATGCAAGTCCAATTACTACTGATCAGGCTATCCGGCAGAGTGAAAATAAGCTCCTTGCCGTTGAGACGAACATCTCGAATTGGCAGAGAAAGCAGAACCAAAATAATAACTTTTCGGCGACGATTCCTTACGATATGGAGCGTCAGAGAAACGAGAGCAGGGAATTTCTCAATGACCTCGTTGCAAGAGATCAGCGTATGATTCCGGCACTCATTACCATTGTGCATACGGCTGATACAAAGGAGAAGCTGGATGCCGATACCGAATCCATCCGTCAGTGCGCGCGCAAACACCTGTGTTCGCTGAACATTCTCCGCTGGCAGCAGCTTGAGGGGCTTAACACCGTGCTCCCTTACGGAGTTCCAAAGCTGCCGATGCGAAGAACATTAACAACCGAATCGCTTGCAGTATTTATGCCGTTCCGGGTGCAGGAGGTCTGCCATAACAATGGTATTTATTTTGCCAATAACGCTATTAGTAAAAATATGATTATGATAAACAGAAACGAGCTGCTCAACGGCAACTCGTTTATTACGGGCGTATCCGGATCGGGAAAATCTCTGCTTGCAAAGCAAGAGATTATAGGTTTGTTCCTTGCGGACAAAAACGCGGATATTATCATAATTGACCCCGAAAAGGAGTACGGCAAAATCTGTGATGCGTTTGGCGGAGAGACGATTGAAATCTCGGCAACAAGTCCCCACCATATCAATGCAATGGATATCAATATGGATTATGCGGACGGACAGAACCCCGTGACCCTCAAGTCTGAGTTTATGCTTTCTCTCTGCGAACAGGCGGTTGCCGGGCTTGGTCCAAAGCAGAAATCGCTCATCGATCGATGCACTGCGGGTGTGCTGAACAATTATATGCTCAGAAACTTTACCGGGAATGCACCTACGCTCAAGGATTTCAATATGATGCTCAAGGCACAGCCCGAACCGGAAGCCAAGGATATTGCGCTTTCCCTTGAACTCTTTACAAGCGGTTCACTTGATACCTTTGCAAATGAGACGAATGTGGATACCGAGAACAGACTGATCTGTTATGATATTCACGACCTCGGCAAGCAGCTCATGTCCATTGGTATGCTTGTAGTCCTGGACAACATTCTCAACCGTATCACTGCGAATAAAGCCATAGGTCGGAAAACTTATATTTTCATTGACGAAATTTATCTGCTTTTCAAGCATGAATACTCCGCAAATTTCCTCTTTACTCTATGGAAGCGTGTTCGTAAGTATGGAGCTTTCATTACGGGTATCACGCAGAATGTAGAAGATCGTGCGAAACGTTGTGCATAAGTTTAACTTCAAAGTGTAAATGAAAAGCACCAATCGAATGCACTGAATATATCAGAAATGTTCGATTATAACTTGAATCTTGAAATTATGGGTGTAACTCCCATACCGTGCAGAGTTAATGCCATAAAGGCAGCACGAGAGATAATACTCCACTATGCGTTTGGCAACTGCTATTGTCAATGGTATAAAGCGTGGTAAAGTCGTAATTTGAAAGCCTAAACCCACAAGGGAATGGAAATATATAATGCGGTCTTCCGAATCTCATGGTTAAACGCAGAACAAGTCATGCAGTACCGTTAATGTTCACAGTCGAAAGACTGACAAAATTGAAAACAAGTAGGCTTGTGGTCTTTGAGCCTGCTTGCACATATTTGAAATAATATGTGGAAATACGCCAAAACTGTAACTCAAAGCGTATTAGAGTTTCACGGTATAAGGTGACAACCTAAAGGATTCATAATAAGGATAAAGATTCAGGAACGTTTGAGAGCCTATAATCGGAGCTTGGCAGAGCGAAGAAGATTATAGGAAGTCAGCCGTCCCATAGTAGTCAGAGGTTGGGAAAGCCAACCACACAAAGCTGAAATGCTTTACGGCGAAGGGGACGAGTCAATTTGATTTTCAGATTTCGCAAAAGAAAATTATGACTCCCTGAAATAAGGGTAGCGAACCGCAAGGAAGTGATACTTGTGCATTTAAACGCTGAGTTTTCAAGCGAAACAGAACTAAATCAAACTTTAGATTTTCTATACCAGAAATCCAAACAAAAAGTGTCTTTTACAGGTCTTTTGGAAGCGGTTGTAAATGAGGTGACAATAGTCACAGCAATTCATAATATTAAATCCAACAATGGTACGAAAACTACCGGTGTTGATAAAGTACAAATGAATCGCTATTTACAAATGCCGAAAGAGAAAGTTATACAACTAATCAGAAAACACTTTCAGAATTATTACCCTAAACCCGCAAAACGAATTTATATTGAAAAGAGCAACGGAAAGTTAAGACCACTTGGGATTCCAACCATACTTGACAGAATTATGCAGGAATGTGTCAGAATCATTATTGAACCGATTTGTGAAGCAAGATTTTACCCTCACAGCTATGGCTTCAGACCATACAGAGCACAGAAAAACGCCGTCAGGGGAATTATCAATGTTATCAACGGTTCAAAAATGGGAAAAAACTTACCCGTATATGCTCTCGAAGGCGATATAAAAGGCTGTTTCGATAATATAAATCATAGGATTTTGTTGAAAAAGTTGTGGTATATAGGCATACACGATAAAAGAATTATCAAAATTATTTATCTTATGCTGAAAGCAGGATATATGGAATATGACGCCTATGTCGGTTCCGAACTTGGAATCGGACAGGGTGGTATCATATCGCCGCTTTTATCTAACGTATATCTTAACGACTTCGATTGGTACGTTGGCAGAATGTATTACGAGCCATATCATAGCGGTCAAGTCAAATACAATCAAATGAGGAAATTACGAAATAACGGAATATATCCTAAATACAATTTTCGATTTGCAGACGATTGGGTAATCTTGACAACTGCCGAAAATGAGGCGTATAGGCTGAAAAAGCACTTAACAAAATATTTCAAACATAAATTAAAATTAGAACTATCTGCTGAAAAGACGAAAATCACAGACATGCGTATCAACGGCATAGAATTTCTCGGATTTGTGATAACGGTGGAAAAATCCAAAAGGAATTTGGCAAATTCGACACATGTAGCAAAGCCATATCCCAACATGGAACGTATTCACAAAAAGATAAAAACGATATGTACGGAAATACGTAAGCTCAAGTTGATGAACAAAACAGAGGACAGGATTGCTCAAATCCTGTATGTAAATTCAATCACCATGGGAGTAGCGGAATATATAAAAACGGGTATCAGCTCCAAAGCATACAATAAAATCGATTACGCAGTTAATAATTGCTGTCTTACCACTTGGAAATATCTATATCCCGACAACTATCTCACCATGAAGAAAGAACTGCAACAGTTAAGTAACAATCCCGAAAGGCATAAGAATCATATATCGAAAACTTTTGCCATTCAGTATCAAGGGAAATGGATTGGAATTACAATGGCATATCTAACTCATATACAATATGAGGCTAAACCATTTAATCAAAACATTACGCCTTATACAGCAGAGGGACGAATGCTGTATTCTCGGTATCGGAAAAACGCAAGAAAAATACCGCTTGACAGACCTATGCTTGCAAATAGTAAAGACATCAAGCTATCTTTGTATGCTAAAGACAAGTATAATTTTGAGTATTTCATGAACCGAGAATATGCCTTTAACAGAGACAAAGGAAAATGCAGATGTTGTGGAAAGTATCTGTTTTATGATGAAACAAGAGCTTGTCATCATGTAGAACCGTATTTGCCGTTAAACCTTGTAAACAAGGTTACAAACTTGGCATGGGTATGTGATTGGTGTCACAGGAAAATACACAGTTTTAAAGAAATTGATGTTGAAGACGTTAAAATTTAAAATAAAATAGAAAAATTTAGAGAAAAAATAAAGAAATCTGAAAGTACGGATAAATCGCGAGGTTTATCTACTATTGAAATCCGAAACGGAAAGTAAGTCAAATTGATGGAACGCCGAGTGCGGGGAAACTCGCATGCTCGGTGTGAGGTGGGGGAAAACTCGGAGATTATATCAAAGAGTTACCTATCACAATCAAGTGCCTACCCTGTATATGCTTCTGCAATACAGGGGTGGCACACATTGTTGCAAAGCCACACTGCAAGAACTATGCTTGCAAACTCTGAGCTTGTAGTCATGCTCAACCAGGCGGCAACCGACAGAGTAGAGCTGGCTGACCTCATGGGCATCTCCGATTTGCAGATGTCTTATATTTCTGGCGTAGAAGCAGGTCACGGGCTTGTGAAAATCGGTAGTTCTCTCGTTCCTTTCGTCAACAGAGTGCCGAAGGACACGATGCTTTATAAGTTGATTTCTACCAAACCGGGAGAGGAGGTGTAAAAATGGAAATAATGCAGCTTAACGCATGGGGTAATGAGTATGATATTTGTATAGAGGTATGCCAATATGAGCAGAACAAAAATCTTGCTTTGCAACTGTATTTTTGGGATGACGGTTATTGGGAGCCTTTTGCAACACTTACGGTCAATGTCGGTGAAAAATGTGATGAGAACTGCTCTTATGTGGATACAAATAATTGTCCGTGGGCTCCGGCACTGATCGAAAAATACAGGCTCGGTGAATATACTGGAGAAGTCGGGTTCTCGGGCTATTGCAGCTATCCGGAATACAAATTCAATATGAGTGAGATCAAGAAGTATGAATACAGAGAACCCGAACCTCAGCACAAAGAGCACAAGAACCGTGATGACGGACGGTGATAGGAATGGATATTAAAACAAAGGATTCTCTTCACACGGTCAAGACCTTTGACCGTGTGAAGGATCTTGCCGGAAAGACAAGAGAAGGAGCTGACAAAGCAAAGCAGGGGATCAGTGATACAATTGAATCAGGCGACCGTTCTGAAAGTGAATATGCCGGGAACCGTCTTGAAGCATATGAAGGAGCAACAGCTCGATTCGCCGTTCATTCGGTAGAAAAAACAGGCAGATGGGGTGTCAGAGAAACAGGTCGGAATATTCAAAAGTTGAGAAGTCGCAAGGGCAAGCCTGAGATTAAGGTTGATAGAACGAAGGCAAACAAACTTAAAGCACCCAATCAGCTGAAACTTCTTGAGGCACCAAAATCAGCGGGAAAGACCGCAACCAAAACGGCCAAAGGCAGTATAAAGACAAAGGCAGTCAAGACATCAGCAAAGACTGCCGAGAAAACTGTTAAGGCAACAGAAAAAGCCGCCAAAGCGGCAGTAAGGGCGGCTAAGGTGGCTGCAAAAGCTACAAAAGCGGTAGCAAAGGCAACAGTCAAGCTTGCCAAGGTGGCAGTGAAAGCAATCATTGCGGCAACCAAAGCAGTAGTGGCAGCGATAAAGGGAATAGCTGCCGCTATTGCCGCAGGCGGCTGGGTTGCTGTTGTTGTGATTTTGGTTATCGTTGTTATAGGCGGTATTGTAGCAGCGGTTTGCAGTATTTTTACGCCAAATGATGCCGGTGGATATTCTGTTGCTTATATGAACTCGGTTTGTGTATCCGAGTATGACAGACGTGAGGTGGAGGTGATAAATAACAGCAAATATGATTA
This sequence comes from uncultured Clostridia bacterium, assembly GCA_944381085.1. Classification (GTDB taxonomy): domain Bacteria; phylum Bacillota; class Clostridia; order Oscillospirales; family CAG-272; genus SVTX01. Next base: position 7,426 of record CALWJX010000082.1, read on the forward strand.
CCTTGTTATTGAGGGCGAAGAAGCTTCAGCAAAGGATGTTATTGCCGTATTTGCGGTCTATACGAATACTGAAAGTACGGATTTTTCAAAGGTTGACGACGAATTACAAGATGAATACAGAACGGTCTTCAATGCAATGAATTCACTTGAAGCTTATTCTACTACAAGCGAAGAAATCATACTCAAAAAATACACGGATGAAAACGGGAATCCTTATATTGTGGAAGAAACCGTAGAAAAGGTTACTCTTCATATTGTACACAGCTTTAAGACTGCATTCCAGGGGGCTGATTATTTCAAATTCACAGACAAGCAAATGGAACAGCTTGATACTTTATTGAGCTCCGACTTTGATGAACTGTGGGCGGCGTTGGTCGACTGATCAACGCTGTTTTGATTTGAAAATTATAAGTTTTTGTATTTAATATGTAATTTTATCGCAAGACTGGGTAGAGGTACTGACATTATATGGAACACGATGGAGGAAAAATAAATATGCGAAAACTTATTTAATAAGCATACTGGGTAGATTTATCAGAATCATTTCCTGAATTCATTTATAGTGACTGATAGAAATGCGATATACCGAATATCGTACATAATTATCAAATTATTATGTGTAATGTACACAATATTTGCGTTTGATTTTTGTATATGTGAACAAAATTAAATGATGTTGTGAATATATATTGACAGACAAGTGTAAATATGCTAAAATATATATAAGCAAAACAAATAATTTTTTATATATTGTATATATTTGTCTCTAAAGCGCAAGTGCTGATAACATTTACCCACCTGAGAACAAAAAGCACAAGTACTTGCTGTTAGTAATGGTGTACTTGTGCTTTTTTTAGTCTATTCTTGATAATAAACCCTTGTATTTGTATAAAAAATTTAGGAAAAATTATACCGAATCAATAAAAATGAGGAGATCAAATATAACATCATAAATGCTTTCTTTATGATTGTCAATGTATCAAGTGAATTTTTGGTACTGACGCTCTCGGTAATTGATGTAGTCAATAAAAAGATCGGTATTGGCGACTTGCAATACAATCTTAGTATGGTATCGAGATTGCGTAGCCAAGCTCAGGAGTTGGTGGACAATGTTAACCAATTTCTCAATAACAACACCCGTCTCATTGAGCTTCAGGAATTTATGGACATAAAACCTGAGGTGGAAAAGAGCGGAACACTTAAGCTGTCATGCAATCCGAAAATTGAGTTTTGCAATGTCTCGTTCCGTTATCCTAACAGTGAACAGTATGTGCTGAAGGATTGCTCGTTTACGATTGAACCGCACGAAAAAGTGGGGCTTATCGGGCTTAATGGAGCCGGAAAATCTACAATAATCAAACTGATGTTCCGATTTTACGACCCGGAGGATGGTTGTATTAAACTTGACGGAATAGATCTGAAGGAATACGATATTTACGCTGTGCGTAAGGTGTTCGGAGTCCTTTTCCAGGATTTTGTTACCTACTGTTTGCCGCTTCGAGAGATACTTGCACTTTCGGATTTTGAAAAACGTTTTGATTGACAGAAGCACTGAATAAATGTTTCCCAATGTCTGTCCAGCGTGCGATACCCATATGCCGAAAAAGATGCTGAAAAGTTTCTTGCTTATGCAAAACAATGTGTCAGTAATTCGCAGAATATTATACTTGCCATTGTTTTGAAAGAAAACAATAAGATTATTGGTGGGATATCTATTGAGAGAATCAATAAAAAAGATGATACTGCTGACGGTGAGGTTTGGCTGAATGAAGCATATTGGGGGGTAACGGCTATGGCACAGAAACTTTTTACATTCAGATTAAGTGTGCTTTTGAAGTCTTAGAGCTTTGTAGGCTTCGTCGTTTGTTGTGCATACACACAAACATGATAAAAAATGTCAAGAGGATAACACAATTTTTTAATGCTGTGTAATGGCACTGATTTTCCATGCCTTTTAGTTGCCTTCTGCATAGCGGAGAGGAATAGTTATAAAAATGGAAAAATCAGATTTTATATTTAGGCATCGAATTGATCGGGATAATCGATGCATGAGAATACCACTATTTGTACATATCGAAGTTACAACTCGATGTAATGTTGGATGTCCGCAATGCTATTGCTCTTCAACATCGGAAGGTAAAGATATGGATTTCTTATTGTACAAAGAAATTATTGAACAAATCGATGTAATTAAAATACCGTCAATACTATTAACAGGCGGTGAGCCGATATTACATATACAACTAATTCAAATGATAGAATACGCCGCTCAGAAAAATATAAATGTAATAGTTTCAACATCTGGGGTAGGCATTAATGAAAACTTTTGTAAAAAATTGGCCCAATCCGGCATAGGTGAAGTGTGCGTATCAATAAATGGTAGCAACAAATACATTCATTCTCTTTCAAGAGGTCATTTCGAGAGTGCGGTAAATGCGTTAAAATTACTCGCAGACCACAATATTAATTTAAGGGTGAATTGGGTGGCTAGAGGCGATAATTATAGAGATTTCCCTAATGTTGTTGATTTATGTATTCAGAATAAAATTAATAAAATTACAATTTTGTCGAACAAAAAAAGGGATGGAATTATATATTCTCCAATGAAAAAACCAGATGTGGATTTGTTAAATAAATATATAGAGGAAAATAAGAATAAAATTCATATTGATGTAGACCCTTGTTTTAACGAACTTTTAAAACTAAATACAAAGAATATGTTAAAAGTAACATGCAATGCCGGCATAACATTTTTTGATATACTTGTTGACGGTGGGATGCTACCCTGCCGTCATATTTTGTCAGATAGGTGTTGTCTTAACAACCTAAGTGTGGAAGAATATTGGCATTCTGAAAGTTTGCAAAATTTTAGAAATGCCAAACCAATTAATATGGAAATTTGTAAATGAAATGGAGAAAAAATTATGAAGAAATGGAAATCCTCTCAATTTAATGTCAGTATAAATGTACCAGAAGGAGGAGTTGTTGTAAGAAATTTATATACTAATAATTATATTCTCATTAGGGAAAATACACAGCTAATTGATCTGTTATTAAATAGGCAAAGGCCTTTTCTATCTGATGAACCATACACATACGAATTGCAAAGATTGGGCATAGTTGTGGAAGATGGAGTCGAAGAGTACATAAAAGTTGATGATTTTAGAAATGATATTGCTAACTCCAAGGAAAGATTGGATATCACTATTTTACCAACAATAGATTGCAACTTTAGATGTGTATATTGTTTTGAAAATGAAGGAACAAAATATATGTCAGAACAAGATGTGAGTGCATTAATAAAATATTTTAGTAATACATTCAAAAAATATAAGTCGGTCTATATTCAATGGTTTGGAGGAGAACCATTATTGTGTAAGGATTTAATCAATTACGTCATGACAAATGCGCTCCAAATAGCTGATAAGAATAAAACGGCTTTGGTTTCTGGAATTACTACCAATGGATATGAACTGGATTTAGAAACTTATAAAATGTTGTGTAAAAATAAATGTACTTGGATTCAAATTTCGGTTGATGGGACAAGAAGAACTCATAATTTTCAAAGGCCCCACAAAAATGACGCAAATTCCTATGATAAAATAATAAAGAATTTGCAATCTATTCGTGATAATACAAATCCAGGTGTATGTAAAATTTACTATCGGGTTACTCTTTCCAAACCTATTTTAAAACATATTGACGACATTTTGCTGTTTTATAAGGAAGAATTTTCGGCAGATAAGAGATTTAGATTGTCATTACAACCTGTAATGGATTGGGGCGGAGAAAGAATTCATGATGTGAGGGATGAGTTACCGAGCGTAAAAGACACTGTGGATTGCTTATTAAAAGCAGCAGATATGGGTTTATTGCCTATAGGTCATCACACCCAATCTTCATCTGGATTAATATGTGAATCTATTAGAAGAAATGGAATTGTTGTGGCTCCTGGTAATTATATTTATAAATGTCCAATGGCTATGTATTCAAAAGAAGATGGTGATTTATATAGATCACTTATAGGCAGATTGGGACAGGATGGACAAATATACATTAATGATGAATTTAATGCGGAATGGATGCGTGGGAAACCATTTATGGGGGATAAATGCCATAAATGTACATATTATGCGATTTGCCATGGAAATGTTACATGTCCATATTCTAATAAATTTTCGAAAGAAAATAAAAATCTTTGCCGGAAAGCGATTTATGATGAATTTATTCCGGCTGAAATATTGAATTATTACAAAATAAAAAAAATTGATAATGTTTATTAAGGGGTAATGAGCGTGAAAGAAACAAGCAACTCCTCACCGATAAAGTGCGCAAAAATATCTACAATCGGAAATTTTTGAGCAGAGCAAAGAGCAGTAAACTGATCTCTAGGAAGAGACGAATATGCCCTGCTTTTCAAGAAATTTATTGGCATACCTAATGGATTTTGATAGTTGCTTTTCTTTGAGGCTTTCGGGCATATCGACCTTGAATAGATCAGTAGGATTTCACATCTTACAGTCCTCTTCAAACAACATTATACAACAAATTTATTACAAAATCGCCGCTGTCAGTACTCTTTCATCTATATTTGTGCTAACACGTAGCGGCAGAATGGAGATTTTTATGGTTGATTATATTAGAAATCAGGTGAAAGATATTTTGATAGATCATGGCGTTGAGAGTCTTATGGATAATAACGATGAAGAATTTGTCTTAGATTCCATTCAGTATGTATCCATATTAATGTCAATAGAGCAACATTTAAATATTGACATTCCAGATGAGTATTTATTGATAAAAGATAAGTATAGCGTGAATGATTTTTTTAAGATAGTTGAGGAAAGTTTGAAGACGATAGAAACTGAATAGTATAAATGCTTTCTATAGATAGGCTAGGATTTTTTGCGAAATTTTAGTGTCTTTTAATAAAAGAAATTATGGGGATTGCCCTATTATGTGTTTTTCCAATCTTATGATTAATATAAGAAATCAATATTTGCTCATTTTATTTGCATGATTTTTAGCCTATTGTATCGCTAATGAGATAATTGGACTTTTTGTGCTATTTCACGGCAGACAGGCTTGTATAATTCAACAAGTTTCTCAAACATTTCAGCCAAATTGTCGGAAAGTCTTTGTTTGAAACGAGTGAACGCAGAGACGTCCGAAATTTTGTCAAATTCGAAAAAATCGGTTAATCCCGAAGAGTATTGTAGAATATCAATTAAAAGCGTGTTGGCTGGAATACTGAGAACCTTTGGAAAAATCAAAGCTCTGATGTACTTTCAAGATGATAAATATTGTTTGTGCCATAGCAGGAATGAAACACATTGTAAAAGCTTACAGGAATAATATTTTCAAAATTGATGTGTTCTTCAAGAAGAAAGATTAGCTTAGCGTTTTTATTCTCAATCGCCTTTGACACTGTGGTGTAGATGTCATAAAGTGGCATTTGCACATATCACTTTCGCATGATTGTTTCTCTTGCTTTTTTGGTATTTTGCTAACCCACATTATACCACAGAAGTGGAGAAAAATCAGTAGTATAGATATCAAAAAAGTGTTCTGCCGATTGGCTTTTTTGACTTTTAAAATCGGCCAAATAAAATCTAGGAAAGGAGAAATAGCATATGCGCAAGTTAGTTAAGCCAAAACATCGCAAAGCAAAAGTTTCACTGTATTCGGTAAATGCAGAGTCTCAATGTTGCAGTATTTGGTAAGAGCTTAAGGAACTGTAAAGGCCTAGATTTCCCAAGACTACACAAGGAATTCTTGCAAAAGGCAACCAAATGCGCGCTTTTTGTGAGAATTCCAGCCTATAGCTTCAATGAAGTTGCGGAAAGAAATTTTTTACAGTTCCAATCTAATGTAGGAGATTCGATATGTCTAAGTATTATGATATTATTATAATAGATAGTGGTGTTAATATCACACATGAAGTATATCAAAAAATTGATGCTGATATAATATGCCTTAAATTAAATGATGAAAATAAAATCATTATTTGTGATGATGGAACTGATTGTATTGGCCATGGTACGGCCGTTTTTTCTATTATAAATAAAGGGTGTGCAGGAGCCAAAATCTTAAATATTAAAATATTCGATAGTGAGATGATCATTGATGAATATTTGTTAATAAAATGTTTTGAATACATAGAGAACAATTACATTTCAAAAATAATACACTTAAGTGCGGGAATTACATCGACTATATATAAAAAATCGTTGGAAGAAATATGTAATCGTATAACCTATAGTGGAACTATTATTGTTAGTGCATTTGATAATTATGGAGCATTATCTTATCCGGCATCTTTTGATTCTGTAGTAGGTGTGGAACTTTCGCATGCCTGTAAAATGACAAAAGAGTATATTTATATTGAAAATTCTCCAGTGAATATAAAAACTTTCGGTTCTACTCAAAAACTACCTTGGCTAAATAATGAATATATTAATGCCTGCAGTAATAGTTTTTCCGCTCCATATGCCACATGTATAATTTATAATATCATAAAAAATAAATCATATAAATTGGAAGAACTAAAAAAAATATTGAAAGACCGTGCTAAAAGGGTGATTAATTTTCCACATATAGAGAACATTGGAAGTGGCATTAGAATTAATAAAGCCATTGTTCTCCCATACAACAAAGAGATACATAGCCTGTTAAGATATTCATACTTATTAAATTTTCACATATTGGGTTTTTATGATCATCCCAAACTATTACCTATAAATTTATCAGCTTTCCATTCGATAAGTAAAGAATACTCCTTTCGCAGTTGGGACGATATTAACTGGGAAGATGATTTTGATACGGTGATTATAGGTCATATGAGACTTTTAAGCAATCTTTTCGATGAGGATTACTTAGAAAAATTTTTGAATAAGTGCATAAAGTATAATAAAAATGTTTTTAGCTTTGATTCATTAAAAAAATATAAAGAAAGCTGCCATAAGATAGAGAATAATCAAAAATATGCATATTTTCCACATGTAGATACAAAAAATCTCAAAGAAAGCTGGATGTACAAACTTCCCGAGATATCATCTCCTATACTGGGTGTTTTTGGAACAAGTAAAAAACAAGGAAAGTTTACTTTACAATTGGAGATCAGGAAAAAATTATTAGATATGGGATACATAGTGGGACAACTCGGTACAGAACCTTCTTCTGAATTATTTGGATTTGATTTTGCATTTCCGATGGGGTATGACTCAACGGTGGAAACATCAGGGCATGATTCGGTTACCATCTTACGAAATATGATGCTTTCTATGGAAAATAAAAATCCAGATATAATAGTGGTTGGCTCGCAATCTCAAACAATACCCATAACTTATAACAATTGCTTGGCTTTTCCATTATGCAATTATGACTTTTGTTTAGGAACAAATCCTGATGGTATTATTTTGGTTATTAATTTAAAGGACGAACTTGATTATATAAAAAAAACAATTAATTTTTTAGAGAGTATAACGGAAGGAAAAGTATTTGGTTTGGCTATTTCTCCTATATCACAAAATGATGAATGGTCCGTATTAGGTAATAGAATTAATTTGATTCGTTATGAAGAATTAAAAGAATATAAATTATTTTTGGAACAAAATATTGATTTACCTATCTATTTATTCTCTGAAATAGATGATTTGATTGATACAATTATTAATTATTTTTCAAATTAGTGAGAGGAAGTATCGACAAGTAAACTGTACCCATAAAACGGACAGGCAATTAATAGTGTTTTCGAAGGACGTCTCTGAAAAACGGACAGAAAAGCTTTTTTAAGACCCCCAAAACAAGACAGTTGGCAAATGTCCGAATTTATGGTATAATGTATCCGGTTAAGTAAGAAAGGTTGGATACATATGCGAACAAGAATTCCTATGCCCGAAGAGTACGTTGAGGTACTGCGAAAGCACCTCCTATGTTTTGAGCGCGACCGGATAGATGGTCAGCTTCACTTTCGAATTCAAAAACAAAGCTTACAAAGAATACTGCGCGGGAAAGAGTATGCGTCAGATCTTTAAAGAAGCCGATCTGGATGTGGAAATTCTCGGAGATAAACGATTGCAAAATTTCAGTAATTTGCTCCTTTCCAAAGCACAAACCGAGAGTGACTTTGAATACGGTCGCACAAGTAACGGTCGAAAGGAAAATCTGAGCACCGAAGCGCAAATGGCAAAACGCATACGGGAGCTTGAGCACCGAAACGACTACCTTGAACAGGAAAATGAATTTTTTAAAAAAATTCATTCGGTGGAAACGGATGCAATGGGAAGGCGGGCGGTGTGAAGTGATTACCTCTGCAAAATTCGAAATAATCCACAATGCAACATGCCGTGACAACAATCTTTTAAGCATTTCCAAAATGTGTGAATTGGCAAAGGTTTCCCGTTCCGGTTACTATGAATGGCTGTATGCCGAAGCGTATCGCCAAAAACGTGAAGAATACGACAGAACCGATTTCGGTCATGTTCTCGAAGCATACAAGCACAGAGGCTATGCCAAAGGCGCGAGAAGCATATATATGAGATTGCTGCACGAAGGCGTGGTAATGAACATCAAGAAAATACGCAGACTTATGCATAAATATGGCTTAAAATGCCCCTACAGAGGGCCAAATCCCTACCGGCAAATGGCCAAAGCGTTACGAACGAATACTGTGTTTCCCAACGAGGTTAAGCGTAAGTTTTTGATCGGTGTACGAAAGGTACTGCTGACCGATATCACGTACATCTTCTATGATGGCGGCGTATGCTACCTTCCCACGATCCTCGATGCCTTTACCAGAGAAATACTTGCCTACGAATTGAGAGAAAATTTAGAGGTATCGTTTGTACTGAAGACCATATCGGATCTTGCGGAACAGCATGGCAGCACGCTTGATGATACGACGATCGTGCACAGTGATCAGGGATGTCACTACACAAGCAAGGCGTTTATCAATGCGCTTCGTGATAACAAGTTTGTGCAGTCTATGTCACGAAATGGCAACTGTTGGGATAACGCGCCGCAGGAAAGCTTCTTCGGACATATGAAGGACGAGATCAAATACTAAATCGCCATGATGAAGACATACCGGGAAGTCAAGGAAAAGATCGAAGATTGGATGGACTACTACAACAACGACAGGTACCAATGGGATCTGGCCAAGCTTTTCCCGAAGGAATACTACGACTATGCGACAAGCGGAAGATATCCGCTAAGCCTTTGCCGATCCGATCGGGGCTCTGCCCCAAACCCCGAGGTTTAACGCATTTGTTTCCGGGGACAGATGAAAAAGGACAGTGCTGTGATACACTGTCCCCCCGCAAATCCAATGCAACGCTCAGGTCGCTCCTCAGCGTTGCCCTATCTTCTGCATCGGCAAAGCATTTATATCATAGCACACATTATTAAAAAAATCTACACTAATAATCAAATTGTACTTGACATGGGGTACACGGCAAAGCACTGTTCAGTGTGATTTTAGTTATCTGTTTCTCAAGCATATTTTAACACAAAATATGTAATGCTGTGTTTAAGCTTAGCCTTTTTCATGCTTTTTTGTGCCTTGCAATGTAACGGAAAGGAATGATTATAATGACGATTATTGAATATGTTCTGTAACAGAACGTGTATATTGAAAGAGGAAACCATATGAAAAAAAATTACAATTTAAAAGGTAACATTCGCTTCATTTTTCAAAAAACATGGCACATCGACAAAATCTTGGTTTTAGCTACATTTGTTCAAATTCCTGGACTTGTACTTATCCCTTTATTGGGTGCGTACCTTCCCAAATATACTGTCCAGATGGTATCCGAAGGGGCTGGGTCTATCGCTTTGATGTCCGGGCTCATACTATTGTCGGGTATCATACTCTTGCTTCACATTATCGACAAGTATACGGGTGCAAAGATTCAATGGCGTTCTTTTGGTTGTCGGTTCCAGTTTATGAATTTGTGCAACCAAAAAATCATGAACATAGATTACGAGATGCTGGAAAGTCCAAACGGACAGAATCAAATGCAAAAGGCACAAAACGCTCTGATGAATCTGAACAGTGGTATTCAACAGTTGTTCGCCCAACTGATTTCTTTGACATCTAATATCATCGGTTTAATCACGTATTCCGTGGTGCTGTGGACATTCAATTCATGGGTCGTACTCTTGTTGTTCGGAATGACTGTCGTATGTTATTTTTTTAATCATGCCAATAATAAATGGTACCATCGGCATATGGACAACTGGGTACCGATTGACCGTAAAATCAACTATATCAAAGAAAAATCGGGGGATTTTACGGTGGCAAAAGACATGCGTATGTATGACATGGGTAGTTGGTTCGATGAATTGTTCGAGAGCTACCTTTACGAGCGACTGTTTTGGCACAAGAAAGGGGAGCAGCGTGCCTTTTTGGTAGATTTCATCACAGTAACCATGAATCTGTTGCGAGATGGTATTGCCTATGTTGTGTTATTGTACCAAAGCGTAAATGGGGGACTGTCCATCGCAGATTTTGTGCTGTACTTCACGTTAATTGGACAATATTCAGGATGGTTGCTGGGTACTGTCAGCGGTTATACACAGATGCAGAGCACCAGTTTGGAGATATGTGATATACGGAGATTCCTGGATATGGAGGATACTCTGAATCATAGTACGGGAAATCCTGTGCCAACTTTGACGCCCGAAGTTGTTCTGAAGGATGTATCCTTCAAATACAGGAGCAGTGAACATCTAACACTGAAGCATATCAACCTTACAATAAAGCCGGGTGAAAAAATAGCGGTGGTAGGTTTGAACGGTGCGGGAAAGACCACCCTCGTGAAGTTGATTTGCGGTTTATACACCCCCACGGAAGGGCATATTGAGGTGAATCATACCAATGTCGCGGCATTCAATATTGATGAATACTACTCAATGTTTTCGGTGGTGTTTCAGGATATTGTGCTGATGCCTGTGTCTGTTGCGAAGAACATCGCTCTTTGTCAGGAATCAGATATAGATTATGAAAAGGTAGATTCTGTGTTGAAAATGGCCGATCTTTACGATAAGGTGCAGACACTCCCTCATAAAGAGAAAACATTACTCTTGAAAAGTGTGCAGGATCATGCCGTCGACCTATCCGGTGGCGAACAGCAAAAGCTGGCATTGGCACGGGCTTTATATAAGGGGGGACAGATCCTGATTCTGGATGAGCCAACTGCGGCATTGGATCCTATATCTGAGAATTGTATGTATCAAAAATACAATGAATTAACCCAAAATACCACTTCTATTTTCATATCGCACCGTCTGTCCAGCACGCGTTTCTGCGATCGGATTCTGTTTTTGGAAAATGGCGAAATCGTAGAGCAGGGGACCCATGAGGAATTGATCCGGAAGCGTGGAAAATATGCACAGCTGTTTCATGTGCAGAGTCAATATTATAAGGAGGGCGCGTTGGAATGAAACATATGAGACTGAAACAAGATATAACCATGATTTTCAAGGGATTGAAGGAAATTCACACGATTCGTCCGTGGCTCCTTACATTGGCAATGGTTGGAGGAATGTTCAGCGCGCTGACACCGTTTGTAAACATCTATATGGGCACCCGCATTATCAATGGTATTGTCGGTAAACAGACTTTTAGGGAGCTTTTGTGGTTGTCGTTTCTGACGGTAATATTGAACGCAGTGATTCAGCTGTGTGCCTCTTTGCTCAATCATTTTATGAAATTATTGCAGGAAGAATTTGGTGCTCGATATGATATGCGCCTAAACCGTAAACTTGCTGACTTGGAGTACAGTGTAGTGGAGGACGCCAACACCTATCGTATGCGCCAGCAAATTGACGAGCTCCGAAATATGAACGGCGGGGGCATATGGAAATTGCTCGTGTTCATCGGACAAATAAGTGGGAGTATCGTAACGATTGTGTTTTCCGTGACACTCACGATTTCGCTGTTTATCACGCCCTCGATAGCAGCAAAGGAAGCGGATGTGTTTACCTCTTTTGTGGTATCACCATGGTTTTCGGCTATTCTTGTGGTGGGAATCCTTGTGAATGTGGTCATTAGTATGTACTCCAATTGTACGGCTACCAGAAAATCCAATGTTATCATGAATGATATTATACCGTTCAACCGCGTGTTTGGATTTTATCTAACCGCCTACATTTCCAACTACCATGCAGGAAAGGAAATTCGTATATACGACCAAAAGAATTTGATTGAAGAGGAATCCATGGCGCTATTTGATGACGCATATCATGTGTTGAATAAACTGGCAAGCAACCAAGTCAAATTCGCGCTATTATCTACACTTTTTTCAATGTTTTTGAGTACAGTAATTTACATATTTGTCGGTTTGAAGGCACTCGTTGGAGTGCTGTCCGTTGGTTTCGTTGTGCAATACATCGGAAGTATCCACCAATTCACAGAGGGATGTACCCATTTTATGACTCAGCTTGTGGAACTGCGAACAAACAACGAGGCACTGGCTATCTACTTTGCTTTTATAGAGCTGCCCAGCGTATCGCATACGGGGGAACGTTCTGTTAATATGACCGATACGGACGACTTTAACGTCGAATTTCACCATGTGTCATTCCGCTATCCAAACGCTAATGAATATGCATTGCGAGATATAAATTTGACGTTCAGGCGAGGTGAAAAAATTGCATTGGTCGGTATGAACGGTAGCGGCAAAACCACCGTTATTAAGCTACTCTGTCGTCTGTATAAGCCAACGGATGGGAAAATCACAATAAACGGTGTCAATATTGAGGATTATCGGTATGATGAGTATATGAAGTTGTTTGCTACGGTGTTCCAGGATTTCAAGGTGTTTGCATTCGATGTGGGGCAGAATGTAGCGGCACGGGTGAATTATAATGCTACTGCTGTAAGGGAATGTTTGGAAAAAGTGGGATTTGGTGCGCGTTTGGCAAGCATGCCTTACGATTTAAGAACCCCACTATACAAAAATTTTGATGAGAACGGAGTAGAGATTTCTGGCGGCGAGGCACAGAAGATTGCTTTGGCACGGGCACTCTATAAACATACGCCGTTCATTATTCTTGATGAACCGACAGCAGCATTGGATCCCTTGTCGGAATATGAAGTTTATTCTAAATTTAGCGAAATTACAAGCGATAAAACGGCGGTTTATATTAGCCACCGTATGTCCTCCTGCCGCTTCTGTGACCATATCGTGGTGCTTCATCAAGGTTATATCGTACAAAGTGGTCCCCATGAGGTGCTACTGGCGGACACACAGGGAAAATACTATGAACTGTGGCATGCGCAGGCACAATATTATACATCTTCTTGAACAATATCAATGTAAAAGTTGTATAATTATAGTGGACAATCAGAAGAGTTAATGAATAGCACATTAATTTGGACATAATAATCGGCACGGAACCAGCTGTTAGCACCAAAGAAAATACCGAACGAAAAGTATCCTCAATATGGAATAGCCAAAAAACAGAAGAAAAAGAACGAAAATCAGGCAGAATTTGTATCAGAAACAACTGGCGAGCAGGAGATCATCGTATAAATGTAGACATTCCCAATTATCTTTGGCGTTCGGGTATAAAGAACCTAAAGTGCAAGGTGGTAAGGTCTATGTCTGCGGTATGATAGATGTAACAATAAGGCGGTTGAGAGAATTTATGTGACCATAACCAATGACTATTCTATTTATATAAGAAAAATGTTATTTTAAAATGTATTAGAATTAAAAAGGGGGCATAACATGAAGTTGTTGATTAATGATAAGGCTGATATAACGCTTTATACGCATCACTCCTTGCCATTACTTATACCGTTTATCAGCCCAAAAACAGAGGGGTGGTACATGAATAATTTTATAAATATTTTTTATCGCTACGAGTATCCTTCTTATTATGATTATACCGATTATAAATGCTTTTATTCTGACATAATGGATATCGATATATTTACATATGACACCGCTCTTAATTTCAACACAATTGATTTTTTTATCAAGCGTATTTCCTCAAATAAATATATCTATGCTTGGGTAGATCAGTACTACATTTCGGCTACACCCTTTTTTGGAAAGGAACATGATGTTCATCCTATTTTAATATACGGATACGATTCCAATTTGTCGGTATATCATTGCAAATGTTTTTCCATAGAAAAAGGCGTATATAGTGCTGATGTCTTAATGCATGAATATCATCAGGCTTTGCTAAAAGCTGCTAAATTGGATTTACATATTAATGACGATGATGTGTTTTGCATTTTCAAAGTGCGCAACGACATAGTATGTGAGTTTTCGTTGGAATCGTTTGTGAATGAATTAAATGATTATACAACGGGGAAGGGAAAGTATAAGGGTGCCTATTTTTTCAAAGGTGAGCATAGTGTGGCTTCCAATTATAATTATGACATATCTTGCTACGGATTGAAAGTAACGACACTATTGGCGGATGGATTAGTTTCACGGCATCTTAGATGCTTTGATTATCGACTTTTGCATATGGTATGTGAAAATAAAAAGAATATACTCAAACGCTTGCAGTATATTTCCATGCGATATGTAAACTACAATGTTGATTTTTATAATTTGTGCGTAGATGAATACGCACAAATTACTGCCAAATACGAAAAATTCCGGTTGCTTGCAATGAAAAAGTCAATTTCAGAGAATAAAAGCCTTTATAATATCAATTATTGTGAAGAAACGTCCCACAAGTTATACACGATGCTATACGAATTTGTAGATCAGGAGCAGAAAGTATTGAACAAGATTTTGCGTGAATTGGCACATCTTCAAATTATTGAAAATTTTGTTCACAAAATCATTCAGAAGATAACACCAGATCAAAATGGGGATTGTGTTTTTATTAACGATGATTGTCATATTGATGGGATCGTATTCTTTTCTCGTGATAAGACATTCATGGGAACACTCATTGTTGATGAAAAAACAATCAAAATCGATGATACGCGTGCAGGCAATGTGTATTATTTTCCGATACACAGAAATATACATAAATGTATTTGGCGCTCCAATCTGCCAATATACCACGATGACCGTCCCATAATGTGTGTCGTCAAAAAGTGGTCAAACAACTGCAAATATATACCTTCAACAACATATCCAACTGACCCCCCATTTATTAAGCCAGAAAATCTCGGCGAATATGAAGATAATTTTTGGTGTCCTGATGTGAATGATTCTGAGCCATTCATAGAAATACACTTTGATTCTCCCACAGTTGTGGATACGTTGGTCATTATTCAGCACTTTGTTGAGAGAAGAGTGGCTGATGTTCAGATCGAAGCGTGGGTGGAAGGAGGATGGGATGTCATTTCTGTTCTAAAGAGATTAGATGGGAGGCAAATTATTAGAGCGAACTTTGATGAAATTACAAGTGAGAAGTTCAAAATTAAATTTACAAAGAGGATTAGAAGCGAGAACGGATTTGACATTCCTAATATATTGTATGTGAGAATGTTTAAGGATGAAGCTTCTTGTAACGGTCTGCTGTAAATTATTTTAAGATAAGAGCACCCTATTCAAATAGAAAAAAACAAGAGATAAAATATCTCGTCCTTCCACCGGTTGAGACAAAAGGATTGTTCTTATATACCCGAATATGCATATTTTCTTCTTGTTTCGCAGATCCCATACGGGAAAGTGACTACGATGGACACCATCGAGGAAGTATTGAAAAAAGCATATTCTTTTGATAATTTCAATCTGCGGGAGAATATGAATGGGCCGAATCTCACCTTAAATAATCTATATCCGCATTGGCGTGTGCTGTCCTCAAAGGGTTTTTTAATTGAGACACAGAATTCCACAAAAGAATCTCAAAAGGAAAAGCTGAACTCGGAAGGTATTGCGGTAATGGAGTCTGAAACCGTAAGAACGTACCACGTTCCCAATTATGCAAGATTGCTCTATCGATTTGAGGATCTGATCATAACCGTGATGAAAAGCGAAAAGCAGACTATGATGGGGTATCAAGCCTATGTTGAAGAACGACGGAAGAAGACAGAGGAAGAGATCAATTCATAAAGTGGTAAAAGGCAATGGATAGATAAAATATGAACGAATGGCAAATTGCTATAGCGGTGCGGTTGATTATTATTATAAAATGTATCAAAAATCTATCAGGAATCTATCAAGAATGAGACGCATATTTTTGAATTGGCAATCAAATTTGACGATGCAAGTGAGACATCTACATAACAATGATTAAACAGATGCAAAATTGTAAGATAGCATACGGGATGGTGGATGAATATGACGCATGAAGATGAACAGCGCGGCCGCACAGAATGAACAGTAGCGACGGTGAAAACTGAACAGTAACAAATAAGCGGTAAAATGTTGTTACACACGAAAGTGTGAATAACATAAAGGAGGTCACAGAGATGACCAATTACCGCGAGATCCTGAGACTTAGCAACTTAGGACTGAACAAAACGCAAATTGCTCAAAGTGTAGGCTGCTCCAGAACTACTGTAATACAGGTTTTGAGTATCGCCGAAGAAAAGGGGATATGTTATCCCTTGCTGGAAGACCTGTCAGACAGAAAACTTGGTGAACTGCTTTTTCCGAGCGAAAAATCGCTTCCCAGATACAAGATGCCGGATTATGAGTATGTTCATAAGGAACTACGGCGTTAGGGAACGACGCTGAACCTGCTGTGGCTGGAATACTGTGAGAAATGCAGTGCCGCCGGAGAGATCCCGTACAAGCTGACACAGTTTTAAAAGCACTATCAAGACTACGCTGTGAAAATGAATGCAACTATGCATCTGAATCACAAACCGGGTGAGATAATGCAAGTCGACCGGGCAGGAGATACAGCTACGGTTATAGATACCGATACAGGCGAAGCGATTATTGATTATGTGTTTGTTTCATCGTTACCGTACAGCGGATACGCATATGTTGAAGCATTTTTCTCTATGAATCAGGAGTGTTGGATTGCAGCTCATGTGAATGCTTTTCGTTATTACGGCGGAGTAACAAAGATATTGCAATGTGACAATCTGAAGACCGATGTCATCAGTCATGGCAGAAACGAAGTTGCACTGAACAAAGCATACAGCGAAATGGCAGAACATTATGGCACAGCCATATTGCCTTGTCGTGTCAGAGCTCCTAAGGATAAAGCAATGGTCGAAGGTACTGTAGGTGTAATCTCAAACTTTATTCTCGGTGCACTTCGTAATAGACAATTCCTGTCTCTGAAAGAACTGAACGAAGCCATATCAGAGCGGTTATATGAGTTCAATCATAAGCCCTTTCAAAAGAGAGACGGAAGCCGCGCTTCTGCATTTGAAGAAGAAAAGGCCTTCCTGATGCCTCTACCTGAAAGACCATTTGAACTATCCGAATGGAAGATTGCTACAGTCAGTCCAAACTACCATATTACCGTAGATAAACAGAATTACTCTGTTCCCTATGAATATATACGTCAGAAGGTTGATGTCCGCATTACCAAAACTACTATTGAAGTATTCTATGGCGGAAACCGTATCTGTTCACACCCAAGGTTATATGGCAGAGCGAATCAGTACAGCACAACAGAAGCGCATATGCCTCAGAGCCATCAGCAGTACATACAGTGGAACGGAGAACACTTTATAAAATGGGCAACCAAGATCGGTAGCAATACCGAAACTGTCATTAAAGTCATTCTCAACAGTTATAAGGTTGAGCAGCAAAGGTATAAGTCTTGCATGGAAATTCTCAAATTAGCAGACAAATATACTCCGGAACGCCTTGAAAACGCTTGTAAAAAGGCACTGACATTCACACCGCACCCCTCCCTCAAAAACATCCAGGCTATTTTGTCCTCCAGTCAGGACTCCGCTAAAGAGGAGCCAGAGAATAAGCCATAGTCATCGCAATACGGATTTACACGCGGTGATGAATATTACAAAGGGAGGATGAAATAATGCTTACAGAAAATACATTCAATAAACTGCAGGAAATGAAACTGACTGCAATGGCGAGGGATTTTAAGATGCAACTTACAAATTCCAACATTACTGGGTTGTCTTTCGAAGACCGATTCGGTTTGTTGGTAGATCAAGAATGGACATCCCGTAAGAACAACCATCTGAAGCGACTGATCAAAAACGCAAAATTTTCTGATCCGAGTGCCTGCGTAGAAAATATTGAATACCACACTGACCGTAATCTTGACCATGCTCAAATCGCTCGTTTTTCTACCTGCGATTATATTTCAGAAAGATATAACATTATGATCTTCGGCGCTACTGGCAGTGGAAAAATATATCTTGCCTGCGCGCTGGGAATGGCTGCTATCCGCAATTTTCTCACCGTCAGATATGTGCGGTTGCCGGAGTTGCTTGCCGAACTCGCTATATCACGCAGTAACGGTATATACAGAAAAGTGATTCAGCAATAAAAGAAGCCGGCACTTCTCATTTTTGACGAATGGCTCCTTTATCCTCTCAAAGAAACAGAGGCAAGAGATCTCCTTGAGATTGCAGAGGTTAGATACAAAAATGCTTCTACGATCTTCTGCTCTCAATTTGATGTCCCCTGTTGGAGAGAAAAGATCGGTGATCCGATCCTTGCAGATGCGATTTGCGATCGCATTGTGCATGACTCCTATTCCGTTGTCATCGAATGTAAAGAATCCATGAGAAAACGAAAAGGGGTGCAGGATAAGTAAGGCACCTTCGGTGCATCGGGCTCTGCCCGAACCCGAGGTTTAACGATTTAGGAATTTCCGGGAAGAGTGATGAGTATGTCTTACAACAAAAAAAGAAGAGCGTTCACGTGTGCGGCACATGAATTCACTCTTCCCCAAGTCACAGACTTGTGAAATCCTGTATACGGCACTCATGTCGCTCCTCAGCGTTGCACTATCCTCCGTTACGGCTAAAAGCAACTTCATAATACCATATTATTCTTGATTTGTCAATGTACAGCCTCTCCGCCGTGGGTGTACATTCATCTCCGTCGCAGGTGTTCAGCTTTCAGCGATGGCACTATTCAGTTTATAACGGTTCGGGTTTTCAGACGGAACGCTATATTCAGAAGAACAGGTTCGGTTGAAGAGAGCAGTTTTGTAAAATACTGTTCAACATTTAGGCCGTTGGCATTTGCCATAACAGCGAGTGAGTAAAACATTGCACTTGCTTCGGCACCTTTGACCGAATCGGAGAATGCTCAGGTGTCATGTGATCAGGATTGACAATAGGATGTTTCTTTGCTGTGTTCTCGCGCATATGGACGGCGACACGGATTCCTTTGAAAAACACCTCGACTGCTGCTTTGGTTAGTCTGACACTTACCGTTTCACCGATCAGATCAAACGGTACGGAATATTTGTTGAGTCCATCGCTGACAAGATAGTCATAACCTACAGAAATATTCTGCAATCACTGCGCTACTTCATATGGGATTGTCGGCAACGGACGCATAAATGCAACTTCTTCCGTTTGGAATGCAGATTCTCTGCATCCGATCATCTTTTTAAACGGTCGCCGATTCAGTTCGGTAAGCTTTTCGCTGACAGCCTCATTGGTTTCTTTGAGAGAAAAGAAATGTCTGTTTCTAAGCGCTGCAAGAATCCAAGTGGAAGCGAAGTTTACACCGCTTTCAGCGTGACTCTTATCCTGTGGATGACGTACCCCGGCTGGGACAATTGCCGTTCCGTAATACTCAGTCAGTTCCTGATAGCTTCTGTTCAATACCGTTTCATAGCGGCTATTACCTGTGACACCTGTTTTAAGATTGTCCGGAATGAGCAACCTTGTGCTTCCGCCAAAGAAGTTATATGCATGAACATGACACAACAATCAGTTCTCCAGTTTCATATCCAAACAAAGCTCGGCATAGGTGTAGCAACTGCAGGGCAGAACAGCAACAAACAGATATACTTTTGTTTCTTCACCCGTGACGGAATCATATATAGGAAAGGTATTTCCTGCCCAGTCTACTTCCATGGCATCTCCCAGCTTATGCTGGATTCGCATGATTGCTTTTGTGATACGCGCCATCGACGGTATTTGTCGCTGAATTGTGTACTCATGTACGGCTTCTGCCCGGAGTCATTACATTTTTCACAGTACTCGCTCCATAGAAGCGTCATTGTTACGCCAGGCCTCGAAAGTTCTTTGTGAATAGACTCATAATCCGGTTCAGCGTATGTGTTTTCGGTTTTGTACTTGCCGGGGAAAATAATTGCCTGCAATTCTTCGTTCGTCACATGATCCTCTAAAGGCCATGTAACATGTTTCTCGATCGCGGTGCTTATGACTTCGCCTACGGTGTTCCTGGAACTTCCGACGCTCAGTGCAATTTGCCGCTGTGTGTAAACCTCTGCGTTTAGCCGCAGGATCTCTCGGTAATCTACCATTTCGGTGATTCCTCCTGTTTTTGTAGTCATGCTTTCGCATGCCTATCCAATTATACAGGAGATTTTTTACCCTTTCAAGCAAGTGGCTCTCTCTTCCGGCAGGGTGGCTCTAAAACTCCGTGCACTTGGCTCTCTCGCACCGTTTTTTACATTCAAAGACCTTTTTAGTGTATAAAAAACTTGATTCGATAGCTCATAGAACAATAATAAGCGAAGAAACTTTTTTGTCAGCATTGAATAAAAAAGATATATCGGCGATCTCACAATGCTTGTATAATGCGTTTGAAGCGGTAGTGGAACGCTCAAACGAACTTGTATCAGTGTTTCAAAGAACAAAAGCTGCGGGTTATGTTTGAGTGGAAGTGACCCGGCTATGTTTGGCATATATGAGGAAGAAAACTTTGCAAAACAGGCTATTGAGGAACTCAGAAAAAAACAAATCAACGCCTATCTTCTAAAACCTGTTTACGAACATTTTATATTAGAATAAAAACCTTGACCTATTGACAACACCGTCATTTGGCTATATAATATGTATAGCCAAGTGGCGGTGCTATCTGTTGGAGGATGAAATAGGGGTTGTGCCATATAAATCGAATAATGAGATCGGTAATACGGGCTGGGAGTTGGCTGAGTTTGAACAGCATCTTTTGCGCAACAGACGTGAAGAACTTAAAATGACACAGCAACAAGTAGCGGATCGGGCAAATATCTTGTTGAGCCAATATCAACGATTTGAACTCGGCGATAGAAGTTTTATCGGAGCAAGTGCCAGAATCATGTTATCTGTTTGCAAGGCGCTGAAGCTTGATCCGTACCTGTTTATGGGAGAGGATAGATCTGCTTCCAAACAGTTGTCGAATAACAGTATTAAACACAAATATGTGATTTTGCCTCCACCCATTATCAAAGGAACCCGAATTGCCATTCCCGAAATGGCATCTGTTATAATGACATGCCAAATTCCGTATGGTTTTATTTCAACAAATGAGATTATAGAAGAACAGTTGAAAGCGGCTTACTCAGTTGAGTATATTCAGTACGAAGAATATAAGGACAGTGTAAGACTCTATTACAACAACGGATTTCCGTATTGGAGAGTGGTTTCTAAAAACGGACATTTGCGAGATACTTTTTACTTCAGCAAGGAGCTTCAAAAGGAAAGGCTTGAGGAAGAAGGCATTTCTGTAAAGCAGATCGGCAATCAAAATGCTTATTCCGTAGATAGCTATAAGAAACTGATGTACGGATTCAAAGATTGCAAATTAAACGTTGCAGTAAGCAATGAACAGTTTTATGCGGAGTTTGTAGAGTATTACAAGAAAAAGCATGGAGAAAAGAATTGCCGTTGATATAAAAGGACAAAAACTATGGATGGAAAAACGCAAAACAGAGTCTTAAATATACTGAAATATCTGTGGGAGAATACAGACGAGGAACATTTTACGACCAATGCCGAGCTTGTAGAGTATCTTTCAACACTCGGAATTGAAACGAACAACAAAACTGTTGCCAAAGATATTGTTATGCTTACCGAGTTTGGCGTAGATATTATCAGTGAGAGAAGCACTCAAAATCGCTATTTTATCGGTTCGCGCATATTTGAACTTGCGGAAGTGAAAATGATGGTCGATGCCATTCAGTCTGCTCGATTCATCCCGGAAAAGAAAACAAATGAGCTGTTTTGGAAATTGTCCTGCCTTGCAAGCAAATATCAGGTGGACGCACTGCGCCGTAACCTTGTGACGAGCAAGGCGAAAGGCGATAATAACAGGTTCCTCTATACGGTAGATATGCTTAATACAGCGATCAATCAAAGGAAACAAGTAAGATTTCAGTACATAGATTATGACAAAGACGGCAAGAAAACTTTGAAATATAACGGATATACATATAAGTACAGTCCGATTGCGATTGTATGGAATATGGACAGTTACTATGTCGCCGGATTTTCCAAAAAGCACGATGCCATTATCAAATTCAAAATAGATAAGATCACCAATCTTTCTATATCAGACGAGGATTCCGTACCAGTACCGGAAGATTTGAACTTATCTGAAACCTTTCAAAAAATGTTCCTTATGTATGGTGATAAAGAAGAACGGGTTACTCTCCTGTGCGATAATGATGTAATGAATAAAATCATTGACCGCTTTGGCGAGGGGGTGGAAGTGACACGAATCGATGATGAACATTTTGAAGTGTCCGAGACCGTTATGGTCGGTTCTACGTTCTATTCTTGGGTAGTTAATTATTGCGGGAAGATAAAGATCACTTCACCGGAATGGGTAAAAGAGGATTTCAAAGCACTATTGCATAAGTTCGATGAGTAATATTGTTCTTTTGTTCATAAAATGTTTTCAGTTATACGATGAGGTGGGCGCTACAACGCCCACCTCATTTTGACTTTCAAAAACCCTATTGACGGAGCTTTTGAAAAGTGGTATACTATGATCACAACAAAAACACTTTGTTACCGATGTGAGAGGAGCGAGAATATGGCAGGCACCAGAAAGAAAGACCCAAAAATAATGAAAGAGATTATTGAATTTGCAGAGGACTATTTTTTCGAGTACCATACATCTCCTTCGCTTCAAAAAATCGCTGACGGTGTCGGCATCAGCAGGACAACGGTCTATCGCTATCTATTGGAGATGGATAAGAAGGGAATGCTGAGTTATGACGGAAAATCCATACAAACAAAAAGTATGATCAAGTCCGATTACGCACTGAACCGAGTCCCTGTTCTCGGAGCTATTGCCTGCGGTTCTCCCGAACTGACGGAAGAAGCTTTTGAGGAATTTGTTGCTCTTCCGGTAGCGCTTTTCGGTAAAGGGGATTTTTTCATTTTACGAACGCATGGTAATTCCATGATAGAAGCCGGAATTTATGAAGGCGATATGGTTGTTGTAAAGAAACAGAATTACGCGGACTATGGAGATATTGTTGTTGCTCTTATTGAAAATGAAACGACGCTTAAGACATATTATCCGGAACCTGAAAATAAGCGTGTACGGCTTCATCCGGAAAACTCCGATATGAAGGATATTATTGTAAAGGAATGTAATATTCAAGGAGTTGCAAAGCATGTCATCAAGAAATTATAACGGGAGATATTGTAATGAAATATTACCATACAAACGATGAAATTGATGAGATAGGCGAAGGGCTGGTTCGTCAGTTCGACTTTGATTCTTACTCAAACGGACATGCGGTAGATATTGAGAAGTTCATTACAGATTATCTCAAATACCGGATTGTCTATGATAATATAGCCGAAAGGGATGCGAGTAAGACGGCGTTTTTAGGCGACGGAAAAGCCGGTTTATGTGTATGGAGAAACGGCAGAAGAGAGAGTATTGTTCCTCCTGATGATCTTATCGTTGTAGACTCTCACTTTTCTCAAAATTCAATGACGGCTCAGCGTCGCTTTATGCTTGCGCATGAAGCCGGTCACATTATTATGGACAAACTATGCGGAAACACCGCCACGGCAGCATACAACAATGAATTTGACGGAGAGCGCGAGTATAGTTTGCAGGAACTTGGCGAATTGTTCAGTATTAAGGAAACGCAGGCGACTTCAATGGGTGTTGCACTGCTTATGCCGAAAACCCTTGTTACATCACTGTTGATGATGCTAAAAGAGCAGAGGCATATCCCTATTTATGGAAACAATGTGCTGCTTGACCGCGACCGTAAAATCATTAGAGATATGGCGGAGCATTTCAAGGTTTCATACAAAAGTATGTTTTACCGTATGAGGAGCTTAAAGCTATTTGAATATCGACTCATTGATGAGTATATTGCCATGAATTTGGGCGGAAATGGATGGTTGTCATGTTAAATGCCTTGGTAAAGCCCAAATTCTGCCTTAAAGAACCGAGCGAGGAGTTACAGAAAAAACTCACACTTTCACTTTCTGAATGTGAGAACCAAGAATTTAAGGAGATTCGGTGCGGGTACTGTAATTTTCCCATAGCCGTTGTGTCGCTGTCAACCACTGGCATTTTGTGGGTCAAATGCCAGAAGTGCAAAGCCGAGTTTCCGATAAATCCCGCATACTTCTATCGCACGAAAGGCTACAGACGTGCCACACCATTTATCATATCTTTTTCCACAACTGAATAACCACACTTTGTAACGAGTAAGCGGAGCCGACGAAAGTTGAGACTACCCAAATAACACCCTGTGTGTTTTAGCACCGTATGAAGGCAAGTAGCAGAGTATAACTCTGTCTTGTTGTCATACGGTGCTTTTTTCGCACTTTTGCACGTTTCGCTTGCGCTTTATACGGTTGCATAGGTCCTTTTCGAAGCTTTCGCTTCGGAAAGGATTTTTATGTTGTTTGAATGGCAGCCATATATAGCGAAGTTTCCGTAACCTCTTGGATTTGATTTCAAGCATTCAACCAATCAAATTTTCAAATTCAAGGAGTTGCAGAAATGAAGAAATTTTATATCGTTGATGAAAATGGCACATACGCTTCCGCAGACGGAAAAACACGGTTTACATGCCTTACTGGAAAAGCTCTCTTTAACTATCTCAAATCTGATGAAGGCTCAAAAAAAGAGTTTGATATAGACTTTGATGACAATGGCGATGAGATTGGCATTGAAATACCCGATGATAAGCTAAACAAACATTTAAAAGACAAAGAACGCAGGAAATATGTCAGTAAAACACAAAAAGCCATGGGATATACCATTGTTTCGCTGAACTCCGAGTACGAGGGCAAGGACGGCGAAATTATGACTTTTGAAGAAGTGATTGCTGATGATTCAGATGACTTGATAGAAGAAATTACCCGAAAAGCAAATATCCAAACTTTAAGGCGGGCGCTTGCTTCTTTGACTTCAGATGAAATGAATATAGTTTTTTTGCTGTATTTGACGACTGAGCCCCTGACAGAGTACCAGCTTGCAGACGCAAGGGGCGTAACCCAACAGGCAATTCATAAGTATAAAGTTTCCATTCTCAAAAAACTGAAGAAATTTTTTTGATTTTTTAGGTTGTTATTTCATAAAAAATTCCCCAATAAGAGATGAGAGGACAAAAACTCTACATGAACTTTGAAAACTGAATAGCCATTCATCAGGCTCATTACTTGTAAGATGTCCGCTTGTTGCGGAGTTAGCCGCATTGGTAGGTGCGCCATGACCTTCCGAAAGGAAGCGAGCGATAAAACTTATATCATGTAAAACCTCAAATGCCGTAGGTTAGGGCGATGACGTTTACAAGAGACAATGATACTTCGGTAGCCTTACGGCGCTGCCCGCGGAGTACCCGGGGAGGTGAGATTCCTATGGAGTTGTGGCATTGGCAATATGCCAATGCGGGCAACACAACCGCTTGATGACTTCCCACATCGGCTTATGCCGATCACACTCGGGGTGTCGAGGACAAATAGAGTGTGTTATGGAATTCGGGGCAAAAAGCAGACCGCATGGGACATAGCGGTCGCTTCCCGGATATTCTGATACATATTCTATTTATCAAGATTCCGAAGGGAAGAAAAAATCGTGGCTATTCAGATTTTCAAAATACTTATCCGAAAAAGGAGTTTTTAATGAAAAGAACAATACGTGAAATTCTTGATGGGTGTAAAGAAAGCAGTGAAGAAATGTCATTTTATGACTTTAAATTCTGCATAAAAAGCATCTATGCACATTTGAGACTCGCAGGCATTTCTCCGGATGGAAGTCGGGAGTCTAAATTTCACCTGAAAACGGCTGATATGATCTGTCATGCGCTTGAGGATTGCTTCGCTGACAGAAATGATAATCTTGTGAGGTGGTTTCGACATGAGTCCTGCGAATTCCGTCATCCACAGACCGGGAATTATATGAAAATCCATGTGAGAGACGACCAGGAAGCTATATACTGCTTTCTCTGTTATTGCATGAAACTGAATATGAACAAGACCGTTGATGACGATAGTTTAGATTATCTCTCATATATCTTATGTGAGCCGGCTGAGTAACGATACCTCCTCGGGGACTTGAGTTTAGTCCCGTACATATCCGATTAATCGGTGAACATAGGGGATCTATATGAAAGACAAAATCATCAAAAGAGGAGACATTTATCTTGCCAATCTTAACCCTTACAAGGGTTCGGAACAGGGAGGTAAACGTCCGGTAATCATCATTCAAAATGATGTAGGTAACCGCCACAGTCCGACTGTTATCATAACAGCAATCAGCAGCCGTTTTTTTAAAAAGCGGTCATTACCGACTCATGTGCCAATTGACAATGCGGAACTTGAGAAAAACTCAATTGCTCTGCTGGAACAGATAAGGACGATTGATAAGTCCAGGCTTATCAGAAAAATCGGAAGAATTACGGACAAAAATATGGAGGAAATAGAACAGGCGCTTCATGTAAGCCTTGCACTGAGTAATGAAAGTGGATACCAAATCGGTACTTCAAATGGACAAGGAGTTCGAAAAGATAATTCCTCTGCTTGATGAAGAAGAATTCCTGAGAGACGGAGAGATACTTCATCCCATTATCGTATGGAATAGTATTATAATAGACGGTCATCACCGTTACAAAATATTACAGAATACCCCTAACTGAAATATCGGGTTCAGGGAAAAGCCTTTGTCAATCAATGAAGCAATTTTTTTGATTTGTTTAAATCAACTTTGCAAAGAAATCTCTCTTTGGTACAGAAGATCGCTCTTATGTGGCGCAGGTACAAATCTGAGAAGGATGTACACGGTTCGCAAGCACGATTTGAGCGCGATAATTTTCCAACGCATCAAAATGATGCGTTGGAAGAAGACTTCCGAAAGCGAGCGGGTGTATACATAGAATTTCAGACAAGTATAAAATAAGAAGGTTAGATGACTGACTTATTTACGGACGTAATAGCCCAAGAAGGTAATCGTCAATCCATTTCACCCTTCTATTTTAGCTTAGAAATGAGAACCTACTGTGTACATCCTGCTGATGTATTTCGGATGGCAAATATATTATAACAGGAGATAAATAAATGAGTGAAGAAATAAAAAATCAAAGTATCTATCTCGCTTCCGTAGACCTGCTGCGCCGTATGCTTCGTGACGGTAAGTTTGATAAAAAAATGCTTGACTGTCTGAACCGGAAAAATGCGGAAACAATGGGATGTAAAATAGTAGAGCTTATGTAATATGAAAAACTGAAAACTATGTACGAAAACGCCTGCGGTTCATCACTGCAGGCGTTATATATTTATCATTCAAGCAGCCGGTCAACGACATTTACAACTTCAATTCCGTTGTGATTGCCTAACGTAAGACTGCCGTTTGTGCACCTCAGAATAAAAATACCGGAATTACAAGTGCATAGGGTTTTCACATGAGGCACCGTGTCTGAGAAAAATCGCATACTTGCGGGAAATCCGAAAACCGGTAAAATTTATAGTACACACGGAGGTGAAAAAATTATGCAAACCCGAACTGCAAAGCAAGTCAAGGTAATCAATCCGACTGTCGAAATTGAGTCCGAGAGAAAAAAACGGATTGCGGCGTACTGCCGTGTTTCAACCGATTCGGATGACCAGCAGAACTCCTTTTTATCTCAGGTGTCATACTATAACGAACTGATAGGGTCGCAGGAAAACGCGGAGCTTGTGGATATATACGCGGATGAAGGCATTACCGGAACCTGCATAAGCAAGCGAGAGGATTTTAAACGACTTGTCCGAGATTGCGCTCTCGGTCGTATCGACAGAGTATATGTCAAAAGCGTTACCCGATTTGCGAGAAATTCGCTTGAATGCCTTGATACCATACGTAAACTCAAAGAGTACGGCGTGAGCGTTTATTTTGAAAATGACAATCTTGATACCAAAACCATGAATTCAGAACTCATCTTGTATGTAAAGAGCGCTTTTGCGCAAAGTGAGGCATTGGAAGGAGCTAAGCGCGTGTCCACAGCATACCGGATGAAGATGGAAAGCGGTATGTTCATTACTTACAAGGCTCCGCTTGGATATCGGCTTGAAAGTGGACGGCTTGTTGTTGATCCGGAAAAAGCCAAAATAGTAAAAAGAATATTTGCGCTTTACCTGTCAGGAGTCGGATT
>CALWJX010000083.1 GCA_944381085.1 uncultured Clostridia bacterium
ACCTCTCCCGTTTTTCTTATTATACCATATACTTGTGAACTTGGCGTGAAAATCGGGGCGTTTGTCAACAGCGCCATTTTAGCCAACTGATTCCATCGGGTCATTTTGCCCCTTTGCTTTTCAGTGGTCCAATTTAGACCATTGATTTTCCACAAATCAACGGGCTGTTTTCGCCCGATGTTTTTCTCCTTCGTCAGACGAAAAACATGCAAAATTGCGTGTATCTTTCGTGTTTTTTTCGTGTTTGTGCATTTTTGGGTTCGAATCTTCGTCCATAAAAGTGTAGTCAAACGCAAAAAGTTCGTCCATAAAAGTGGCAACACGAAGAAAAAGTTCCCCCGAAAAATGTGATTTACTATAACTAAAAATCAGTATTTCTTGGATTTCCTTCCACGCTTTTGATAGTCAGCGTTGATCTCATCGCTCCAATCCGCGCCGAGAGGCGCACTTGCTCTGACGTTACAGACTGCTTTCGCAACCGACTCATAGAGGATATGAGTACCCTCTCCGTCAGCGTTATAGTTCACGGCTCTGTCCTTGCTGATACCATAACGTGCAGCAGTTTCAACGGCATCAATGTTCGCGCCGATGAATAAGAACTCCCATCCGTATTTCTCCTTCTGGCGCTCGATCATCTTCTTAACCTGCTCGCTCGTGTAACGATGGCTTGCGTTCTCCTGCCCGTCCGTTGTGATAACGAACATCGTATGCTCTGGCACATCCTCGTTACGGGCATACTTATGAATGTTTCCGATGTGGTGAATCGCTCCGCCGATGGCATCAATAAGAGCCGTACAACCGCGCACGGTATAGTCTTTGTCGGTCATCTTGGGAATGTCACCGAGCTTCACACGGTCGTGCAAAACCTCGCTTTCGTCATCGAAAAGCACGGTTGAAACGTAGCACCCTCCGTCCTGTTTCTTTTGCTTTTCAATCATAGAATTGAAGCCGCCGATAGTGTCGCTCTCCAAACCTGCCATAGATCCGCTTCTGTCCAAAATAAATACGAGTTCAGTAATGTTGTTTTTCATAATAGAAAACCTCCCTTTGTGTTGTTGTGCCTTCATTATAGCACTCACAAAGAGAGGTTTGGTCGCATAGCAAGCGACAAATAGTTTATTGTTTATTCAGCAATCAGTTTTTCACCAAAGCCATCGAGAACTTCTTTTGAATCGCGACCTGATATAGGTTTTCCCATTGCTGCTTCTATAGCATCCAACAATTTGATTGCACGATAAATGATATGCTTATCGAAGTTGTCGCTTCGGCAATATTGAATCGAAATCCAATGACTATCAATATATCCGTCAAGCACATCGGAAGCCACCTTGCCGTTATCTTCAATTTTAGCAAGATACTTGCTCGGAGCAACACCGCCTATTTCTCTATTCGTGCTATATGAAATGGGGGTCTTGTTCACAACAGAATTCCACTTGCTCTTCGGATAGTTATTCTTTTCGCAGTAGTCTTTGGGGAAGATATGGTGAATGTCGATACTCTCTGCTTTGTAGACGGTAAAATCCATCTCACGACCACTGATAAAATCTTCACAGTGATTTTTAAGTACCAGCGCCATAATTCCTTTATACGCCGCACTTTGACGAGATTGTAACGACAATAATCTTGTAGGATTAAAATATGCTTCTTGAACAGTCTTTGGAATTTTATTGTTATCTGCAATCCAATCCATTACGCCTACAACGTCATTTACATAGCGAGTTTCATTTGCTCCGCCATACATTTCGCCAAAAACGCCACACCAATACCACTTCTTAATTTTGTCTTTGATGTTGGTAATGGCAATCTTTTTTTCCTCGATAAGCAACGCGCATAATACCGCCATTGGAATAAATTGAGTTGTATATGGTAAATCTCTGCTCAAAAAAATCCTTTCTTCTTGCAGAATTTTTTCGGCTTCCAAGAAGCCTTCTGTGAGCGAGTCCTTATATTTTTTGTAATCCGCAAGTGAAAGGTTCAAAACATCCTTTTTCTTGCAACTTACAGTACCTTTTTTCTTGTAAGTGGAGAGTAGTGTACAAGCTGTCAGAAAGTCTGTAGCATCTACAACTGTGAGTAAGTCTTTGTTAAAATATTGTTCCTTGCGATCTTCCCAATCCTTGCGGAGTTCGAAATCGTCCATTGCAAAAATTGCAGTGACGAGTTCGAATACGGTAAGAGAAACGCCTCCAGTATTAACATTTTCAAACACCTGACAAACAGCTTCTTTGGGAGTTTCCTTACCAAGAAGAATTACGGGGATTTTATACTGTATCGTAGGAATTACAAGCATCGTATTAAACTTCGTAAATTCTTGGATAATGGAAGCATCGTAATTGTAAAAAGCGTAATAATTATTTTGCCAGTCTTGAATTTTCGCATAATCCAAAATGATATTCAGCGGGAACAGTTTGTTTTCGAATTCCTTTTCACGCGTAGAAACATTCAATTCTTCGACGCGTCCGAAATTCGAAGTAACAATACGATTTTCGGGAACAGAAACTATTGCCTCCAGTCTATCTACATCAGAAGAAATAGCTTTTTCAATGTCTATGTAGTAAAACCTCTTGATTTTTTGTCCCTTGTCAGTAACAGTATCTACTGCTTTCTCGCTATATAGTGACGAGTACATAGACGTTAATCTCTGTTGTCCATCAAGAATAAGCTCAGAAGGAATTGCATTTTTAGCAGGAGCTCCTTCAATTATCCTATATTTGAAACGGATATTTTCATTTCCATATTCTAAAAACATTGCCGCACCAATAGGAAAATTACTTGTAATGCTGGCGATCAAAGCCCGAATACGATTATCGTCCCAAACCCAACCTCTCTGAAAATCCGGCAATTGTGCTTTTCCTGTATGAACATCTTTCATCAGTTCGCTAATCGGTCTATCATTTGTTTGCATATCAATAGCCTCCTAATTTGACTAAACATTCGTTTTTTCTTTCCAATCGCCTTCCTTAAAGCCAACAAGGACAAAGCTATCACCGATAAGCAACGGGCGTTTAACGAGCATACCGTCGCTTGAGAGAAGGCTCAACATTTCGTTCTCGGACATAGTTGGAAGTTTGTTTTTGAGATCAAGAGCTTTATACAAGAGTCCGCTTGTATTAAAGAACTTTTTGAGAGGTAAACCGCTTTTCTTGTAGCATTCCGTTAACTCATCGAGCGTGGGATTATCGAGCTTAATATCTCTAAAATCATATTCGACCTTGTTATCATCGAGCCACTTTTTTGCCTTTTGACAAGTGGTACACTTAGGGTAACATATAAACTTAACCATTGTTTCACGCTCCTAACAAACTTTGATCAAACGCAAACAGAGCCTCGTTGATTTCAAAAATATTGTAATTGCCTTTGCTGATAAAATATTCAATTATGATATCGAACTTATTGCTGTGAGATAGCGCAAACCCTGCTTTACGAAGCATATCTTCGGTTTCAGCCAAGGAAAGCTCCAAAGAGATTGCAAACGCAAGTGCAGTAGGTTTGCTCGGCTTATAATGAACGTCACTACGGATTTTGGAGAACAACTTACGATCAATGTTTGCCTTCTTATAGCACTCAGCATCTGTCATTCCTTTTTCATCAATCTTACGCAGAAGCATTTGAGAAAAGCTCTCGTCGATCTGTTTTAGCTTCGCATCCAAGTCATCCTCGGCAAGCATAGCCCTACAATCGCACATTTCAAGGAAATCGTCATCCGTTTTCTTTCTTCTCGTGCGTGGAGCCATTGGCGGCAGCGCGTTCATACGAATACGCTCACGGCTGTAATTAGTATGCTCGTCCACATAGTTATCGTCGATATATTCGGCAATATCGGAGAACAGCTTCTCACTGATCTTGTATGCCGCCTTGTCGAAGATGAC
The DNA here is from genome assembly GCA_944381085.1 of uncultured Clostridia bacterium. Lineage (GTDB taxonomy): Bacteria > Bacillota > Clostridia > Oscillospirales > CAG-272 > SVTX01. Next base: position 3,870 of record CALWJX010000083.1, read on the forward strand.
GATATAGACCATCATTTCGTTTTCGAGAAGGAAGTCGCTGATAACGTCGATAGCAACCTTCAAGGCTTGATCCTTGGGGTATCCGTACACTCCCGACGAGATAAGTGGGAAAGCCACAGTTTCGCATTGATACTCCTTCGCAAGAGCCAAAGACTCGCGATAACAGGATTCAAGTAACACCTTCTCACCGTGTTTGCCGTCGTTGTAAATAGGACCGACGGTATGTATAACGTATTTAGCAGGCAGATTATATCCGCCTGTGATCTTCGCTTTACCCGTCTTGCAGCCGCCAAGTGTTCTGCACTCGGCAAGCAATCCCGAGCCTGCGGCACGGTGAATCGCACCGTCAACACCTCCACCGCCGAGCAACGACTCATTGGCAGCATTGACAATGGCATCCACCTTCATTTTTGTTATATCGTTTCTTACTATTTCAAGCGGCATAGGTGCACCTCCTTGATTCAAAATTTGATTCTATTGTAACGTTACACATTTCGCTACAAAGGAATTGAAAGATTAACAAAAATACTTAGTTAAAATTGTTGACAGCCTTTTTAAGTCGCTATCTCTCAGTTGAGAAGAATTAATTTCTTTTGCAATACACTCTCTTATTTTGTTTCTTACGGCTTTATTTTCTGAAAGTGTTTGAATCATCTTGTCTTGCCAATTTAACAACCATGTGACATCAAAATTTTCAAAATCAAACTTCTCAAATTTATAAAACAAATCAAACATCGGACTTAGGTTCAAAAACGCAGAAAAATCTTTCCGTTTTAATGAACCCTCTCTGCAAAAATAGCCCACAAGATTCAACGCTTCAAAATGATCATGCTTAGGATATGTTTCAATTGGTGATTCTTTTTTTGAGAGTTCAATTTCATTTTTCAAATGCTTTTTCAATGCTCTCAATATCTTTTTATCAATTTTCACATCGTGATTTACCAAGAATAAAAAGTCATTAAAAGAAAACTCATTATCTATTCCGTCACATATCCACTTTACAACACTTTTTTGTTGAGAAGCTGAAAGATAGGGATAATAATGCCACTTAATCTGCTCCTTAAATTGTGTATAGGAGTTCTTAATAATTTTAGTAATACGATACGCCAGTTTTCGAGACTTGAATGAATCATCGGCATTGATATAATGGATCAAATTGGGATAATTCAGGTTTGAATGTTTAGATAGCAAATCAAAGTTTTTGGTATTGATTATAGCATCTATATGACTATCGACATAGTAGATAAGCTTATTTTCAACAACAGAAGCAGTTGTTTCGCTATATCTTTTTCTTTTCCACACTTGTGAATCTAAAAAGAGTATCTTATCTCCGATACAAATTTCCCGAAATTCATATTTGAAAATAAACGAGCAAACAAAATCCACAAGTTCCTGTGAAATGTCCATATAGCGTAATAAATTCAAGCATCTTTTAATCTTATTTTGAATAGAGAAAACTTCGATCCTTTGATTGGATTTTAGTAACGTACCATAGTAGGAACAAAGATTTTGCACAGCGGCCTCTATTATTTCAATATTTTTGAAATCCAATGTTTTTATTGAATGCTTGTGAAACAACCTATCTAATTGTTTCGTATCAAAATACTCCACGAAACAATAAAAATCAATATTGTCAAAATAAATATCATTTGACGCTGTACCAAATAAACCATCATCTACGGTTTTCTTGGTTTGCACAGAGTATTTATACACTAATGTCGACATCAAATTTCGTATGGTTGTTTTAAACTCTGTAAACTCCTCCATGTATAAACCATTACCCAAGAAAAAGTGCAAATTTTGATTGATTCTGGAAATAACCTTATCTGCACTTGTAACTCCCCACTCTTGAGTGTTTGATTCAATAGCATCTTGTAATTTCATCCCGTCTTGGAAGGAATAATACGAATTTTCATATAGCATATTAAATGATGCTATATCCTTAAAACACCTGTACTCGTTTTGAGACTCTATAGGAAGTCTTTCAAACATATGCTCAATTTGTTCGGCGCTGATAATTCCTCCACTCAAGCCCTCAAAATCGAATGAGTTGTAATACATCAAGTTATTGTTAGCACTTTTCATTGCTTGATATATTACATAACGATTCGCTTGTGCAAAGAAATGCCATAGGTGATCAGTTGCAATATATGCTTCAATAGCAACACTTACAAATAACTCGTAGGATTCCTTATATCGATATAATTTTGCTAAGTAGTAAGCTTTTTTATAATTATCTCTATAATTGTTATATTCTTTTGCAACGTATTCTTGCATTTCGTTATAATCGAATTGCAGACAACAAGGATTTGCAAAAACAAAATGGTCATTAGCAATTGTGCGAATTTTATGATCAGAACATCTAATCCATCGAATTTGAGCCTTTGAAAGTACAGATACAATAGTTTTAAATTTTTGTAATATATCATTGTCGAGGCTCAATCTATCGTCTTCGTTCATATCATTTATGGTAACAAAGTGATTAAATAATACATTTTCGCTAACAGATAAATTGATTACTCCGTTGCTTTCGATAATAACCTTATGGTGTAACTTCTCCTTTATATCTTGTATTCGTAGAGCTTTCATTGTATCCAAAGGAGCCAGCAAATTATACAGAAGTTCGAAAGAGTCAATTTCATCTTTGCCTTTTACTGAAAAAATTGAAGAGTCAGTTATTGCGTTTAGTACAAATTTGTATCTATCAATAAAATCAGTAGGTTCAGTATCAGCGCAGTGCCGATAGTCCACAACGCACAATCCCTTAGATTCGTGATATCGCAGTTCATCTTTAGAAAGCTCCGCATCATCTGTATATATAAAAATTGGTTTATTGAACTTTTCTTTAAGGAGTGTTTTGGTCCAATTCAAAATCAGTTTGATATTATAGTCATTAAGACCATAACCAATAAACACCACAGTGTTTGTTGCAAATATTGACTTTAAAAGTGTTTCGACCAACTTGAAATTATCGCTATAATTTAGATAGTCTTCTTCTTTCAAAACAATGTTTTTATGATTTAAGTCTCCATGTAACTTCAGTATAAATCTGTTTCCGGTGATTTCGGAAATTTCGTCATCGCAAGCAACAACTTTGAAACTTTGACAATTCTCAGAAGCTGCCGTCTCAAGTAAATCGTCAAAATTGGTTGTAATGAATGCACGAGGATTTAAATCAAGTAACATTTTATGAATTGCGTTTGGAATAAGTTTTTTACCCCCAAAACAATGATTGATAAAATTGTAATACTGATCTTCGTCTTGATCTATCGAATAATAGTACATCTGAGGTATACTCAAGTATTCTTCATTGCTGTAATACGGCTTTTTAGCACGTCCAAGGTTATCACAAAATGCATCTATCAATTCTGACCATTTAGGTGCATTGGAAAGTTTGGATATACCAGCACCAACAAAAAACGTCAAAGATTCTGTTTGTGAGGCTTCAATAATTCTCTTAAATATATCTCTGTACATAGGTTGCCCCCTTATTTCGTTAATTGTTAATACTTCTTCATTTTTTAATTAATCCAAAGACATTCCAATTACTTTAAAAATTTTTTGAATTTCCTCGCTTGTATACTCATAGTAAGATGATCCCACATTACCACTTGAGAAGAAAACAATATAACCAGATTTAGTTTTAGCAATTCTGCAAATCAAATCGGTATTTATAATTGCCTCAATCCCTTTTTTGTCTGTTGCTTTTAAAAATGCCATTTTTGAACTCCTATTTTCTGTTATTAATAATCTTTTTGTGTTGATTTGTGTCTTCTTGTCGCCTCAAAGCTCACATTCACAAGGAACCACACCACATCCTCGGGCGCATCGGGGAGAAGCACTGAAATCCAATGAAACTTGTTCATATGGTATGCCGGGTATACACCGTCAGCTACACTGAAGGAGCCGAACATCTCTGTCGGTAACTTGAGATTAACAACGTCGATTACCTCGTCGCTGTCAAATCCGAACTTCTTCCGTGACACGCGCATCACAAGGGCATACCACTTGCGGTTGCCCGCGTGCCTGAGCACCGCTGTTTCAAAATCCTCGTCAAACGGATAATCAGGCGAGGTGCCGTATGTGGAGAGGCAATATGAGAGAAATTTCTGTTTTGTCATCATAATCCTCGCCAAATCTTCAAATGACCGCTATTGGTTCACCTATTTCGCTGCACAACATAATTTCTAAATCTTTCTGAGCTTCCTGACTTAAGGTAGCTTTTATTGATTTAAGATCATCATTGAGAGAAACAAACGATAGCTTTTTGTTCTTCTTCAGTATGTCAAATCCATCTTTACCAAAGATCTTTATCAAGTTAGCTATGTAGGATTTTTTAGCATCGAAATTATGATAAAGAATAACGATTTCTGATGCATTTCGGAATAATTCTTCAATAATATCTCTATCTGTTATGTCGAGAGAATGCCCCATGGTGAATAGGCGATACGGCATTTTTGTGTCAATCAATTCTTTTATATAGCGCAAATAATCAACATCCGTATCAAACAATGTGCGTTGGTAATATTTCTTGAAACAGACGAACGTCGTATCAATACTATCAATATTATCTGCCTGATCCGGGTTTACACCTAACACAATTTCATTTTTGGTGTTTCCATGAATATGGAACGCTGCATTGTTGAAATATAAATTTTCGTAGGTGTTTGTATAGTTGAATGTAACAGCTCTTTCGATGTGAGAAAAGAAATCTATTCTTGTCCAAGTTCCGTCATTTTTCAAGAGGTCATAGGCGTTTTCTACAAAACAAGTGAGATATAGTTTCAATGCCTTCGATAGACCGCAAAGTTCCTCATATAGTTTGCCAACAACTTTTTCAGTATTGATTACTTCTATTTTTGAACCTTGTGGATTTTCCGTGCAATAATCTTTATTTACTTCATATGCTCCAATTGTTACAACCTTGCCTGACGGAGCTTTGTTAATAAAGAATTTGAAAAGCCCAAGAATGAACTTTTCATATTGTTCTTTTGCTGAAAAAGCAAAGACTGTAGGTTTCTTTAAAGCCTTTCCAAAACAATCTAAAACCACTCCAATTTCTTTTTCAAAATCAATCCATCCTACATCTTTGTTAAACACACTGATTAAATACTCAAACCATATGTTCTTCTCTGTAAGTCTAATTATTTCAGCAATGTCATCTTGCTTTAACGGAGTCGAATCATATGTTTTGGTGTGCGTATCGTAGCATACTTTTATGAACGGATCGACATGCTGAAGTGTTTGTTGTGAAAAAACAGTTCCGATTGTTTCAAAAGAGCCTTTGCGATGCTTTTGCAAAAAGTCAACCACATGTAAAAAATCCGCATATTTAGTTGGCAAGTTGTAGTAAAGATCAAAGCCGTTTCCTAATAAGAGAATATTCTTCACAATAATCACCCCCAAATTAAAATTGAAATACAATCCTCATACTGTATTGTTGTTTCTTCGATTCAAATTATCAACAATAAGCACCTTGACTTCTTGCCTTGTTTTGTGTTTGCTTCAATAATCTGTTTTGAACTGACAGCGTGGACATTCAAATGCCGTATCATTGTTTGCTTTTTTCTTTTTACAAATGCTTATTTAATTTCAATTCTGCAACATAACCATTTGGAAAAATAAACTTTTTTTGTTGTCTATCGAATATTGGATTTTGATTATGAATTAGCGCATGGTGATTTGGACATAAAATTACGATATTATCAGAATCATTATTTAAACTTTTAGAGAAATATTTTATATGGTGAGCCTGCGATACTTTGGTTCCACATTCTAATCCGACTATTTCTCCACAAATTTGACAACGGCAATCATACAATTGCTTTAAGTTTTCAATGATGTCTTGATTAACCTTTCTGAACTTAGATACTTTTTCTTTGAATTCATAGTGAGCAGTGGTATCTTTCATTTCATAATAGTTTTCGATTGCCTGCTCATCCATAGTCAAAGTATGTTCGCATTCGTTTTCAATATCATCCAAAGCAACACATTCAAAGTGCAATTGCGAATTTTCAATATAAATCCCAGCATATTCTCTTTTTTCTTCTGCAATCAAGTGATTCATACTTATTTGTTGATCCGTATATTTGAATATACATCTTAACTTAACAGCAACTGCACTTTTAGCACCGTAATGTATCTGCATCATCTCTACAGAAGTATTATACTTTGTAATAATCGCATCGTATGTTAGACCGTCAACGACAAGCTGTATATCTTTCGTTTCGCCTTTTGGAATCCCCCCACAATAAAGCATTTCTATACTTGATTGGATATGTTTTGGAATTGCAATTCCAACATACAACATTGATTTATCTACGTTTTTCTTAAACAAAAACATAATGATCAAAAACTCCCGCAAAAATGTACAGATTTTTCAAAACGACTATTCATCTTCATCTACAATATCGCTATCGTCCATAATGGATAATTGTTGATACTGTTCTTTGTTCTTTTCTTCTTTTCCGGTATAATGAATCAAATAGAATTCAAGAATTTCCCTTAAATCTTCAGGCCAATCTGCTTTTTTCAAGTCACTAACATTCAGAGATACTAATGCCATTAAACGCTCTTTTTGCTCTTCAGTTAAACCTCTGTATAGCAATTGCCATTTCTGAGTAGTTCCATTTTCTTCAAAGTGAGACCTAAACATAATCAAATCACGAGGCATTGCGAGCAATTCAAAAAACTCCTCTTGAGTTTCTCCGAAAGCTTTATAGAAAAATGTTGAACCAGCAGCAACGACACCTTTGGTTACTTGCAAAATGGCGGAGATAGCTCTTACGGATTTTTTATCCCAATTTGCTCCAATGTAATCTCTGTCGGTTCGGTCTATCGGAGAATACTTCATGGGGAAAGAAAAAATCTGGATGCCCAATTCTTTGTTCAGATCTATGTTAATACGTAGACGCTCATAAAGATCTTCGGGCCTGTCTTTATAATTGAATAGCATGTAGTTAGAGATTTCCTTGATCCCATGACGATGTGCTGTTCTTACCGCCTCGCAATATGTATCTTTTAGTTTAATATCGTCAAAAGCAATTCTTAAAGGTTTAATTGCCAAGCGTGCCAATTGAGCCATATTTATATCGTTTATTTTTCTTCCATCAACACCTTGATTGAAATCCAAATAGCGAGCTTTAGCTGATTTACTACGATACTTTTCAACAATTGGCGATAATTCATGCTCGTGCTCCAACATATAGTCGGCATAGCAAGGAGCATCTTCAGCCTCAATAACGATTTGTAAAAATGACTCAAGCATCTCCTTGGATTTAATTCGCTTTTTTATAGTTTCCAAATATGCTACCATTTTTTTATCCAAGAAATCAGCGCGATCTCCATTATGATATCTCATCATAATAATGCTGTATGCTCCCGGATCGACGTATTTTGCTCCTCTACCAAATCCAGCTCGACACAAATCATCTACAAGTGCCTGCAAATTGGGGGTGTTTAATACGTTATTATCTAAAAGCAAAAGGTGTTGTTTGGGGCCATATCGACGATCTATTTCTTGTATTTGTTGAACGATATTATTCGTTATGTGAAAATTGGGTTCAAGAATTGGCACTGCACAAAAGGAACAATGATTAGGACAACCTCTTGTTGTGTATGCAAAATAGTTATCGCCTGCAGGATACTTATAATCCACTTCTTCGAGAATATCATAATCCAATGGAAGCTGGTCAACGTTAATATCATTATTATCACCCACAACGGATGTATCAGTGAATAATCCTGTCAATATGTGTGAGCGTTCGATGCCTGTTGCTTCAATGATTTTGTCAGGCATCAAGGAGGCCATTATTCCTCCCACATATAACGAATTAACATCATCAACCAATCTCAAATAGTGATTAATTGTTTCGACTGCGATTGCAAAATCGAAAGTAAATAATGTTGTTACATAGATGCGATCCCAAACTTCGGAATCAATTTGTGCATTATATCCTTTCACAAAATGCACCTCATCATCCAGCATCTTGTGATAGGTGCTAATTTTCATCAATCCCATAGGAGGATATTTGTTTTTATAATTTGGTTCTACTAATAATACTCTCATTTCTTTTTCACACTCAATTCAGCTTTGATTTGTTCACGCAATGCCTCTGCCGTTTTAGGATCATTACTGAAATATGTATCAATTACGGAAATAATTCTTTGATATAACTTCCGCTCATCACGGCTATAGGAAGAGGGCAAGTCGTTTTTTGTTGCATACCCCGCGTTTACAATCCTCTTGTTTAGAACAGTTACCTTTTGGGTTGCGTTTTTGGTTTGTTCAAGTGCTTTCTCAACGGTTTCTTTTCGTTCTTCGTCGAACGTTCCTCGTTCTAACGCTTTGCGAACTTTCTTTTCTTCGGTTTCTCGGCTACGCGATATCTTTTCTAACCGTTCTGAAATTTGTTCTCTGCGTTCATCCGATGTTATTGCCCCTGAATCAATTTGTTCCTCTAATTCAGCCTGTTCTGCATTTAACTGATTCAATTTTTTCAGCGCAGAGGTAGCTTCCGATGTTCCACGTCTGTATTTTTTGTTAATCACCCCTGCCCAAACGCGAAGTGTCTCTTTTAGTTCGTTATAAATAGGGCTCGGTTCGAAATCATCTCTTTGTGAGTTCGGTAGTAGCTCTTCGTGCAATACGTGGATTTCACCAGCAAACATTTTGTTGGCATTCTGACCTTCACGCTCTGTCGTCGGGAAAAACTTCGCAAAGGTTGTATTATTTCCTACAAGGATATTTCCTTTTCTTAATCTAATACCTTGCACACACTCATCGCTAATACTACCAGAAAAATCGGTAATAGCTAACCAACCTATATATAATGGCGAGCCATCAGATGCCTCCTGATATACAAACTCGACATCCTTAACATAATCCTTATCTTTTGTTCGAGCTTGTTGACCTGTTGAAAGAGTGCGAGAGTATAATTTATATATCGGCAGTTTTCTTGCTCCGCGCAGTATTTTATAGCAAGTTATGGGACAATTCTTGCTTGAAAAGTATTCTTTAATTTTTCGAGCCTGAAGAAATTGTTGCCCATTGAAATCAACGGGGGCAGTTTCAGCAAGATAGCAGAATACATCTTCTTCAGATAACAAACCGGATTCTTCGTGAACATTATGCAACCGCACCTCAAAATAATGTTCATCTACGCTTTCAATCCCCGTATCAAAGGTACTGATAGTTTTAAAGGTTTCCATAATGTCGGATGTTTCTTTGTTCGATTTTAAAAGAAGGTTTTGCATTCGAACGCAATCACATGTCATTATAGTTTTTGTGGGTTCGCCTTTGGCGGAGGTTATAAATTGCACTTCGTCGGCATATTCGAGACCAGCAAGTCGTCCAATTCCTCTAAAACCACGCTCGGTTACACCGTTTTTGTCAGAGGCTCCAATGTTTAACAAAGTGACCTGGGCACTTTCTTCAGAAATTCCTGTTCCGTTGTCTCTTATGACTACTGTTTTTGATTTTGCATCAATATCAATATGAATGGTTGCTTCTAAAGGAGACAAAATTCCAGCAATAATGGCCTTATCTATTGAGTCAGAGGCATTTTGAATATATTCTCGATAGACATGCATCGGGTTAGAATACATGCCTTTAGTTAATATTTCTAACAGATATTTTCCGGCAATAGGTTCAGACATTATTTGCTACCTCCTTGGTTATACGATGGGAAAGGAAACTGAATTTTAAGTAGAGTTTTAAATACGGGATGATGAATGATTAGATCGCCTTTTCTCAAACGAGTCATCATGTTTGCATATACCGAGGGAACGAATTTGTAATCTGGACGAGATACCTCAATAGCATTGGTGCGACCATATACATTCGTTCCGCAGTTTCCCTTAATACGATCATGAATGGCACTTCTAAACTGTTCAGCGGAAAACAGAACAACACCTTCCGAGCGACCACGTTCGGTAATATCAAGCAAATTGGCAAGCAGAGGGGAGCTTTTGCTGGAAGTAGAAGGGGCATATTTGTTCAACTCATCTACAAATATTATTACTTTTTTCGGAACAGGCTTAGTGCTTGTTCTGTTTTCAGAATCAAAGTCGCCGTGCTTCAACGAATACACAGATCTAATAATGTCACCGAAAACCAAACATTGAAGCTGCTCGGTAAGCCCAGCAATATCTACCACCATCATTTCGCCGCCATTGATGTTTAACACTTCATCGGACAAATAGACTTGATGTTGGTCTTTGGAACTTGATTTTGAGTTAACAAAAATATCATCATTGATAGAGTTGTTTATAAGGCGTCTAAATCTTTGCCATGACTGTATTACGATACTTGAGTTGTTATTTTTGCTACTGCCTTTGCTACAGAATTCTTTTAAAACATCTTTGAAATTGTCCCAGCTTAGATCAGATTGGAATTCACTGCCATAGTCAATCTAGTTTAAGATGGATTCTATTGTGTAGTTTGGATCCTCTACATTGGCAAAGAGCATATCCACCTTGTCAATATCATGCTCAAAAGTATAAACAAAGTTCGATGCCTGCTTTGACGCAAATTGTTCTTCCAAGTCTTCAATCGGCAAAGCAGTATTTGCATATAGTTTGTCCTTTTGCTTTCTATATGGGTATAGGTATTTTACATTTTCAAATGGTGCACACGGAACACCAAGATCATCCCATTCTTTTCGTTGTGCCTCGGTAATTTTTTCATTGGGTTGATGAACGTGTAAAAGATCGTCTCCTTTAACGTTCATTACAATAATGGCAACATCGTCTTTGCATTTGTCTTGAATTGCCTTTAACAAAAACATCACATAACTTGTTTTAGTAGCAAGGCCGGAAATACCAGAGATATTCATATGGGCACCTTCAGGACCAATAAGAAAATCTCCATTATACTTAATGGGAACGGAAACATTATTTCCGGTTTTCATAAGGCCTGCCGGAATTGCTGTTTTTTCATCAATATGATCCAATCCCAACGCAACTTGAATATCTTCTTCGTTTGCTGTATAAACGGCAGAGCCTTCAAAGACGGGCATGAAGTTTTCTTTCGTATTATGCACAACTGATACCTTAGCATAAGAAAGAGAAAGGCGACGCGTCATAGGTATTGTGTCCACGTTACCAAAATCAGAGGACACATAGTTGCTAATATGCCCAGTACCATCTGTAATATGGAAAATATCTTGTACGACACCATATGTAATTGAATTGTCGGTCTTGTTTTCAACCAAAACAATATCAAATGGGCTTAAAATTGTATCATCAGACAACCAAAATTGAAATTCATCACACGAGGAGGGATATTTTTCTGTGGCAGATACCTTACCAATTAATTTTCTTGAACTCATTGCTTGATCTCCTTTATTTAAAGTCACGTTTGAAATTATTGATAAACACCAAATCGCTCTCAAAAGAGGACTTAATCAGTGTTTCTGTTAAATACACCGGGTAAAGATGACTTGCCCAACGCTCATCTCGTCCATAGCATGTGGGAGAGCCTTCATTAAGAATGGACAAGCAGATATTATCTACCACTGCGGAATCCAATCCATCTTCGTCATCTATTACAGCCATTTTCTCAATTTTTATGATTCCTTCCAATGGATTAGAAACTCTGCTGCGAGGTCTTATTCTTAAGTACCAACATCCGAACTTACGATGTCTGCTATTTTCTTTTAAGAAGACTGGTGTGCGTTCACCATATTCCAATTTCAATAATTCTGCACCTATTTGAGTTCCGCCTCGTTTGGCTTTGCTTGATGTCGGCAACATAGGATCGAAACTTTTTGATACTCCCACGACATTATAGAACATATCCGCGAACTCCGGTTTTCCAGTATCTTGACGAATAAACTGTAAGGGCCCGTCAACAATAAGCATTCTATCGGGTTCTAATGTTCCCGAGTTAACCATTTTACCGAGTATATCAATTTCCATGTCATGCATCATCGTGTTCGCTTTGGCAATAGCCGCATTTACTGGAACATTGTCCTTGTTTGGATCAAAATGGTACGTAACAACATCCAGGTGCAAAGCCTGAGCCATCTTTGTCTTCAAAATACGCTGACGAATTTCAGCAAAATCCACATCGTTCATCTTATCGCTTAAAAGCAACAAGTTTTTTCTTTGGACTTCACCGTACGCATGAAGTTTCTTTTGGGTATTACGCTCCGTACATCCTGCACGAACTTGCGCTATAACAACAGGGTATATCTTCTTCCCATCTAAAACCATATCTCCAATTTTATAAGTTCTTCGAGATCCGTCCATAAAGAAAGAAAAACCAGAATATGTCCGATCTTCAACTGCAAGATCAATTTTTCGTTTTTTCTTTGATTTGTTAGTTTCAAATGGATCGCCCATTTCCTTTATTTCATCACCATCATCTTGGTATGGTTCCTGATAATAATGATCGAGATCAAGACTCTCGTTGTGATACAACGTTATTTTTCGTTTGTCAAATATTTCGCTTAAAGTAGACATAGTGCTTCTCCGTTAAATATTCATTTTGTATCTCTATCAATCTTATTCCGCTTATTAATTATGAAAAGTGTGATTTAAACCAAAAGGCTCAGTTGATTTAATTGTCGATAGAGTGATCGGATATTCTAACTTTCTTCCCACTAAACGCCACGCCGTATTTGAATATATTCTTGACGCCCTTGGTGGTGAGCTCGGTTTCATATTTTCTATCGTTGATCTGCTTTAGTGCCTTTTCGGAAAGCTCTTTCAGTTCATCATCGGAGCACTTCTTGGCTGCCTTGAGTTCGATGAGAACGCCGGGCATCTTGGTATCCTTGGGGCAGAGGCAAATGTCGTAGCGACCTTCGCCCGATTCGCGATTGGACGTGATATAATAGCGGTTATCGAGCGTTGCGCAGAGTCCGAGGACAAGCCCGTGGTAGAAGTTCTCGCCAACGGTATCGTAGCTGCTTGCAGATTGCATTAGAAGCGTACCGAGATGCTTTTGAAGTGCCGTAGCATTATTGGAATAGATTGCCTCTTGGATAGAAATTGCGGTCGATTGCGGAACAATTTTGTGTAGCTTTTGGAGAACTTCTTTGTTATAAACAAACGCGATCTCCTTATTGGGAATGGCAACTTCGCACATGAAGTCTCCACTGAAAGCGGGATCGGATTTAATGACCTTCAGATATCCGGCAACGAGCAGGAAACTGTATACAGACGAAGGATTGCTCTTGACCTGCGGATAGATAACACCCGTATCGATATAGGTCAAGAAGGATTCGCCTTGCATAAGAGCGTTAAGTTTCTCGTAGACGGTTTCATCCGCTTCTCCGAGAATCTCACCGATAATATCGTTGCTACCTGTGGATTGCCAATAAGCACGCGCCTGACAATCGTTGCGGAAGTAGTTGATAACCGACCAGGGATTAAATATCTCGGTATTACCGAACTTATATCCATCGTACCAAGAGCAGATCTCTTCGTATTTATCTTCTGCTTTATAGTACTGTGCCATTTCCTTAACTTCTTCGGCGGTAAATCCAAAATACTCGCTGTATTTGCCGTCTATAATGGAGTTGATGGTGAGGTTATTAAGACCGCTGAAAATGCTTTCCTTTGCTATACGGAGAATACCCGTGAGGAATCCGTAGGTGAGATGTTTGTTATCCTTGAGACCGCCGGAGAAAAGGTTGCGCATAAAGCCGATAACTTCGTCGTAGAACCCTTTGACGTGTCCTTGTTGAATAGGAGTGTCATATTCGTCTATGATGATAATAGGGGCTATGCTGTGATACTCGTGGAGCATACGGGAGAGATCTGCCAACGCATTTGAGAGATCAACGGCGGAACTGTTTCCGGACAAAAGATTTTCAACACGCTTGGCATCAGCGGCAGAGAGCTTATCATTTTTACTAAGCTCAGTATGACGAGCTGTTTCTTTGGAAAACAACTCATTGAAAGCTTCAAACGTTTCTTCCCACGTATTGAATTTTACATCCTTAAAACTCAAGAAAATGACGGGGTATTTTCCTTGACACTCTTGATATTTTTCGCCGTATGCCCAAATCTTTTTGTCCTTGAAATAAATCGACGTATCTTCTTCCGTCTTTTCAAAGAAAGTGCGAAGCATATCCATATTTAAGGTTTTTCCAAATCGACGAGGGCGCGTGAAAAGAGAGACCATTGGACGTTCATCAATAAAATCTTTGATCATCATGGTCTTGTCAATATAGTAATATTCTGTCGATGCCAAGCGATAATCGGAAACACCGATAGGGAGAGGAAGATTTGTGGGGCGTGGCGCCTGAATGTAAGCTCCCGTTTTGATTCTGCTATCGGCAGGCTTTTCGGCATTTGCGGGAAGTTCCCAAGCACATCCATTTTTGACCGCACCCTTTATTTTTCCTTTCTGACAAAGAGCAATCACACGTCTCTCTGTGATACCCCAAAGTTTCGCTGCATCTTTTACGCGCATCATATCTGCCATTGGATAAACCTCCAATTATATTTTTACATGATACATTATAGCACATTATCGGAACAATGTCAATATGTTTCGGAACAATGTCGATAATTTTTGATATTGTTCCGAAACGTTGTTCCGATAGAAAATCAATGGTCCATTTGACCCATTGATTTTGGGGTGGGTCTCTGCGACCCAGCCCACATAGCTTTGCCGATCCAGTGCGCAAAATGGCGCTGTTGACAAACGCATAGAAATCAAAAGCAGACACGCATTTTGAACGTATCTGCCTGTAAAAAGCCGTAC
>CALWJX010000084.1 GCA_944381085.1 uncultured Clostridia bacterium
TTGTGGTGACTACATTATACCATATCTTTGAGTATCTTCCTATCCTTTTTGGTTCATATCATTTTAGCACATACAATATTGAAAAAATAAATTTCAAAAAACTATTGACAAAAATAAGTTTTTATTGTATAATTTATCTGTTGTCTGGTAATATGCGAGAGTGGCGGAACTGGCAGACGCGCACGTTTGAGGGGCGTGTGGTTTACACCGTACGGGTTCAAGTCCCGTTTCTCGCACCATAAACGGGAATATGTTTTTTTACAAGCAAAAGGTTTATTATTCCGTGCAAGTAAAATGTATTTTCGTGTTTTTATAATAAATGTTAAAGTATACAATCCTCAGTGTATAAATATGCGGGTATGGCGGAATTGGCAGACGCGCTAGATTCAGGTTCTAGTCGGGGTTCCTCGGTACAGGTTCAAGTCCTGCTACCCGCACCAAACAGTAGAAATCCGAACCCAAAGCCGGTAGGCGAAGGGTTCGGATTTCTTTACGTTTTCGAAGAAAACGGGTGTTCAGGTGATCTGTGATGCTGACTTACTGTTGTTGGCATCACGCCCGAGCACCGCCTAAGTAAATATCCTTGATAGTTGATGCCAAACGAAAACATTCTCAAGAAAGGATATTTACAATGAAAAATCAGATTACTTATACCGAACATAACGGACTTTACTACCCCGATCTTGCGCTCCCCGAGCAGACGAGTTATCCTCTTGGCAAGTACGCCAACCTGCGCCTTGACTTTATGAAAAAGCACCGTCGAGGAACGTACACCACCCTGCTAACCGAGGGACGATTGAACGAATACTTACACGCCATTGATATTCAATCTCACGAATTGCTCGATGACATAATTCCTCGCCTCGCCCAAGAACGTGGCATAGGCGAAGATCTGAAGGCTCACAACGCACTTCAATGGACAGCAGAGATGAACAACATCAAAGCAAGCGCAGAAGAAGTCGTTTTGCAGGAGGTGGTCTATCAATGAGGTCAATCATCAACGAGCTTTGGCACGGCAACATCATACCGCAAGAGGATAGCCGCACAAACTCAAAGGAAATGAAAGAACTTCTCGGATACATGTCACGGCATCACGAGGACTTGGAGAAAAGCTTCACCGATGAGCAGAAAGAGGTTTTCGAAAGATTTCACGATTGTTGGAGCGAGTATATGAGCCTTGGCGAAGCAGCTATATTTGAGTATGCGTTCAAACTTGGTATGCAGATTGCAATTGAAACATTAACTGAATAACACACGGCGGCGGGAGAAATCTCGCCGCTTTTTCAATCTTTTATAATAGCGCACATCAAATATAAATCATATCTAATCAAGCTTAATACGTAAGTAATCCGACACAAATCGTCAATAGCATCTTGAAAATTTTGTAGTAATATGGTATAATGTATTTTGTAAAAGTTTATTTTCAAGGAGATATGAAAATGTCTGAGAGAATTGATATGCCCGATCGTTGGTATTCCACAAAAGAAATCTGTGCTTATCTTGGCATAAGCCGCGATACTATGCTTGTATGGATTGCCAAAAAGAATATGCCTGCTCACAAGGTTGGACGCAATTGGATGTTCAAGACAAGCGAAATCGATGAGTGGGTTCGTAAAGGTCAAGCGGCTGATAATTCCAACGATTGAAAGGATAACGTAAATGAAAACAAAAAAATGGGTAACTTTTATCACAGCAGGCATTTCTGCAATTTCGTTGATCTGCGCTATAGTAGCAACTTGTCCTTGCGTTAATCTTCCGCTTATGTACGATATTTCAATGGCTATCTTTGGCAGTGCACTGCTTGGTTTTATTATGTCATTGATAGAATACTTTGCAGAACGCAGGAAGGCAATGGAATCCTTTTTAAGCGCTGCGTATAAGGTTTATGTGCAGCTTAGGAAAATCAAGCTGTTGAAATTGGATCAGCCTCAAGATTTGATATTGGATTGCATTGCGGAAGAACAACATAACAAGCAGTGGGGCAAGTGTGACGTCGAAACTGCTAAAGCATTAGGAATCGAGGCAGTTCACAAAAAACGTGATGCCTACATTGCTTGGATACAAGAAAATGAGCCAATGTCCTTCTCCGAGAGCGATGACATCGAATCAATATTGATTCAAATTTACAATGAACGTATTGAAGATTATAGCAATATGTTTATGAAGTATATGGATATGTATATTGTCGCATCAAAAATCGATTTAGAGGATTTATCAAATGCATATGGCAACTTGGATTTCCTTTTCGGCATAAGGACAATTCGTCTTGCTGCTGTTAAATCGATTTATTCACAGCTTCAAGAATACTGTAACAAAATAAATTTAGAAGTGTATCTTTTTAACATGATAAAGGATGAAAAAGGCAGTTTCGGTGTATGTTGTAAAAAAATTATGGAACTCAATGATTTCTTTTTCGTAACAGAAACAACACAAGACGATGGCAGAGAGTGGACGGTCATATATCAAAGAAAACTTGATGATATATCCGACAGAATGGAAGAGTTTCGTTCTAAAATTTATTTCAAAAAAGATGTCACATATCAGAAAAAACACCCTGTATTTTCTCAACTAAGGCGCATCAACGGCTCTATAGAAAAGGAAAGCGCCTTTTAAGTTTACAAGGTAAAACAATGACGAAATACTTTACGAAGGACAAATTAAACAAAATTTGCTCAGGTGGTCTTAGTATTTATTAAAGCGAACGAATTGAATTTGAAAGTTGTATGATGTTATGACAGAAAAGAAATATTTAATTGTTAATGCCGAACTGATGGCAGAATGGAACTGGGAAAGAAATACCGATGTTACCCCATCACAATTAACCCTTGGTAGCGGACAGAAGGTATGGTGGAAATGTAGCAAAGAACACGAATGGCAAGCGGCTTGTTACAGTCGCATTGCGGGGAATCAATGTCCTATTTGCTCCGGAAGAAAAGTGCTTGTCGGATATAACGATTTATCTACACTTTTGCCTGAAATCGCTTTGCAATGGCACCCCTCAAAAAACGGCAATTATACCCCAAAAGACGTTACTATAAACAGTCATCGCAAAGCATGGTGGCTTGGTCCCTGCGGACATGAATGGCAAGCGAGTATAGCAGATAGAAATAAGGGACACGGATGCCCATATTGTTCGAGCAAAAAAGTTTTAAGAGGCTATAATGATTTACAAACGGTTAATCCAACTATAGCGAGAGAATGGAATTATGAAAAGAACATTGGATTAACTCCTGCGGATGTAATGCCCAATAGTGGGCAAAAAGTCTGGTGGATTTGTCAAAATGGTCACGAGTGGCAAGCATCAATAGGTAGCAGAAATGCCGGGCGTGGATGTCCATGCTGTTCAGGTCAAAGCGTCATTAAAGGTGTAAATGATTTGCAAACGGTCAATCCAACTTTAGCGAAAGAATGGCATTATGAAAAAAACAACGGATTAACACCTATAGATGTAATGCCAAATAGCGATAAAAAAGTATGGTGGGTTTGTAACAAAGGACATGAGTGGCAAGCATCAATAAATAGTAGAAACAACGGTATTGGGTGCCCATATTGTTCGGGACGAATCGCCATTAAGGGTCAAACCGATTTGCAAACGGTGAATCCTGTTCTGGCAAATGAATGGCATTATGAAAAAAACAATGGCTTAACACCTATGGACGTAATGCCTAATAGTGAAAAAAAAATATGGTGGAAGTGTAAAAAAGGGCACGAGTGGCAAGCTATAATAGGCAGTAGAAATAGAGGAAATGGATGCCCTATTTGTAATTCCGAGCGAAACACTTCTTTCCCCGAATATGCTATAGTTTTCTATCTTAAAAAATATGGTTTAGAAACTATACATTCGTATAAGGAAAGAGGATACGAGTTAGATGTTTATATTCCATCCAAAAAAGTAGCCATTGAATATGACGGGTATCTTTGGCACAAAAATAAAGCGAAACAAGATTTGAGAAAAAACTATAACTGTATAAAAGATGGAATTAAACTATATCGAATAAGAGAAGGCCTACCGCTACTAAATGATAGTTCTATAGATTATGTTGTTCAAAGAAATCAAGAAGATCTCTCAGAAATACTCAAGCTTCTTTTAAGTGAAATCACCGAAACTATCGTAGATGTCGACTTAAAAAGAGATGCTATTGCTATAGAAAACCTGAGAGAATATACAGAAAAAGAAAATTCTCTTTTATTTGCTAATCCTGAAATAGCTAATGAGTGGAATTGCGAAAAGAACGGCAATTTAAAACCGGAGCATTTTGCAGCAAACAGCCATAAAAAGGTATGGTGGAAATGTAGCAAGGGTCACGAGTGGCAAGCGACAATAAAAGATAGAAACAATGGAAACGGATGTCCATATTGCTCAAGTAAAATAGTTTTAAAGGGATTTAATGATTTGCAAACAGTTAATCCAGCATTAGCAAAAGAATGGAATTATGAGAAGAACACTGGATTAACACCTGTGGACGTAACACCTGGTAGCAATAAGATAGTATGGTGGAAGTGTCACAAAGGACACGAGTATAAAGCATCGATAGCTGATAGAAAAAGCGGGCGCGGATGTCCATATTGCGCAGGAAAAAAAGTGTTAAAAGGCTTTAATGATTTGCAGACAGTAAATCCAACTTTGGCAACAGAATGGCATCATGAGAAAAATAACGGATTAACACCTGCGGACGTATCGCCTAATAGCCATGAGACAGTCTGATGGAAATGTAACAAGGGTCACGAGTGGCAAGCAATAATAGGTAATAGACACAAAGGCAATGGTTGCCCATACTGTGCGGGTCAAAAAGTTTTAAAAGGTACTAATGATTTACAAACAGTTAACCCAATTTTAGCAAACGAATGGAATTATGAGAGAAACAATGGATTAACGCCTGTAGATGTATCGCCCAATAGCAACAAGAAAGTATGGTGGAAGTGCAGTAAAGGACACGAATGGCAAGCAATAATACAAGGCAGAAATAAGGGTACTGGTTGCCCTTATTGTTCAGGTCGATATGCGATTAAAGGTGTAAATGATCTACAAACAGTTAATCCAACATTAGCCAATGAATGGAATTATAAAAAAAACAACGGATTAACGCCTGCGGATGTAATGCCTAACAGTGATAAAAAAGTATGGTGGAAATGTAAAAATGGTCATGAATGGCAAGCGATGATAGGCAATAGGCACAGAGGGAACGGTTGTCCATATTGCTCTGGTCGATATGCGATTAAAGACGAAAATGATTTGCAAAAATCTAAGAATGAGCAACAGTAAAGCATCGTAACATGGAGGAAATATGAAGAAAAGCCAAGAATTGATAACCGGTATTATACCAACATCTTCTAAACCACTAATATTTTCAGTTCAAAAAACAGACTTCCTTTTTTCTTTTATGACGGATTTCTCATATAATTTCTTTATAAATTCAGAAACAAGCGAAACTGTAAAAGTTCCTGTTAAGGAAGAGTTTATATATGGCAAAACACACGAGAACCATAATATCGCCATATATGCTGGCAATATGGATTTTGAGGTGAAAGGCAGTCAAGGTTTATATACTTCCGCTTATGTTAAAGGAATATCAAATCTAAGTGATACCGACATATCAAATTTCGACGGAATAGTTTTCAATGGAAAAAGCTTAAACGATTTGTTTTTTATCCATGGGATGAGCATTGATCATTCTAATAATAAAATCAAATATCACAATGATAGCATCACATATGATGTCATTGTCAACGAATTAAAAATC
Organism: uncultured Clostridia bacterium; assembly: GCA_944381085.1. Lineage (GTDB taxonomy): Bacteria > Bacillota > Clostridia > Oscillospirales > CAG-272 > SVTX01. The sequence goes on from CALWJX010000084.1 coordinate 5,742, forward strand.
AATATATCTATTCGTTCTTTGGTAACTGAGGAGTGTGGTGTTCACGGAACATCCCTTAATAACAACAAAGTATCTCTAACACTAACTTTTGACAAATCACAAACATTAAAGAATTTCTTTAAGCATTACCATACAATTAAAGAAATAGTTAGCTTTTTGTCCTATCGTCAAAACGTTGGCTTCGATGAAATTTTTTTATTAGATAAAGATATGGATAAAACTGCCCAAGTATTTGTTAGAGAAGAATTTGAAATAGAGCCCAAAGACAGATTCTCTAACATTTGTTTCAATGAATTGGAAGATGTATTACCTAATCTCTTAAAACTTTTTTATATGGAAGACGAAAATGGAAATCCATTGTTCTCTGTTGAATTTTTACCCAAAAATAATAAAGAAATAAAATATATGAACAATCAGCGAATAAGAACTATATGTGCCGCTTTAGAATATGAAACACATGAATTAGACGAACCTACTTCAGATAACGGCGATGTTCTTCAAAAATTGATATCCGAAACAACAACCCAAGTAAAAGAATTTAGAAAGCAAAACATAGGATTAAGCAACGATACGTACAATCTTATCTTTGAAAACATAAAACATTGGACCTTCCCCATTAAAGAAAAATTGGGCGCTTTACTTGACAAGTATGAAGAAGAACTTTCTATTTTGACTTCTTCTAATGTTTCTATAGACAAAAAATCTATAAATAAATTTATACAGTATCGCAATGTTATTACACACAGTAAATACCAAATACCTAATCAAGATGTTGCCGTAACCGCACATTATATGTGTGGATTAATATACTGTTCTTTATTGAGCAGAATGGGACTCCCCAAAGATAAACTAAAGAAATTGTGCCAATATAAGCTTTTAAAGTAGATACACAAGCAGGTATTTACATTCGAGGCCGCACGAAAGTGCGACCTCGTTTTCTCTTTTTGATTTTTCCAAAACCTATTGACAAATTTTCCTTTGTGTGCTATAATTACTACACGGTACAAATGTACCTTGAATAAAACGGAGGCATTTATGAATAAGTGGAGTCCCGAGAGGGCAGAGGCGATACGCCAATTTATTGACGAATATTTTATGGAGAACCGGAAGTCTCCGACGGTGCGCGATATCGCGGCGGGCACGGGTATCTCAAAGACTTCAGTGCAGAGATACCTCACCGACATGAAAGAACACGGCGAGATCGAGTACAACGGTCGCCGCAGTATCGGTACAAATCTCTCTCGCAATATGTTTGAAACTACGCCCGCGATTCGATACGATTCCACCGTGTCCTGCGGGTTACCGAGTGAACCGAATGTGGAAGAAGCGGAGATCATCCCGTTGCCGACTGCGCTTGTGGGAGAGGGAAAGTTTTTCATTCTTACCGCGAAAGGTGATTCGATGACGGGCATCGGAGTTGACGATGGTGATCTCGTTGTCGTGCGAGAACAGAACACCTGCAGGGACGGAGACTATGCGGTTGTGCTTGTAAACGGAACTGAAACGCTGCTTAAAACGATCACCTATCTTCCCGATAAGAAAGCATATTTGCTTCACGCTGAAAATCCTAATTACGATGATCGTATTGAGCGCAATGTACAGATTCAAGGAATTGCCACGCAGGTGATCAAGAAGCTTTGACAACGCTCTGCTTGTCTATCAGTCTTAGCAAGCACTGCTTTTGGACGTCCAAAAGCCATTCTTGCTAAATAATTGTCCGTTGGTCTTAGCAAGCATCGCGTTTGTCATGACAAACGGTCCATCGGTCTCAGCAAGCATCGCCGTTGTGTCCCAAATTCCAACGGAAACAAAAATACATTCAATGTGTCTGCTTGTCTTAGCAAGCATCGCGGTTGGACGCCCAAAGCCAACCGAAAGAAAATACATCAGTCGCAGCAAGCACTGCCTTTGTGTACCAAAGCTGTCTGTCAGTCTTAGCAAGCACTGGATTTGGGCACCCAAATCCGTCTATCAGTCTTAGCAAGCACTGCTTTTGTCATGACAGACAAAACCATAGGAGGTATGTATATTGAACATCAAAGAAATATTAAATAGAATGATCAACATTCTCAAAGATAAGCACACCACGTGGGTTTATTTAGAGCTTCCACAAATTAACGTTGACGCGCTACGCAAAAGGATCATTGCGATTCTAAAGGACAAGCACGGCGGCGCGAATATGGGATTGGATATCCCCGATGATGAAATCGAAGCACTCGCTGATGTGCTCCTTCCCGGTGTTATAAAATTCTTCTCCTCGGACGAATGGCGCGCTGAGCTTGAAGCTTGGGAGAAGGAACAAGAAGTATTAGCGAAAAAGAAGGAGAACAAAAATGGGATTGCTTGAATGTGCGAGCGGCGCATCAGTATGGCGCGGATACGATTATTACAACGAGAAAAAAGTTAAGAACCTAACGGAGACCGCTTCGGGTGTATTTACTGCTGATGTCTTTGGAACGGCAAGTGAGCCTTACGTCGTTGAGATTGACGTTGCTCATCCGAGAAAATCAACTTGCAACTGTCCTCACGCAGATGGCAAACGTATCGTCTGCAAGCATATGGTGGCAACTTATTTTGCCGCATATCCCGAAGAGGCAGTTAGATTTTACCGAGAGTATTTGAAAGCGCAAGAGGAAGCCGAACAATACGAGGAAGAGCTTTATGCCCGAGTTCAAGAATATGTCGCCCACATGAAAAAGAACGAGCTTCAGCAAGCTTTGCTTGAGTTGCTCTTTGACGGACCCGAGTGGCAGTTTGAAAGATTTGTAAGAGACCACGATTTAGATGAGTATTGACGGAGGTGCAGAGAGTGGATATATTACTAACAGCATTCAAAGGAGAGCACAATTCCTCCTATCAACTTATAAAGGATGTTAAGTGTGATAAATTGTTTTTGACCAATTCCTTTGAAGGATTGGAAGAGGATATCGAAGAGTGTGATTGTGAACAATATTCAGCCGTTATAATGTTTGGACTGGATACTAAACTGAAAGATAGAATTAGAATTGATGTTCGCGCCCAAACTGAAATTGGAACAAAGGACACTGTTTGGGATGTATCGGCAATATCTGAAATGTTTGATATATGTGGCGTTCCAAATTATATTTCAAAACGTCCGACAAAGTATTTATGCAATTACGCATATTACTTAATGCTCCAAAGAATGTGCGGACGGGCAGTATTTATACACATTCCACCGGAAAGATATATTACTGATGAAATCAGACAAAAGATTGTGTCTGTAGTGCAAAAATTAAGCCGTTAAAAAGAAGGTGGTGAATTATGACAGGAGTAATATACGCTCGCTATTCCTCTGACAATCAGCGAGAGGAATCCATTGAAGGTCAGCTTCGTGAGTGTTAAGCCTTCGCAAAGAAGAACGACATCACCTTGCTCGAGCCGTACATAGACAGAGCATTATCGGCAAAAACAGACCACCGCCCGAACTTCTTAAAAATGATAAAGGATAGTGCGGCGAAAAAGTTTGATGTTGTTATCGTATGGAATCTCGACAGATTTTCGCGAAACCGTGTCGACTCGGCACACTACAAGTATGTTCTTCGCAAGAACGGAGTGAAGGTTATTTCGGCAACCGAATCCATCTCCGAAGGTTCCGAAGGCATTCTGCTTGAGTCTGTGCTTGAAGGTATAGCTGAATACTACTCTGCTGAGCTCTCTGAGAAAGTGGTACGAGGTCTGACCGAAAACGCGCTCAAATGCAAATACAACGGCGGCACACTTCCTATCGGATACACCGTTGATGAAAATCAGTTCTTCCAAATCGATCCCGTTGCCGCACCTGCCGTTCTTGATGCGTTCAAAAAATATGCAAAAGGCGCAACGATGCAGGAGATCACCGATGATCTCAACATCAAAGGCATCCGCACCGTTAGAGGAACAAAGATAAGTCTTAACACCGTGACACGAATGCTACACAACCGCCGATACATCGGAGAGTATCAATACCGTGACGTGGTTGTTCCCAACGGAATTCCCGCCATCGTCCCCGCAAAGTTATTTGAACAAGTACAAGAGCGAGCCGCCGCAAACAAGAAAGCTCCAGCCAAGCACAAAGCCGAGGACGAGTATCTGCTGACCACAAAGCTGTTCTGCGGCTACTGCCAATGTTTGATTACGGGCGAAAGCGGAACAAGTCATACGATGGACGTTCACCGCTATTATAAATGTCGAGGCACACGCAAGGGCGGAACGTGCAAGAAGAAAACCATCAAGAAGAAATGGATTGAGGAGGTTGTGATTCTTCTCATTCAAAAATTCATCTTCGACGATGTTCTTCTCAACAGACTTGCAGATATGCTGATCGCTAAGCTCAATGCCGAGAGCACCACGTTGCCGATTCTTCGCAAGCAGCTTGCCGAAATAGAAAAAGGCATCGACAATATCGTCAACGCCATTCAAGCGGGAATCTTCTCGAACTCTACAAAGCAACGTCTTGACGAGCTTGAAGCCGAAAAGAGCGAACTTTCGGTTCAGATCCTCAAAGAGGAGATCTCAAAGCCCACAATCACAAAAGAAGAAATACTTTACTATCTAACCAAGTACCGCAAGCTCAATATGAAACAGCTTGACCACCGCCGCCGTCTGATCGATAGCTTCGTCAATGCGATCTATCTGTTCGACGACTACTTGGTCATTACATTCAACTATAAGGAAGGCACAAAAACAATCACCTTTGCCGAAATTGAGGAGGCATTTGGTTCGGATTTATCATCACTCACTGCACCATCGGCAGTATCGGCATCAAAATTCGGATGTCGTCACTGCTGATTTTTTGTTTATCATACGGCAGACGGTGAAATCAGTTGTGAACACTTAAATTATCCTTATAGGTCAAAAATTCAGCCTATATTATTTCCGGGCATTTTTGACCTTTTGTTTTTGTATTCCCGACCGAAACGACTTTAACAATATTGTATGCCTGTTGTACCGTTTTAATTATTATTAAATAACAGGAAGATTATGAAATAAAAACTCGTTTCTTGTCATTTCATCTCGAAAAACACTTGACAAAATACAAAAAATAGTGTATATTTTATAAGATGACGTGTTTAATTAGTATTTTCTGAAAACTAAATAAATTTAGATTAGCCCGAAATAAATGCCACATTTCCAAAACAAGTTTTTGAATCATGGGGGAATTTACTTTGAAAGAAAAAACAGAGTCTCAATCTATATTTAGTGTAGTAAAAAATTTTGGATGGATATTGAAGCGAGTGATTAAATATTCACCGGGATTGATTTTGGATAAATTAATAAGTATTCCAGTTCTTGTGATGAGTTCCTATATCAATGTTAATTTAACTCGATGGATATTAGAGCGAGTTCAATCGGATATGAAATTGAATTCTATAATATTGTTTGTAATATTTATTTTCTCTTTTTTTATTATAACCAATTTGATTTTTGCGGTTTTAAGTATATTTTGGGTGCCGCAAAGACAGATAGATTTCGGATACAGAATGAGGGAAGAAGTATTCAATAAAATCAATAAAATCGATCAGATAAATTTCCAAAACACCAAATTTTTCGATTCTTACACATTAGCTTTAAATGAAGTCGATATGCGTGCAATATATGTTTTGGATTGTGTGACAAATATACTGACTTCATTTATCAGCTTTTTCGTGGTTACCGGTGTTACCGGTAGCATTAACAATGATTTTGCTTTATGGGGTATTATTGCTACATTATTTGATGTTGGGTTTGGTGTTTTAGGTCAAAAATTAGAGTACAAGCAAACATTGGAAACAACTCCGGATGGAAGAAAACGCGGCTATATTGTAAGAATTACATATCAACCTGAGTTTTCCGCCGATTTGAAAATCTATCCTAAGTTTATACAGTTGTTGCTTTTTCATTATAAAAAGGCAACGCAAAGTGTAAAAGCGATTATTTTCAAGTTTGCGAAAAAGCTTATATTTTTAAATCAAGGCAGGCAGATTCCGGCAATAATATTCAGACAGATAGTGCCTTGGATAATAATTGTGATTTTATTAAAGAATGGGGAAATAACTATTGCCGAATCGACTGTTTTAGCATCTGCCGCATTAACTATTCCGATAACACTAACTAATCTTTTGAATGGAATAAGCGGTTCTTATACTCACAGCCTTTATATTAATAATCTCAAAAAATTATTAACATATGAAGAAAATATAGAATGTGACAAGGGCGAAATAATTGACGAGGATGTTTCACTGGATATTTCAGTAAAAAATATTTACTTTTCATACGATAAAAAGAATAATATAATCAATGACGTATCTTTCAACATCCATCCGGGAGAAAAAATATCTATAGTAGGACATAACGGCGCCGGAAAGAGTACTTTGGTTAAGCTGTTGATTCGCATGTATGATGTGGATGACGGCGAAATTATGATTAACGGCAAGGGTATAAATGAATATAACATTCATTCTCTCAGGTCAAGAATCGCGTTTATGGGTCAGGACTTTAAAATCTATAGTTTCAGCATAGCGGAAAATATATTAATGCATCCCGTAACGTCTGAAGCGGATGTTGAATTGGTACATGAAGCTCTGAAAAAAGTCGGGTTATTTGAGAAGGTCATCTCGTTTGAAAATGGAATTGATACATTTGTAACCCGTGAATTTGAAGAAAGCGGACAGTATTTTTCAGGGGGAGAACTGCAAAAGCTTGCCTTAGCGCGTATTTATGCGGGCAATTATGATTGCATTATTCTTGATGAATCAACAAGTTCATTAGACCCGATAAGTGAGGATGACATTATAAATACAATATTCCAAATATTTAATGATAAGACCGTAATAATGATATCTCATCGTTTGGCGACAATCAAATATACAGATTTGGTATACTTTTTGGAGAACGGAAGAATAATCGAATACGGAAGCCATCAACAATTAATGGACGCTCAGGGTGAGTATTCAAAATTTTATTTGACACAGGCGAGTAAATATGATGTAGGAGTATAACTGAATTAAGATTTTTCCCGATTATTAGGCGAGCGACACTTGATTCAGAGGGGAGAAGTTACAATCGCCGAAAACATTGAAAGACAGGACTCAGCTCCTTATTGTATTGAATATTCGGCTCAGAAAGTATATCGTTAAAAGCGGAGTAAGAACCACAAAGGTGAACGCTCTGCTTTTTCTTACTTTCGGTTGTTACAAATCTTGATACTCTTAAATGATTGTAAAAAGTACTTCACAAAAACCGATAAATATGGTATAATATAAGTGAAAAAACATTCACGGTCGATATAAATCCGTATATGCGGTTTTTTCAGCGTGTGAAAAATTACCGGTTCATGTCATTGTGTCGTGAAAAACGGTTTTGATATTTTATAGAAGTGGTATCGGAATTTTAAAGTGAAATATAATACGTTCGGAGCAGTTTAACGGATGAGTGAATTTGAATATAAATATCTTGATAAAATAAAATCTCCGGAGGATTTAAAAGCTATTCCAAAGGAAAATATAAGTGAGCTTTGTGATGAGATAAGAAAATTTCTCATACAGACGGTCGAAAAAAACGGGGGACATCTTGCGTCCAATTTGGGAGTTGTTGAGCTTACCGTGGCGTTTCACAGGATTTTCGACTGTCCGCACGACCACTTGATTTTTGATGTGGGTCATCAGAGCTATATACATAAAATACTGACCGGACGTTATGAAAATTTTGACACCCTGAGGCGCGGGGGAGGAATATCGGGATTCACAAAAAGAAGCGAGAGCGAATACGACTGCTTTGGAGCGGGACACAGCTCGACATCGCTTTCGGCGGCGCTCGGTTTTGCGATTTCCGATAAGCTTTCGGGTTCGGACGCCTATACAATCGCGGTTTTGGGCGACGGGGCGTTTACCGGAGGCATGATACACGAGGCGTTGAACAACTGTCAGAAAGACCTCAGACTTATAATGATTCTCAACGAAAACGAGATGTCAATATCCCGGAATATAGGGAGATTTGCCCGCAATCTTTCGAAAATGCGCCGTAAATCAGGGTATTTTAAGGCAAAAAGGTTTACTGCTACGGTTATAAAAAAGATACCGTTTGTCGGCGATAAAGTGTTTCACAGCTTTTTGCAGATGAAAAAAACGATCAAAAACGCTATGTACGGCAGTATATACTTTGAGGATATGGGACTTTATTATCTCGGACCCGCTGACGGAAATAATTACAATGATGTGGAGGAACTTCTTAAAGAGGCAAAAAAAGCGGGTGAAAGCGTGGTCATTCACCTGAAGACACAAAAGGGAAAAGGGTATAAACCGGCAGAGGATAATCCGGGAAAATATCACAGTCTTCCCGCAAAGAAACTGTCCGAAAACGCCGTTAATGAAAATGATCGCACGGGAAGTTGCGATAATGCGGGCGAGGAAGTATCAGATAATATTAAACCCGAAAACAGGGCCGAAAGTTTTTCCGGATATTTCGGCAACCTGATTTCCGAAATGGCTGATAAAGACGATAAAATATGCGCAATAACAGCGGCGATGAGCTCCGGGACAGGGTTGGATGCATTTGCCGCGAGGCATAAAGAACGCTTTTTTGATGTGGGAATAGCCGAGGAACACGCGGTAACATTTGCCGCCGGACTTGCGGCTAACGGGTATAAACCGGTGGTCGCGATTTATTCGACATTTCTGCAAAGGAGCTATGATCAGATAATACATGATGTCGCGTTGCAAAACCTTCCGGTTGTGTTTTGTGTGGACAGAGCGGGTCTGAACTCATCGGACGGCGCTACGCATCACGGAATATTTGACGTTGCGTTTATGTCGGAAATTCCCGGACTGAAAATATATGCGCCGGTTACGTATCGCGGACTCGAAATTTCTTTGAAAAAAGCGCTCTCGGATACGTGTCCCTCGGCTGTAAGATATCCGAACGGAACCGAGAATGACATAATACTACAGTCTTTTTATAAAACACATGATGAGGAAATCACGGTAAGGTGTGATTTTGAGATGGGTCACAGGCGTGTACTTATAATAACTCACGGAAGATATGCCTCCGAGTCGGTGAGGGCCGAACATCTGCTTTGCTCGGAAAACATATCCTGCGGAACGGTGCTGTGCGAATATATAAGACCTTATGACAGTTTGGCAGACGAAATATCCGAAATACTTGAAAAAGTCAATCCCGAAATTGTGATTTTCGCGGAAGAGGAAATCAAGGCGGGCGGATTTGGAATGATGCTCTCGGAGACATTGAGGGAAAAGGGAAAGCTTGGAGGTATCACTTGGGAAATAGTAGCTGTGGACGATGACTTTGTAATTCAGAAAACAGACGAGCCTATATATAAGTCCGCAAAGATATCCGCCGAGGATGTGGTAAGGGCTGTCATTAAGAATATATAAAAACATAAAAGAAATGGGAATACGGCTTTCAACGCGATATTGTTTTAACACAGCCGGTTATATCAATGATTTTCGATAGCTTATTGAACATTTCAGGTATAAATTAGATATTTATAAAATTACAGAAACGAAAAGGGGCTGAGTCATTAACTTAGCTGAAAAAAGAAAAAAAGCGGATGCTTTTTACCGAAAGGTATTGAGTATCCGC
>CALWJX010000085.1 GCA_944381085.1 uncultured Clostridia bacterium
CATAAGCGCTTTTGACTATCATCATAATTAGGAGGACAAAATTATGTCCATAGGCTCTACCATTAAGTCTCTCCGTCGCGCCAAAAATCTGACACAAGAGGATTTGGCCGAATACCTTGGGGTGTCTCCCAAAGCAGTTTCACAATGGGAATGCGATCGAACAGCTCCCGATATCTCCCTCCTGGCTCCCCTTGCCAGTGTATTTGATGTCACCACCGATCATCTTTTGGGTGTTGACATCGGAAGCAAGAGCAAGCAGATCGATCTGCTGTACGATGAAGCATACACGATTGCTGCCAGCGGAGATCACAAGCAAGCCATCGCTTTGATTGAAAAGGCATTGCTGCTTCATCCTTCATCGTATAAGCTGATGGATTTCTATGCCAACGAGATCTTTCTGTATAACGAAATCTTCCCGGATGAGGTTCGTGAAATCAATCAAAACCGCGCTTTGATGTACATTGACAATATCCTCAGCGATTGCACAGATGCAAGCATTCGAAACAATAGCCTTTCTATGGCTTGCTTGTGGTATGCAAAATTGGGTCGTACCGAGGAAGCCGAGCGATTGGCCAAGACGTTGGAAGGTGCTACATGGACGTGCGGTGAATTGTTAGGGCGTATCTATACTGGCAAACGGCAGTTTGAGGTCATTCGCGATGAAATGCTGGGACAGTTTACCAGTGCTATCGGTGGGCTGTTGGATGATTTGCTCGCAACCAAGGATGATAGCGGCAACAATATGTATTCTGACGATGAGATCCTTGAACTAAATCAGATGTGCATTGATATGTTTGCTCTGTATTTCCCCAAGGGCGATTATTTCTTCCACGCACAATATGTGGAAAGTGCCTATCGTCAAATGGCTGATATTTATGCTTCCCGGAGGGATGCAGACAATGCCATTGCCTGCTTGGAATCTGCGGCGAAATTCGCGATCATGTTTGATAAGACAACCCCCGAGGATGAGCATATTTCTCCTGCGGCCAAAGGGATTGTTCCCGGAGATGTTTGGTGGCACGACGGCCATAACAGCAGTTACGATCTACTCCAAAAGATGCTCAACAAGGATAATGCTCAATACGATTTCATTCGTGATGCGCATGAATTCAAGGACATTCTTGCAATGCTCCGTGCTGTAGCGAAATAATTTTCACAACCGCGCCTCGCGCGAGGCATTCCAATAGCACATAACTTTAGGGAGCCGTAAAGCTCCCTTGTGTGATACATAGGTTTTGTTGCAAGCATGGTGTATGAAAGGCCGGAAAATAGCGGAAGCTTTCACCTCCGATCATCACCAAGGGATAAGTATACCCTCTGCAAAAACAGAGGGCATCTAAATTGTATTTACATATAAAATTTCCCATCAGGCATCTAAATTGTAGTCATGGGACATGATGAGCGGTCAAAAAAGATGCAGGCACGAAAACAGCACTGAAGTGCGAAAAAACCGGAGATATCGAGAGATTTCTCCGGCATTTTATTGCAGTTTTCGATTCTGAAGTTTTTCGAAATTTTGTATGTTAAAAGATCTCATAGATAAACATTTACATTAAAGGGAGTTTTGTATGAACAACGAAAAAAAAATCCGACACATTATTAATCAAGAAATTCCTGCTTTTAAATTACTTGTAGTATTTTCATTTATACTATCAATGATTATTAAAGTAACAGGCCTTATTCCGGGTCTCTTGATGCAAAAAATTGTCGATGTTTGGATTCCAGAAGGAAATGTCAAAAAATGTATCTTATATATAATCTTGTTTGTTCTAATCCCCACATTATTAACTGTTGGCAATGCTATTTATCAATATGTTGTAATCGTTAATGGAAGGAATATGAGCAAGAAGTTATCTACCCGTGGCTTTGAAAAACAAGTGTATCAACCATTATCGTATTTTGATCAAAACAAATCGGCAGAACTTGCTTCTTATTGCCGAAGTGAATCAACAAAATATATTCTATTTTGGTTAATGGATATTCCACAAATGATATCCAATGTTGTATGCGGTTTGATTATTTTGTCATATATATCTATTAACAATATATTCTTTGGGATAGCAATACTGCTATATATACCACTTTTATTGTTGCCGAATAAATTCTTTGCTAAAATAATTGAAAAATTATCCGAAAAAATCATCAAAAACAATTCTATAGTGCATCAAATAATTGGCGATACATTCAAAGCTATTAAACATGTAAAATCCTTTGTTCTAGAAAAAATCATGATAAAAAAAGTTTATGATGTGACTACAGATACAGCAGAAACTTTTGCCAAATGTGCTGCAGTTGAAAACATATACGGCACCTGGGCAAACTCGTTTGTTGACAATTTATTTACAGGCGTATTATTTTCTATTGGTGCTATATGTGTCATAAACAATAAACTAACTATAGGAATTCTAATAATAATATTAAACTACCTTCCCATTTTTTGGTCAGCGGTTAAATCAATAGGCTTGGCAAACATAAATTACAAAAAGAATCTCGGAGAATATCGACGGTTTTTCGACATGCTAATAATGGACGATGAACGTCAAATAGGCTCTGGTGATCTTTCCTTTGAGTTTGATAATTGCATTACTTTCGACAATGTCACTTTTGCTTATACAAAAGAGAGAGGTGTTGTTCTTGAGAACATGAATTTTTCTATAAACAAAGGGGAGTGGGTTGGTATTATGGGAAAAAGCGGCGTCGGGAAAAGCACCATTTTTGATTTGCTCTTGAAGTTTTATGACACATACACAGGTAATATAAGAATAGATAACAGGAATATTAAAGACATCAGCACATATGATCTAAGAAAAAACATTACGTTAGTCTCCCAAAATATGTTCTTATTTCCTGGATCTTTAAGAGACAATTTATTATTAGCAAATCCAGATGCGTCCGATACCGAGATTGAATATGTATTAAATCAAGTCGAGTTGTCCAATTTTGTTAATAGCTTGCCATCAGGAATAAATACCAACATTGGTGAAGATGGTCTTTTAGTATCCGGCGGCCAAAAACAAAGAATTTGTTTGGCGCAAGGGTTATTAAGAAATAGTAAAGTGGTTTTGTTGGACGAGGTTACATCGAATATAGACGAAGAATCTGAATTCGACATAAGAGATACTATAAAAAAACTTCAAGACTTAAATGGACTCACAATAATAAGCATATCCCATCGATCTGTATTTCTAAAAGAAACAAATAGAATATTCATTATTGACGAAGGCAAGATAAAGAAAACAACCACATATGATAACCTAAACGAATAGTATAAATACTTAGTATATAACATATAAATTTTATTATGTTAGTACTTAATGCAACCGAACACATATTTGGCTTTAACACCAAGCTACCACCGTTGCGTGCATTGCAAAGGGGCTGAGTCATTAACTTAGCTGAAAAAAGAAAAAAAGCGGATGCTTTTTACCGAAAGGTATTGAGTATCCGCTTGCTTTGTTGTATAATTTAATTGCTACAAAAAACCTACAAGAAAGCGAGATAATTATACAACAATGAGAGACAGAAATCAAGTAGTTTTGCCAATAAATTTAGAAATTTGTATTCCCGAAGGAGATTATGTATTCAAGGTAGCAGAAATATGCGAGAGTTTGGACTATACGGAGCTGTTCAATACGTATTTGCGAGCTTGGAGAAAAGTAAATCCCATCACAATGTTTGAGATACTTGTATTTGCATATATGAACCGTAAATTTTCATCAAGAGAAATTGAAAATCTATGCAAAACAGATATCCGCTTTATGTGGCTTTTAAACGGAGAGCCCGCGCCCAGTGACTCAACAATAACAAGATTTCAAAGAGGTCATCTTGCAGAAGCCATAGAAGGCTTGTTCTACCAGTTCGTAGAAAAGCTTTATGAAATGGGAGAGGTCAGATTCAAGAACCTTTTCGTAGACGGAACAAAGATAGAAGCATACGCAAACAAGTATACGTTCGTTTGGAAAAGTGCTGTTGAAAAGAACCTCGCAAAGCTCGAAAAGAAAATATCCGTTTTACTTTCAGTACTTTCGGAGAGATACGGTTTTATTGAAGATATATCTCTTGAAGCTTGTTACGAAAGCCTGCTCTGTCAGGCGCAATGGATTAACCTCGTATTTGCTTCGGGTAAAGGAAAACACAAAACACAATTACAGAGAGATATTGAGATTTTAGAGGAATATATAGCTAAAAAGACAGGATATTACTCAAGTCTCGGTAAATTCGGTAACAGAAAAAGTTTTTCAAAGACGGATACGGATGCTACCTTTATGCATATGAAGGAAGATCATATGCGTAACGGACAACTTAAACCGGGATACAATATACAGATAGGTGTAGAGAGCGAATATATTGTAGGTGTAGGCGCATTCTCCAACAGAACCGACGTAAACACTTTAATTCCTTTTCTGAACAGAATAAGAAAATATACTAACAGAGTATTTGAGAACATAGTTGCCGACGCGGGTTACGAAAGCAGCGAGAATTATCTGTATCTTGAAGAGAATGGGCAGAATTGTTTCATTAA
>CALWJX010000086.1 GCA_944381085.1 uncultured Clostridia bacterium
TGGGGCAATTTCAAGCAGACCAATCATAACTTATCTGAAAGCAATGTCGGCGCTCAGTACAATCCGTTTACATACCGTGGATATTATTACGATACTGAACTGAATTTCTACTACCTCCAGAGCAGATACTATGACCCGGCATACGGTAGGTTTATAAATCCGGACAGTTATATCTCTACCGGTACAGGCATACTTGGTTACAATATGTACGCGTATTGTAATAATAACCCGGTGATGTATGTTGATCCTACAGGAGAAATTTTTCTAACTGCTACTATATGCGGTATTGCTTTATGGAAAATTGGCATGGTAGCACTTGGTGCGGCGACAACGTATTTGGTGGCTGATACTTTAGTGCATAATCCTCCAAAGTTGCCTTCAATTCCTACACTGAGAGAAAGATCAAGATTAAATTTAATACCTAAGATCAAAGAAAGGGAAAAAGAAGCAACATTACCGCCGACTTCCTCATCAGAAAAAACATATTTTCATGTAACAACTATGGAGAATGCTATGAGTATAATGAGTACGGGGATTATGCGAGGGAGCGATTTCGAAGGAGGATATGTATTTGCTTGGAGAATATATCCTAATAAATATGCGATTCAGAATTCTGGTGCAAGAGAAGGATCAGTAATTATTGCGTTTGAAACTAATGCTGCTTTTGCCAGTGATCCTGGAATTAAAGATCCTAAAATTAGAAAATATTTACCTGTAAGGTCTGTTTTTCCCGGATCGATTTATGTAAAAAATGTAAGAATTGTAGGGTGACATATGAAAAGAATTAGTATAAGGAATGTTTCTGGGTATTTTACTATCCATACACATTTTTATGAAATAAATTGTACTTGCGATAATTATTCGACAGATTTTCATCAAGGACTTAATGTCATATATGGGGATATTGATACGAATGGAAATGCTATATCCTATACTTTGTCTATGGCAAGATACAATAAAAAAGATATTATATTATTTCCTGAATCCCAAATTATTGTTGATGATGTGATTTCTGATTTTAAAACAATAGGGAACAATTGTTGTTTCATCGATGAAGGATTTCCTCTTTTTTGTACTAAAAAAACAGTAAGAAGAAATATAGAAACAGCATTAAGAAGGTCTAAACTTGACTGTTCGAGCAAAGACATAAAAGATATATTTGAGATTTCTAATGATCGGTATAATTACTCTCTTAATCAGGTGGGGAATGAACGTCTTCGATGTATGGCGGCTATAGGCTATGCTTATAATAAACAGATATATTGTTTTCCTTGGACAAGCGAAAAAATGATACGATATTATGGAAAAAACATGACCGGTTTATTAGACATACTTTCGATTCAGAGCAAGATGATATTACTTCCAACAAATCATCGATTTGTTGAAAATTTATAAGGAGGATGAGTTTAATTCAAAACAACCAAAAGTAAATAAAAATTAAGAGGTAGAAATCATCAGAGTCGATGAGCAAATCCTTGATCACTCTAAGTGTCGGACATCTATGTGGGCAGGCAGCGTCTACTTGATTATCAACGACAGGTTGACTTTATCCGGCGCGACAGAAATGTTGCGCCGGTATCTCAAAAGAAAAACAGGCAAGGCAGTATACAAGCAGCATACATTGAACGGTTCACAGATAATAAGCGAACAGCGGGATGACAAGCTGCTTGTATTCCTGTATGATGAGTCAGGTTCACCGATAGGTATGCAGTACCGCACCGACAGCATGTCTGAGGGCACGTTCTACACGTACCTGTTTGAGAAGAATTTGCAGGGGGATATAATAGCTGTATATAATACGAGCGGAACGAAGCTTATATCTTATGTATATGACGCTTGGGGAAATGTAACGGCAACAAATCATAACGTCAGCGGAACCAACAGCGGAGCGTGGCATAA
Organism: uncultured Clostridia bacterium; assembly: GCA_944381085.1. Classification (GTDB taxonomy): domain Bacteria; phylum Bacillota; class Clostridia; order Oscillospirales; family CAG-272; genus SVTX01. The sequence continues at coordinate 1,900 of CALWJX010000086.1, forward strand.
TCCATTCAGATACAGAGGCTATTATTACGATACCGAGACTGGTTATTATTACCTCCAGAGTAGGTACTATAACCCTAAATGGGGTAGATTCCTTAATGCGGACAGTTATCTTTCAACAGGTACAGGGTTGCTTGGGTACAATATGTACGTATATTGTTGTAATAATCCAGTTAATATGATTGACGTCAGTGGAAATATGCCTAAATGGCTGACAGGTACCATAAATGCGATAAGTGGAGCTGCTCAAATGTTGGCAGGTGGAGCGGTAGGAGCTTTTGCAGGATGGACAGGAATAGGGGCTGTGGCAGGAGGAGTGTTGATTGCAAACGGTGCGGCAACTATAACTCAAGGCGTTGGTCAAATAGTAAATAGCGTAACAGATTCTGAGGTTATGCGAGAGGACAATTTAATAAAAGCAACTGTGCAGGGCGTAGGCGAGACAATAGGAGGAGAAACAGGTTCAGACATTGCTGGCTTTGCATATGATTCTGTGGTTGCTGCCGCTTCAATATATTCAGCAAGGATACCATTGCAACAATCCGGTAAAATTCCTGTTAAAGTTGAGATTTCAAAAATTTTTAATAATCCACGAGACCCTTTTACAAAAGGGATGCCGTGTCCAGGTAAGGTTAGTCAATATTGTAGAGAAATTCCATATAAAGGGTATGGCAGAATAAGTGCCATAAAATTATCAAATGGTTATTATCAGTTAATTGACGGACATCATCGAGTTGCTGCATTAAAATCATTAGGCTATAGGGTGATAAAAATATATATATCATCTAATTAAATGGAGGCATCATATGGGGATGGAGAGCTATTTTTTTACTATATCAATAAGTAATGATATAATGAATTACGATATAACAAAAAATTTTTTTGAAAAAAGCTGTAAAGTAGGACCATACTTAGCACCGTCAGGTAAATTGTTTAAAAGATATATTAAAGACGAAGATAGGTTTACCATAGATAATAAAGCTGTGGTAACTATATATGAATCTGAGAAACAGACAGATGTTAATTTTTCTCTTTGTTTCAGCAATTACAGTGTAAATGTTGAGTATATATATAATATTTCAAAACAGATAAGTGATTTATCTAAAAGTGACAGTTATTTAATTCTTTTGGATAAAAAATATCAGTTCAACGGCATGGAGATAAAACATTTTAAAGAATTGCTTTTGTTATCTCATAAGGAAAAATATAATATTTTTATTACTAATTACGGTAATATGAATATAGATATTTTACCGCAAAATTTTTATAGCTATATAAATAAAATTTGGCTTTAACAGAATTTTTATACAATAGCATATAAAATAAGGGCTGGCTTTAAATTAAATAAAAACCAGCCCTTGAACGGCTCACAGATACTGACAGAACAGTGGGATGACAAGTTGCTTGTATTTCTTTATGATGAGAGGGGACGTTCTATACATATCTGTTTGAGAAGAACCTGCAAGGGGATATAATAGCCGTCTATAATGCAAGCGGAGTAAGGCTTATCTCATATGTGTATGACGCATGGGGCAATTTCAAGCAGACCAATCATAACTTATCTGAAAGCAATGTCGGCGCTCAGTACAATCCGTTTACATACCGCGGATATTACTACGATTACGAACTGGATTTCTACTATCTCCAGAGCAGATATTATGACCCGGAATATGGTAGGTTTATTAATGCGGATTCTATTCTGAATGCAAATGGAGACGTATTGGGATATAACTTATATTTATATTGCAGTAATAATCCAATAATGTTTACCGATCAAAATGGTAGAGGGTGGAATGAGTTTTGGCAAGGAGTTGGAGATTTCTTTTCAAATATAGGAAACGCATTTTATGCATCAATTGAAGCGGAAGTTGGCTTAGGATGGGGGATTGGTGGAGAGATTTCAAATGTTGGAGTCGAGCATTATTGGGATTTTTATTTAGGCATTGATGATGGCACAACGGTTGCTGGGAACACAGTTTCTTCTGAAATCGGTATGGGTTCAAAAATTATAGGAGAAACGTACAAACATTGTTCAGAAAAAGGCGATAAACATTTCTATTGTAAAGATTGTCTTCTTGATATGTCTTCCCAAAGTATAATGAATTGTTCACATTCTGAAAAATCTACGGAAATTTCACTAGGAATTGTATCTATCAATAGTAACAGGGATGTTATAGTAGGGGTTTCTGTTAGTGCTCATGTTATTGTAGGGGGACATGCAAGTGTAGGATTTAACATAAGTGAGTTTTTCAGAAGGTTATTTGATTAGAAAAACTTATAAAACTTTATTAACATGTCTTTCTGTTTATTCTTTATCGATAGACAGAAAGACATGTTAGATAATTTATAAAGGAGATTTTAACATGAGGTTTAAAAGGATTATGGCATCAATAATAGATTGGGGGATAATATTAACAATTGTAGGAATGCTGTCTGCTTTTTTACCGAGTTATAAAATATTCGGCATTGAGATTTTAAGAAGTATTCCTATACCTATATTAGCTTTTTACATAGTGTTTAAAGATTTATTATTTAGAAATGCAAGTCTCGGAAAGATAATGTCAGGATTGAGAATTGTTCAATTTAATAATAAAAAAGCATCGGTAGAGTCAGTTATAATGCGAAATATTGTTCTTTTAATTCCCCCTGTTTGTTGGGTGGAAGTTTATGATGTGATTAAGGGCAAAACAAAGAGACATGCTGATATTTGGTTTAAAACTAAGGTAGTTACTAAAGCTGAGTATATTTCTGAAAATATGTACAATTAATGTTTATAAATAGTTATAAGAACAAGCAAGACAGTAGACGGAGTAAAGCACACTTATACATTGAACGGTTCGCAAATACTTACCGAACAGTGGGATGACAAACTGCTTGTATTCCTGTACGATGAATCCGGTTCACCGATAGGTATGCAGTACCGCACAAAGAGCATGGCTGAGGGGACATTCTATACATATCTGTTTGAGAAGAATCTTCAGGGAGATATAATAGCGGTATATAATACGAGCGGAACGAAGTTAATCAGTTACTATTATGACGCTTGGGGCAATTTTGTAAAGACAACGCACAATATATCAGGTACCAATGTAGGAGCTCAGTATAATCCGTTCCTCTATAGAGGTTATTACTACGATACAGATCTTGGTTTCTACTATCTTCAGTCGAGGTATTATGACCCTGAGGTTGGTAGGTTTATTAATGCGGACGGACAATTAAATCCCGGACTGTTGGGATACAACATGTACATATATTGCAATAACAATCCGATAATGGGTACAGACGAAACCGGCAAAGGATGGTTAGGAGCAGTTATTGGTGGATTGAGTGGAGCGGTTGTTGGTGGTGCATTTGGTGCAATTAATGCATTAATCCATGGTGATGATGTTAAAACTGGTGCATTTTTAGGTGCAGTTAATGGAGGTATAACCGGTGCAATAGCAGGGTCAGTAGCGCAGGATATAGCAACCGGAGGTATTTCGGCAGTTGGAACTGCAACATTGGTTGTAGCAGTTTCATCATTTGCAACCGGCGCAGCGACTGATATGGTATCGCAAAGCATTAATGATGATGTAGGCTTGGCGGATATGGATTATGGCAGTGTATTGCAGTCTGGAGTTGAAACAGCTATTTTCGCAACTGCATCAGTATTTTTACCTGGAACAGGAACAATAGCGGGAGATGCAGTTATTACTACAGTATATAACATGATGACCTCAGCTTTCACAATGGGAGTACATGCGATTCAAAACTCAATAGAAGGGAGAAAAAATATATCGGAAAAGCCTGAGGAAAAGGTAATTCCCGTATACTAAGAAACGTATGAAATATAGGCTTTCTTTTCAACAAAGATATCCATTTTATGTAGGTATAATAGGATATCCATATTGCCTTATGATAATAATATTGGGTTTTATAGTGGAGTTATGGTATATTGCTATTATATTTGGAATATTGTTAATTCTGTCAATCATTCCTATGCGACGGGTAACCATGGCTTTATGCTCCGTTATATTTACAGAAGAAGGTGTATCCGTGGAGAGTAAAAAAGGAAAGAAAAAAATATTTCTGAAATGGGAAGATATAAAGGTATACACTGTTACAGCCGACGTACAGTATGGTGGTCAGTATATATGTCTGTCATCAAACGCTAACATAAAAGAACTGAGAACATATTTTTTTGGAGTGGTTTGGGCAATATATGAAGAAAGAAATACTATCAGTTTGCCGACAGACTCTGCCATGATATCGTTTTGCAGTAAAAAACTTGAGCCATTTGGCGTGCATGTCAAGTATACTCGAAATCCCAATCCCCGATAGTTTTAAAAAAGTATAACCGACACAATCCGGCGCGGCAGAAATGCTGCGCCGGGAACAAACGTAGTACAGGACCATATATTTGCCTTTTCAGAGTTCGATTATGCCGGTATATGACGGAGAGCATGTAAAGTATACTTACAACGACAAGAATCAGGTATCCGCGATAACGACAACCACTACCGAGTATACGTTTACATACGACTCATACGGGAACACCAAGACTATAAAGGCCGGAGACGAGACTCTCGCGACGTATAACTATAACCCGAATAACGGAAAGCTTCAGAGTCTTGTCTACGGCAACGGTAC
>CALWJX010000087.1 GCA_944381085.1 uncultured Clostridia bacterium
GTGAAGCTTCCGTCCGACAGGTAATAATGCTTTTCAAATTCTCCCCTCTTTGACCTGTCCTCCGACACTATATACACGACTTCTTCCGCGCTTTCCGTGTCTTTGCCTTCCGCCGTGTTTTCTCCGTAACTTTCTGTTTTAGCCAAAAACTCCGCCATACTCTGTAACGGAAAACTTAATATTAAGAGTACAAGTGCCAGGAAAAAGGTCGCGATTCTGAGTTTCATTTTTCGTTTCTTCATTTTTATTTTCCTCACTTTGTACCCGCTTGTCCTCTTCCCACGCCGGGACCTGCCGCAAATTTATTTAATTTTGCAACAGCAAATTTTTCATTGTTCGACGTTTTTACCACTCTGTAAAGTCAGGATTGTTCCGCATTATTCCCATTACTGCCCCTTGCTCTTTCAATGTAATTTTATCCGTCACATCAGGTATAGGAAGATAATTATCGAAAACGCCGTATTCATCCTGTTTTCTGCACATTTCTCCCACAAATTCTATCATTTTATCAATTCCATAAATCTCCTGCGCTTTCTTTAGTTCATCCTTATTATCAAATATTAAATAATAAAAATTTGTATCATCATCTTTGAATCGGACTATAAATGAAACCTCCGGAAATTTGTTTCTTAAATTTCTCTGTATTTCAGTTATATATTCAAAGATAAATCCTATACGCGACCTCTTTTTAAAATCTATAACCTCTATATGTAATTTATAAGGTACAGTTTCTTTAAACTTATCTTTATAATACCCAGAGCGTTTAATCAACTCAGCTTTACTTTCTGTATAAGCTTTCATAATGTCCTTGCAAAATGCATTTTTAAGGTCAAATATATTTTCTTCATTATATGTAGCTATAACTCCAAAATGACCTCCTTGCTGACCGCAAACCTTTATATAAACAATTATTGTTTCTTTGGTTATATCCATATAGCTGACAAATACATCCAGTCCCGTATACTCGTGTACCTTTTCATTAAATAGTTTTCCTAATTCTGTTATTATTATATTTTTTTCAAAGTGAACAATTATACCTGAATTTGATAACATATTAATTTCAAAATTATCTTGGTTACTCATATTTTCTGGTATAATTAAATCATCCCCCAGCAAGTGATTCAATTACACAAAATCCTTTCATAAAATTAAGAGATGTGATATAATAGAATTGCTTTTACCGGATCGGAGGATAGGGCAACGCTGGGGAGCGACCTGAGCGCCGATGCGGGTTTGGCGAAGGGGCTCGCTTCTTTGATCCATGGCAGATGCAAATGCACCGCCGAGCAATTGATTAACGCCGCCAGACATTCCGTTGGGCTTTCCCACGAATGGTATGCTTTTGAGCTGGAAGATGCCATTGCTGAATTAGAGCATATTCAAGAACGTATTGCCGCATATGATGCGCAGATCAAGCGTTACGTCAACGAAATTTGCCCGAATATTCTCACGATCCCCGGTGTTGGATTTGTCACAGCGGGCTTGATTCTCGGTGAAATCGGTGATATCTCTCGCTTCCGTTCTGCGGATGCGCTCGTTTCTTTCAGCGGTTTGGATCTTACCGTTTACGAATCAGGTAAATACAAAGCCCTCCATGTTTCTCCTTCAAAGAAAGGCTCCGTCTACCTTCGCTATGCTCTCTTCCAGGTTTCTCGCGTGATTTGGCAATGTAATTCTACTTTCCGTGACTATTACGGTAAGAAACAAGCCGAAGGTAAACACCACTATGTCATCCTCGGTCATATCCAAAAGAAACTCGCACGTGTTATTTTTTCTGTGTTAAAGAACAATTCTCCTTTTCAAGAGCGACCTGTTTGATTTTTTACTTACGCTTTTTCGGCTACTTCTCGGTAGTCTTTTCGTCGTGCTTCCTCTTCCTCATTATTTTTCATCTTTTTTAGCTTTTCCTATTGACTTTTTGATAGTTGGCTCCTTTTCAATTCAAAATTATTTTCCAAACAGTTACACCATTTATTATTTCAGGTGAACCATAACTTATTGTAATATTTTTATTTGTATAAAATTCATATATTAATTTTAATTCTTTTGCATAACTTGAGTCTATTAATATATTACTTTTTGATAAATCAAAATAAATACTTGGGTCATGAGAACAATAAATAGTATTTCCTCTATAAAGAGCGTCTTGCAAAAAGCATTTATTAGCAGCAAAAGTTTCAAAAGGATATTGCTTATTATATGCATTAAAGCTTTCCCCATAGAAATACTTTGCCCCTATTGATTCTCCTACCTCGTTCCACTTTACTCCGTTAAAATCCGTGCCTAACACAACATAGTCCTTTGACGGATTATTTGTCAACGCCTGCTGTATTTCTTTAGTTTTATCTCTGGACTGCTTGCATAAATTTCTGGCATACTCCTTCTCTGCAATTACATCCTGAACAGTTGCCGGAGTGTAAACATTCACAGTGTCCAATGTTGTTATACTGTACGCTGCATACTGGAACCAATAATAATTCAGCAAAAATCTGAGTCCGTCAAATGATAATCTCAGATTCTCCCTTGTATATCCGCCGCGCGCTCCTAACTCCACTTCACTGATAAACATTCGGAATAATTCATTGTCAGCTATATTAAGCCCAAATTTCTGATTTAAGCCGTTACGTATTGCTGTGTCACTTTCTCCGTCACGTGACATTTCTATGGCATAAAGAAACCATTCTGTCCTCAAAAGCAACGGATCTATATCCGGATTCTGTTCATATTGCAAGCGGGACATGGTGCCTATTATAGTACTGTTCAGGTATAAATAGTCCTTTATTGAACTTCCGAAATCCTTCAGTATATCGTCTACATATACATCACAGATTAAGACTGTCTCTCCGTTGACCTGCGCTTCAATCCATGCATATCCGGTTCCTATTCCCTTTACGGTCATATTCTGTGAGTCAAATTCTATTACTCCATTCTCATAGCAATACCATACCGCTCCATTCAAAATATCGGAATATTCTTCTATATACGGGCTCATTCTGACAGGAAAACTTACCACTTCACTGTAAGAATCGGACTTGCCGTATAAACACGGAATTACTACAGACGGACACTCTACGGTTATATTAAACAATCGGGAAATTCCTGTCACTTTATGTGTTGCTCTGATACTTGCCGTGCCGGGAAAAATCCCCGTAAAAGTACGATTATCAGAATTGTACGTTACACATTGACCGCCCGAAGTAACGGTATAATCAAAGTCTGAATAACTTGCCCACAGAGCGTCCGACGGGGATTTATTCACTGACGGGGATTTTGTACTGTCAATTTCCAATACAAGGTCATTAAACGACACTCCGTTTGTCAGCTCCTTATATTCATCCGGTTCAACAACTCTCCACCGCTGTTTATCATAGCTTGCCGACCCGCTCGAATACAGTCCGTATATATACACTGAGGAAGAGCTACTCGAAGACTCCGCCGAATACAGATATTTTCCCGTATACTT
>CALWJX010000088.1 GCA_944381085.1 uncultured Clostridia bacterium
GCCGACGCAAGTTGTCAACCATGACCGCCGCAACATGGTAGATGTAAAAAGTATCGCTATCTAACCCCAGCAAAATTCAAACCAGAATAACCGTCATCTACATAAAAATCGTGGATTAAATAACCGTTTCCTCTGCAAAAGCGTTCAAGCAAGGACTTTTGTGTTTGTATGCTGGAACTGTCACCGTTTCGGTCATCATCGTCTTTGGATAAACGGCAATAAAGAGCCGCTTTGTAAATTTTGTTGTCAATTCGATGTGTCATATTTACCTCCTGTAAATGACAGCACAGATTTGAATTTGACAATCGGCTCTTTCAGTATATCGCAGGACTGTGTCCGCGTCCAGACATTTCCGACTTTACTTCGTAAACTTTGCGCGACCATTTCTGCAAATAATTCTTTAGCGGAGACTGTTCCGTTATATCGGTCAACACTTATAATTTTCACGTTGCTTTTACCCATAACCTTTTCCTCTGCATTTATTTGAGAAAAACACTTCCTCACATAATGCACTAAAAAGGGCGTTTTGTAGGGGTAAAATGCGAAAAAATTAAGGTATGACAAATGTATGATGAGAAAAGAAGAAATCATACCGTCAAAAATGCAGTTGCAAACACTGTTTGCAAGGTGTAATTCAGCCGAAAGTATGAGGGCTATTCCTGCCTTGCCTTTGTTTTTAAGCAAAAATGACGGGTATATATAGTTTTTTCTCTCATCTAATATTAAAATTATATTTATATATTAAAGGCGGTTCAAATTGAACTGCCCCCTAGTTCAAAATGAACCGGGGGTAAAAAAACAAGCCACAAATAAATGTGACTTGTCTTAAAACTTAATATTGCCGATTGTCGTTCTGTGCTGACTTTTGTTTGTATTTGCTATGATAATGTGTTATAATTAGGTTGTCAATGCTGTACGGTACGATGCCGAGACCGGTTACTATTACCTCCAGAGTAGGTATTATAACCCTAAATGGGGTAGATTCCTTAATGCGGACAGCATTGACTATTTGGGTGCTAACGGAGATTTTATATCATATAATCTTTATGCTTATTGTTCCAATAATCCAGTGATGTATGTGGATCCGACAGGAGAATTTAGCTGGGGGAAATTAGGTATTATTATAGGTGTTGCTGCTACTATTACTACAGTTGCCATAGCAACAGTTACCACTTTTGGAGTAGCTTCTGTTGCTGGAACAATAGCGATAACATCTGCAATTACGATTGCCGCAAAAACGACAGAGGTTGCAATTTTACAAGGAAAGAAAAGTAAACAAGATGGAGATTCTTTTGTTGATATAGCAGATGATATTGTTAATTCAATTTATAATAATGCGGATAAAGAACTGGGATCAGTATTATTAGCTAAGACAGCAGGTTATGCAGGAGGTTTTTATTCGCAATCTATTCCGTTTCAAGAATCATTGGATGTAATGCGTGCAGAGGGCTTCAGTATTAAAGGCTTTGCGACAAGTGCAGGTGGTGAAATAATAGATAGGTTTTCAATAAAAGGATTAAATTACAATATGTATTCAACGGCATCAAAGTCAAGTGTGGTTATGTCATATGCTTCTGCTGCTTATAGTGTTGGAAATACGGTTTATTCATGGTTTGTAAAGGATCCGGTAAAACGTGCTATGCATCAGGGTTATTCTCTGAGATAATATCAAAACAATCATGAAGTTTATACTGTAGTTAAAAATAGGGATTGTAGAAACTTGTTGAATTTAAATAGGACTGTTAATTATTACTACAATCCCTTACTTTTTAATTTTTGAGGAGGATTTGATGCAATATAATGTGTCATTAAGTGTTGGAATGAAATGGTTAAAAATATGTTTGTTGATAATCGGAATTGTTTCTGCTGTTGTTTTTTTTGTTAGTGGTATACTAGCTTTTATGTCCACTTATTTTTACAGTTTAATGTTCCCATTTTTTAACTATTTAAATAGTATAGGCATAACAGATTCACTGAGACTTGTAATAGGAGCCATTTCATTTGTAATAATGCTGATTAGTTTTATATTATATTTTAAAATTAAAATATCTTAATATAGCAAATTTGTATACATTGTAGACTTAGATCCGTAGCATATATGGGATGGTTGTGGAGGAATACACATATGTTATATGTCTACACCTGCATAAATCGTGTTGTCAAAATTATACAAAAAATGTTATTTTCGTTAGGAGTTATTTCGGGACTTATTTTCATTTTATTTTTACTATTATACTTAGTCAGAACAAATATGTATAGCTTATTCGAAAAAATTTTTGTGTTATTAGAAAATAATGGAATAAATACAAAAACAATGTTAGCGGTTATATATATCTCTTTTGTAATGTGTATTTTATTGCTATATCTTTCATATAGGTGTAAAATTAAACACGGTGATTACTGATATATTTAAAGCATTTAATTCAGTATGATTATTTGCTTCAATCACAATATGACAACCACATCACTGTTAACCAGGGTGTGGTTGCCTATAATAGTCAATACGTATGACAAATCCGTTTATAATAGACCAATATACTCATTGCGATATATTAAACGGCTCGCAGATACTGACAGAACAGTTTGGCAACATATTTATAGTATACCTCTATGACGAGTCGGGTTCGCCTATAGGAATGCAGTACCGCACAAAGAGCATGGCTGAGGGGACATTCTATACATATCTGTTTGAGAAGAATCTTCAAGGGGATATAATAGCAGTATATAATACGAGCGGAACGAAGCTTATATCTTATGTATATGACGCTTGGGGTAACGTAACGGTAACCAATCATAACGTCAGCGGAACCAACAGCGGGGCGCGGCATAATCCGTTCAGATACAGAGGCTATTACTACGATACCGAGACCGGTTACTATTACCTTCAGAGCAGATA
>CALWJX010000089.1 GCA_944381085.1 uncultured Clostridia bacterium
GACGGACGCCCTTGTCTTCGGCTAACAGTTCCTACTGCCAAGCCTGTAGCGGACTTTCACCACCAAGTTATTACGCGCGCCGAGCACACTATCAAACAAAGCCGCACTCGTGTTGAGTACGGCTTTGCCTTTTTTACTTTTCCAATTTTGCTATTTCTGTAAAACCTTTTAACAGCATAGTTAGGCAGTCAATATCTACATTTCCAATGTCATTACGGACAACATGAAATATACATAGAATATATGAACTCCGTATTTGTTTTTCCACAACGAGAACAAGTTTGTATCAAGAAATATTCTTGTAAACACCTTGGATCCGTCGGATTGACACAATGAGTAATCGTTGTGACGGTTTCTTCGACATATTTATGTCCGAACAGACATCCGATTCCCAACGTAGTTGCATTTTCGTTCCCATAGACCAGCATTTCAGCTATGTACTGCTGTTCTTCCGGCGTGAACATAGAATCTTCTTCAAAAATAACGGTTACATGATCAATATCAATCATATTAGAAGAACCGGTTTCCGCAAAAGCGCCAATACATGCGAACATGGCAATGATAAATACAAGTGTAATGGAAATTACTTTTTTCATTTTTCAATTCCTTTCATATTCTCCAATATCGAGATGAGTTCATTATAATCATTATATAAAATACTATACTCAAAATTGTCTTTTTGTCCTACAGCTTGAAATGCGCCGTCAGCAACCTGGATAATATAAAATGTCATCATTTCAGTTTCATAGGTTGTATAGTTCGTCCATAAATCAAAATTAATTTTATAATAATTACTGACGCCTATTGACAATTCATCCGATGTGGCTTGAAATGCCAAAGTAAACCGATGATCATCCTCTAAAATCTGTACGATTCTTTTGAGCTGAATGCCATCAGGCAATTTTGACGGATATAGGATATCAAGCCCCTCGTTTTGAATCAGGTCTTCCAGCGTATCGTAAGTTTCCGAACCCGAATTTTTGATAATGGTGATTCCATTGTCAGTAAACTGAGTTCCGGGCTCCATTCCTACAATCTTCTGAATGTTGGCAACAATATAATCCCAAGCTGAACGATACCCCTGTGCATATGCTACTATAGAAACAGAAGCAAAAAGCAACACAAAAACAAGCGCGGAAATCAAAGCTACTTTAAGAGATGTTCTCATTCTTTTCAAATGAGAAAACATGGTTCTCTTTGATGCATGATTTCTATCAATTTTTTTGTTTTTCTCTTTCTGATCTTTCAATTTCTGTTCTATTTCGTCAGGGGAATATACAAGGTCATTTGCCGTTAACTCATCCAAAAAATCACTGCATTCCTTGATCAAATCATAGTCAATCTGATCTTCGGGCTTATCAGCTTCTTTTTGTATTATTTGGCAAAGCCATTCTATTTGTTGTTCCTTTGTGGCCTTCCTGAATTCTTCATCAAGGTTATTTTCTGAAGAATCACGATTATGGAGGTCGGACATATTGTTTCTCCCCTTTCTCAATCATCTTTATCATCGCTCCCTCCTTTCGTGAGTAGAGTGACGAATATTTTTGTAAAGTAACGCTTTTTGATAATTTTTTACAATTTGTTAATCAAATCATTTACAATAGCCCGAATTTTCATTTGCAACCGAAGCCATCTCATTTTCACCGCTGATTCTGATGTATCTAATAAGGAAGCAATCTGATTGTAACGGTATTGCTTTACGACTATGTATTCAAAAAGCTGAGCTTCCTTTTGATTCAGCCGATTTTGAATCTGAACAATATACCGGTCATATTTTTTAGCTTCCTCCGCGATGTCTATATCAGACTCATTTTCCAGCATTTTCATTTCTATTACATTTTTCTTTATTTCGTCATCCGGATCAATACTCACATATTCCAGCGGCCTGTTCCGAAAATACTCTTTGATTTTATGATTGGCAGCACGATATAGCCATGTGAGAATGACCTTTTCCTCATGACTGTTCAATTCGTCCCATTTTTCAAACAGAATATAAAAAGCATCGCTTGCGATTTCTTCCGCATCAAATAAATGATTCCCAATTTGTCGGGAACTGTATTTCACAATGACTGTAAAATACTTTCTATATGCGTCTTCATAGGTCATCATGTTCTTTCCTCTTTTGCAAAGATTCACATACAGCTTTTAATATGTTGATTGCAAACAATTTATCTTCCAAAGACAAATTGTCTAACATCTCGTTGATCTCCTGAATAGAGATTGTTTCATTGAATCGTTTATAGCTGAATACATACTCATCCAATGACATGTCCAAACATTCAGCCAGTTTGAAAATATTTTGTGGTGAAGGAAAATTAATACCTCTCTCAATATAACTAACAGATTTCATGGTAATTCCCAGCATATCCGCAAGCTCTTGCTGAGTATACCCTTTTGCTTTTCTGTGTTTTTGTACGTACAATCCGAATTTAACAGCTTCCTGATCCATGTTCTTCAACGTGAATTCCCAAAGTAAATTCCACAGTAGGAAAGCAGTGGAATTTAGTATGAGAAATAAGCGGAATTTAGTGTG
>CALWJX010000090.1 GCA_944381085.1 uncultured Clostridia bacterium
ACGATCCGGTTTCTTATACGGTTATATACAACGCCAACGGCGGCAGCGGAGCGCCGCCGGCACAGACAAAATTTTACGGCATCGGCATTACCCTGTCTGACGTCACACCGAAAAGAGACGGATACGATTTTTTGGGATGGGCGCAAAGCAGCACGGCTACGGTCGCACAGTACGCTCCGGGGGACAGCTATACGTCAAACGCGAATCTCTCGCTGTACGCGGTTTGGCAAAAAACAAACTATGATTTTTCAGTATCCGATTTGTCCGTATCCGATAACGAACCGTATCGGTACGGTCAGATCACCGTTAAGGTAAAAGCGGACAGTTGGGACAAAAGAAATTCCTATACGGATATACCCGTACAGATCTATTATGACGGTCGGCTCATGTCCACGCAGTATGTGGATTTTGCAGCTTATGGCGTTGCCAATCTGACATTCACACTATATGTAGGAGACACGCCCGGCAATCGTCCTATCGAAGCCCGCATCAACTGGGCAAACAGAGGAAATGAAACAAATACCGGAAACAACACCGTTTCCACGTCCATCCATGTAAAGGATTTTGATTATGAGGTATCAATAGATGAGGTCACGATGTCAGATCAATATGCGGCAGGCGAAACCGTTATTACCTCGTTTACCGTAAGAAACGACAGTGACCATGATATTATCCCGGACAGTCAAAATAATGCGGTCTTTACGGCTTATTTTTACAACGGTTTACAAAAAGTGGTCATTTCCACGCAAAGATGGAATAATGTTGTGATTCCGAGCGGCGGAGCAAACCTTATATATTTCAAGTGGAATGTGCCGGAAGGACTTGCCGGAAATACGGTGTACCGCGAATGTACTGTCAACGCGGACGGCAATCTCAATGAGGAGAACCGTGAGAACAACACAGTGACTTCCTCTTCTGTAATTGTTGCTCTGCCCGAATCGCAGACGCCAAACACACAATTTGAAAGCGAAAAACCAAACTCCTATCGGAATAATGTTGCCCCGTCTGAAAGTACTGAACAAGCGACATGGAATCGTTGGGAATATATAAACGGCGAATTTGTGTTGAAGAAATACGGTGTTCAGTTGTCGGATACAAAGCCTGTTGTAACACCCGGAGAGGAATGCCTGACAGCAGAGAAAATAAACGGTATATGGACAATTGGAGCAGGTTATGGCTTTGCGCTTGAATATTCACCTACTGTTTCATCGGTCAGCGGATATAACCTGCCGGACAGTGAAGCATATACTGCGGTTCAGAATGTGGCAGCCCGTTTCCCTGAGTTTAATTATCTTGATACCAACGGAAACTTCCGTACTCTTGTTTATGTAAACGGTAAGTATATGCTCGCGGAGAATGCAGATGCGGCAGGTAACGAACGCATCCATTTTATTCCCGTATGGTTTGAGGACGGTGAGTATGTTGTATCGGTTACAGCTACACGTGTGTGGACTCCGGCGGGAATGATTACAGCAGTTAGAAATGTATCTTTCACAGTTGACGGAACGATATATGATAACTGGTATCAGAGTTAAGGAGGATATATGTTTGACGAAAATGAGGAATATGAGGACGAATATTATGAGAATCACAAAGATGAAAAAGAGGTAATTGAAGGATATACGGTTCAGTCATCGGTAAATGTCGGGAACAGACGCATTATTTACGCCAAAGACGAAACAGAGACAATGGAAATGCCGTATATGAAATGTGTAGCATATGAGAATTTACTTTTTACCCGATATGAAAACGGAGTGATTTCCGACACTTTTGAGGAAATTATGAAGCTCTACGCGGATGAAATCCGGGACGCGGCGCTGGTGCTCGAACAAGAGAATGAAAAAAGGGGAGCAAGTCATTTGCCCCCTTTTCGATATTCTGATTTGATTTCGGATACAGACAAAAATCTTGTGGGGAAAGTGGCAGCCATAAACTCAAAATATTTGCTTAACGGTTATAAAACAATGCCGTATCAGCTTTTTCTTGTTACCGGGGGAAACGGAGCAAATGAAAATCATTACGGAAATGCCTGTTTATGTAATCAGCTTTATACGGGACAAGAAACCCGAATTGAGAGATATGAAGTTCTGGGTATTGTTCCGGATGACAAATTGCCTGATTTCGCAAGAGTAACGCTTGAAAAGTTAAGAGAAGAAAAAACACGAAAAGGAGGAGAAAGATGATGGCAGTAGTTCACAACGGACACATCAATATTCTGCGAAAGCTGATTAAACTCGGCTACACAGATAAAAAAGCGATCACATCGCTTACCATTCAGGATGTTCTGAAAATGAAGGTAACAAAAGGGGAAATGCAGAATATCTGCGAACTGATGGAGGCCATCCGAGACAATGACCTTTTGAATTTTTTCATCGACAGCAAGGCGGTGGAAAATGATGAAATTTGAAAGCATGGTACTCTGGGATGAAAAAGAATTGTTTTCTGAGTGCAGCGGGGCGAATCAGGGATATATGGGGTGTGTGAAGTATATTTTCACAGAGTCAGGCTTTAGTTTGCAGGTAAACACATTTTCAGATTATACTGTTGAAATACAAAGCGCAATCAATCGCGTATTAAGATTCCTTCAAAGCGAAGACGCTTTGTGTGTGCTCAAAAGTCTTTTGAACATGACGGTTATCTGTGAAAGCCATATAAACGATCACATTCCGTATTCGTTCAACCGTGAATGCTGGGGATTTCGTATTTTGGATGAACAGTTCATATGGTATCTTGCCTGTACCCCTTGGAACGAAAGGTGCCATTTTACAATCTACGGATATCACAGAAGCACATTGCTCTCATTCCTTGCACAAAGACACGGACTTCCGCTTTTTTGCCACGGGGTATATAAGTTTACAGGTGAGAGAATACGCATTTGGTTTGGTATCCGCGAGTTTGAACGCTATCCGCAGTACGGAGGGGACGGCAATTCCAACAATCAATACGCAAACGAAATGAACGAAAGGGATGGTATCAATCCCGCCCAGCGCGCCGCTATGGAAAACGGAGTAATTTACGGATGGGAAACACCTGCTGCGGCAGTTGAAAACTATGATGAAGAAGGAAAATACTGTCCCGAAGAAAAGGAGGAAAAAGCAAAGAAATGATTCTTTGTACCGAAGCAATAAAACTGAAAGAGGAAGAAAAACTTTTTTACAGTGAAACGGAAAAAGAGCTTGGCTGTATCGGACATTTGCGCGGAGATTTCGGAAAGGACGGCAAAGAGTTTTGGACAACATGGTTTCCGCATGAGAATCATGAGAAAAACGATGAATTGTTCAAAACCGTTTTTGATAACATCATTAATCTGTGTCGTGAGAAAGGAAATCCCTTATACAATCGCGGCGATATGAGAGCCTATTGCAGAGAACATCCCGAATGTCGTTTGGAAACGGGTTACTCACCCACGTGGGGATTCCGTATTCCGACGAAAGACTATATGCTGTATTTGAAGTGCTGTCCCGATGTCGTAGGTGATTACAACTTCTACTGCTATGCCTATGATAAGCAAATGCTTATGAAGAAACTTGCCGAAGAAAGAGGACTTCCGTTATATTGTTATGGCTATCTTCCCACCACGGGAGAAGAAATTCGCATTGACTTTGCCACAAACGGCTATACACCGTACCGAAAGCTCAAATCCGATAAGGATGTAAAAGAGATAAATCGTGAAATCGGCGTTACACCTGCACAAGCAGAAGCAATGAAGATGGGTAGTATGTTCGGCTGGAATGTCCCCGGTGTTGATCCGAAAAATTATGATGAAAACGGAAAGCTTTTACCGCTGAACAAGTCCGGAAAGGAGGAAAGATAATGAGTATAGCTCAGTACAGTTATTCTTTTAATGATAACCAAAGAATGACGATATGGGAAAATGACCGTGTACTTGCTACGATTGAAGAAGTTGATGAAAATGACGCGGACACCATGTTTTATGATGTTGTATATGAAATGAGAGGTGTTGATTTGGATAAAGACAGCCAATATGATATTACCAACCAATACGGAGCCATTCTTGTCAATGACCGTGAGAGCAGAGACAAGCCGAAAGAAATTCGATTCATTACACCCGAATACCGCGAGAAGTTCAAACTGCCCGATGGCGGTCATGTGCTTATTGGTCGCAGAAACGGAAGTGTGACCGAGCATAAGTGCCGGTTTCTTGACCCTTATCACTTTCTCCTTGACCATACCACTTATCACATCTGTCAGTTTGCCGAGATGCTTCAGGCATCGGGTTCTTATGTTGTGCCTTTTCCGGAAAAGCGTGTTATTTGGTCGAATATCGACATGGATATGGAAGCATGGAAGAAAGACCTGATTGAAGATTATCCCGACCTTTCGGATGAAGAGTATGAAACACTGGCAGAAGACATGAACGACGGATATCTCGGTGACGAAAGAATAAATCTTGATATCAGGGTCGGTGATGAAATACTTGTTATAGCTGATATCGGGTTATGGTACGGCAGAAGAATGGGATATCAGATTATCGAAAGCGGTAATATTTCTGACTGTCTGTATGCTTCAAAAGACTGCGACTATAACGAATGGTATGTTGACCGGGATGGCGAGTTCAGGAGTACGCAGTCTCACCATGACGGCAAGCATTATCTCACCTACCGGAAATGGAAGGATGTAACAAATGAGGATGACCGGGATAAACTGTTGGATAAAATTTATCATGGCTTTGCCACGAGAGAAGACATTGATGCCGTAACCGATAAACTCGGTGCTGACATCGGAAAGGTTTACGGTTGGAATTTTCCCGATAAAAGACTGAAAGAGAAATCAAAAGACGGAAAGGAGAGGTGACCCTGTTTGAGAAAAATAGATATGATTACGGAGCTTTACGCTAAAACGCTTAAGGAACTGACCTCAAGCAATCGTGCATGGATGGACTTTTTGAAGACAGCAGCGTTTCAGTATAAATATCCGTTTTCAGATCAGGTACTCATATACGCGCAACGTCCCGGAGCCGTTGCCTGTACCGAGCTTGAGGTGTGGAACGAGAAGTTCGGGCGTTGGGTAAATAAGGGCGCTCACGGCATTGCACTTATCCGTGATAAAGGTAGCAGGGCGGCTCTTACTCATGTGTTCGATGTGCGTGATACGCACCACAGAGACGAATTGCCCTTTAGGCTTTGGGAGGCGCGAACCGAGATGCGGAGAGATATTGCCGAAGCACTTGAAAACAGCTTCGGACACCTCACGATAAAGGCAACTATTGGCGACGCCGCTATCTGTGCGTGTGAAAACATCTGTGAGGATAATTTTACGGATTATCTTGACAATCTTATGAGCTTGGCAAACGGAAGCCGTCTTGACGAATATGACGAGGACAATATGAAAGTGCACTTTCTGCCTGTACTGAAATACAGTACGGCATATGCCGTGCTTACCCGTCTTGGTTACAGAGCGGAAGAAAGTCTGGATATTTACGAGCTTGATTCACTTCGTGAGTTTAATACACCGGAGGTTATTAATCTTCTCGGTACGGCAACAGGAGATATTTCAGAAATTTGCCTGCGGGAAATTGAGCGAACGGTACGAGCATATGAGAAAAACAAAATTCGCACATTTGCAGAGACTGAGAATGTGCGATATAATACAATCGAAAACAATAATACTCTCGGTAAAGGAGGACAAGAAAATGAGCATGGAGGCAATGTTCCATTACAAAGCACGAGGGGAAGTGATGATTCCGGACCTGAAGCTGCCCGAACAGACCAATTATCCTCTCGGCAAATACGCAATGATGCGGCTCGAATATCTGGGGAAGCATCGGAGAGGAACGTACACAACGCTTCTCACGCAAGCGAAGCTGAACGAGCATCTGCACGAAGTGGAGGAAGCGGCGAAAGAACAGATTTCGATGACTATATCCCGGATGGCACAGAACCTTGGGGTGACGGAGCAGATGAAAGCGACCGACCCGATGAAATGGGTTCAAACGATGAACAGCTTGAAAGCCGCGGCGGAGGAAGAAGTTCTGAACAGCCTGATCTTCGCATAAACGATGAAGAAGCCCCGTATTATTATGGCGGAAAGGGAGTAGACCCGCAATATCTTGATTTCGATGTATCAGGCGAGCTTCCTATGCCGGACGAGGATACCATGATACTCGCATTAAGACACGGTGACTGCCTGCGTAAAAGCAAGGAAGAAATCGTGTCTTTTTTGCGTTCCGAGAAAGATGAACAGAAGAAAAGCACCTATGTAAGAAACGCCTATGAAATGGGTCTTACGGGTGAGTTTTATCGACCCGGTACAAAAGAGCATATCGGATATCATGTTGAACCGAGTGGGCTTCTGATTTATGAGGGCAGTTTTGCTGACCGCAAAACAGAAGTTAAGTTCACATGGGGACTTGTCGCAAAACTCATTGAAGCTCTTGCAAAGGACAAGAACTACCTTGACGAGCCGAAAGAAGATAAACAGTTGTCTCTGCTCGATATGGAAGAAAACGCCGTGGAGAGTGCATATGAGCCTACTTCAAAGGTGGAAAAGCCGCTTGTGTTCTCGCAGGCTACCATTGACGAGTTTATTCGGCTTGGCGGCTGTACAAAGGGAAGTACCGAGCGAATTTACGGCTATTATCGTAGAGCGAACGATACAGCAGAGAATATCCTATTCTTGAGGCACGAGTATGAAACAGACCATGTTGGTATCATTATTGATGGACGAAAGATGTCTGCTTCATGGGATGATGATGGAGTGCGTATCGCCGAGGGAGACAAGGTTGAAGGAGCTTGGAAATCCATTTTTCTTACCTGGGAAGAAGTTGACAAGCGAACCCGAGAACTGATTGAACTTGGACAGTATATTCCAAAGCATGAAGCGGAACGGGCAGATGATACCTATGAAGATAAGGTCGCAAATATGATTGCGTTCCTTTACAGAGATCATTTCCGTGATTTGCCGGACGATGACAAAACCGTTTCACGGTTTGGATGGCCTGAAATCACGGAGTTCTATAAGGATATCCTGCACGACCCGCAAAAGCTTGAGCCATTTTGTGAGGAACTGGATCGGAATATTAGGAGAATGGAAGAGAAAAATTATAAGTATTTCAGTTATAATAACCCTCATTTCATATCTATGCTTACAAGGCAATTCTTACGCGATCCCGTTGATTTCAAAGAAGCAAACGAGTATCTTATGCCCCAAAAGTTCTTTATCACACAAGATAGAATATCCAGTGCTCTTGCAGGTATTCATCCCGTGAGTGAAGGAAAATTCCGAGTCTATTCCTTCTTTCTGATGAACAAGAATAATGCCAAAAGAGCAGAGTTCTTAAAGAATGACTACGGTATTGGCGGCAGTTATGGTGATCGTTTCGATATGGCTTATGATAGTAAGGGGCTTGCCATCGGATACGGCAGTCTGTTTGTAAATGAAAAAATATTGCTTTCGTGGTCAGATGTTGCCAAGAGAATTGATGCTCTTATCAAGCAAGACAAGTATTTGAGTGAAAAAGAGCAAACATTGCTTGATTGGTATGAGCGAAGTCAAGTCGCGAGAGCTATCCAAGGCTTTTATATGAACAGAGACGAAGAAGTTCCAAGACCATTTACTCACGATGCCAAAGCAGTATACGAAGATAAGACAAAAGAAATCATCCCGCAAATAGAAGACAGCGAAAGATTTGCAGAGATCTATGCTGTGATGCGTGAAATCTTTGAGAGTGATTTGCCGAATACACGAAACTACGAGTATCATAAAAGCTGCTTTGAAACGGTCAAACAGTATGCAGAGGGAACCTACAATCTGTTCCCGAACTCTCATTTCCGCAAGAAAGCAAAGCCGAAGGCAGAAGAAGCCAGGGATGTTACCATCCGAGAGGAAACAAGCGAGGAGGAGCCTGCCGCCGAGATAGTTGACATCGACTTAAGTCAAAGCGGTTATGATATTGAGCTTGGCTCTTGGATTTATATCGGCACCCAAGAAGTGATGTTGCAATCGGCGACAGATAAGGGTGTAGAGCTTTATGACGGCACAATGTTTCCCCTTGAAATGCCCTATGAAGTTTTCCTTGAAAGACTGCGCGAAAATCCGCTTAATGACCATTTGAAAAAGAGCGTGGATTACGAACCGAAAACGGCTTACAAAGATGCGTTCTATGTCTATCCTGAAAAAGATATGGTTGTCTGGATTTATTACAATCCTTATGCCAATGCCGGAGGACAGTATGTATCGAATTATTTAAAATTTGATGATATTGCCTCTGCAATGGTAAACCGTGATGATACGGATAACTTCTTTGATGCGCTTTCCGGGTATGCAGAAGTAGAACTGACCGATGCAGGGACGCCAAACTTTGCAATCGTGGATAAGGATTTCAAGACCAAAACTCCGACATTGACGGATTGTACGGAAGCAACAATGCAGGCTCTGATTGAGTTCTATGAGAAAAACCAAGCCAACGAGAAGTTGCTCGACGAAGCAATAGACTGTATCAACGTATACTATGAAAAAGAATTTCACAGCAGTGCAGGCACTTTTGAAAATTTGTACAAAATTCCGCTTGCCCGAAAAAGGATTGGGGAAGACGAAAAGCACACGATAAGTGTGTGCGTCGATCTTGTCAATTTGGATTTTATTTCGGATATCGACGGAATAGAAGTAGAAAGATTGCATTATGATTCCTTGCGAAAACTGATTGATACAGAGCTGAAAAATATTGATTTTGACAGCCTTGTTTATCTTGACAATCCGGACGAACGCATCAAATATGCGGAAGGGGTAATCGCAGACCGAGAAGCTGAAAAGGCAATCGACGCTCACGAAAGAGAGTTCGGTGCAGACGGTACAAGAGTATTCAGAGAGCCCGAATCGGAACAATCGTTTACTTCTGATATAGAAGCACAGCTTGAAAAGTTTGTTCCTGTCGTGAGTGAAGCCGTTTCGCAAGACACCGCGTATTGTAATGCCTGCGGTCATTCCGATTATGAGAACGCCGTCATGGAAGGAAACGCCGCAATCCGCCATGCCGTTCTCAATTTGAAGGATATGGAACTTCTCAAGTTGTTTTTGGATAATATCGAGTTCCGGCATGAGCTGTATCCGAGAGTAATTGCAAACACTTATGAGCGACTGCATGAGATGTATCGTCCGATGAATCAGGACGATGTCGACCGTGCCGCCGCGCAGGTGATTGCAGAAAAGAACTATGTTCCCGGTCTTGAAAAGATATCGCCGTTTGAGCAGTATGAACGCTTGAAAGGCGCACACCCCGATACAATAGCCGCTGTCCGAGTAGGGGACTTCTATGAGTTCTTCGATGAGGATGCCGAAAAGGTTGCAAAGGTCTTAGATATCATGCTCACCTCTCGTTCTTTTCCTGACGGAACAAAGCATCTAATGTGTGGTTTCCCGTTCCACAAAGAGGAAGATTTCTTTGATAAACTGAACGATAACGGATACAATGTCGCACAGTGTGATGGCGATGGAGACCCCGTCATTCTCAATGTACCCAAGAAAGTTCAGCAAGAACAAGAGCTGGAGGCTCTTAGCAGACTGATGCGAGCGTGCAGAATTGATGACATTGCTTTCTATTATGAGAACGATGTATTTACTGCAACAGACGGAGAGAACAATTGGACAAGAGCTGAGTTCTATAAGTTCCTAAGAGATGAGGTATTGTCGCTCGATGAAGACGGTAATATACCGGGTTTTCTTTATATCCCCGAAGATGTGTTATCTCCTATTTTGGAATATATTCATCAAGAAGACCTCAAGCAAGTGATGACAGATGAGGAACTTGACGAGCTTCCTGTTTCGATTGTTATAAACGGCAAGGTAGAAACCTTCCCAAATGCGGAAACCATGCTTGAGGCGTTAGATTCGGTAATTCCTGTTATGCAGGAAACTCCGAAGCCAAAGCCTAAAACGGCAGGTCAAGTATTCCACCCCGAAGTAGACTACGATGACCGAATCGACCACAAGCTCAAGGCAGAAGATTTGCCTATACGAGTTCCAAGCGATAAGTATGAGAGAAATATCCGAGCTATCCGGTTGCTTCACAAACTTGAGGAAGAAAACAGACTTGCTACCGCGTCTGAGCAAAATATTCTTTCGGATTACAGCGGTTGGGGAGGGCTGTCCGACCGTTTTGATGAAAACAATTCGGATTACGAGGAACTGAAATCCATTCTTACTCCCGAAGAATACGCGGCGGCAAGAGCATCCACCCTGACAGCGTTCTATACTCCTCCGGTTATTATTGAGGCAATGTATAAGGCGCTTGAAAATATGGGATTTTCCCGAGGTAATATTCTTGAGCCTTCCTGTGGGGTCGGCAACTTCATCGGTTTTTTGCCGGAGAGTATGAGCGACAGCAAGGTATACGGGGTTGAGCTTGACAGCCTTTCGGGGAGAATGGCACAGCAGCTCTATCAAAAACAGAATATCACAGTCGGTGGTTTTGAAGATACCCTGTTTCCCGATAGCTTCTTCGATGTCGCAATAGGTAATGTTCCTTTCGGGCAGTTCAAGGTCGTGGATAAGAAGTACGATAAGTACAATTTTCTTATTCACGACTATTTCTTTGCCAAGGCACTCGACAAGGTTCGACCGGGCGGCATTGTTGCTTTCATCACATCAAAAGGTACTCTGGATAAGGAGAATCCGGCAGTAAGAAAATATATCGCCGGGAGAGCAGATCTTCTCGGTGCGATTCGTTTGCCGGACAATGCTTTCAAAAGTGCCGGGACAGATGTCGTATCGGATATTATCTTCCTCCAAAAAAGAGACAAAATGATGGAAACCGAACCCGATTGGGTACACCTCGGTCAAAATGAAAACGGTATTGCCATGAACCAATATTTTGTGGATAATCCCGATATGGTGCTTGGCGATATGGTTATGCGTTCGGGACCTTTCGGACAGGAACCTACCTGTAAGGCTTTTGAAGGACAAGACCTCGTAGAGCTCCTTTCTGATGCCATCAGCAACATCCATGCAGAGATTACCGAAGTGGAAAGTGCCGACCTTGAGGAAGATACAGACAGTATTCCCGCAGATCCCAATGTTAAAAACTTCTCATATACGCTTGTTAACGGTAAAGTTTACTACCGTCAAAACAGCGTTATGAACCGTGTGGAAACAACGGTGACGGGCGAAAACCGAATCAAGGGTATGATCGCCATAAGAGATACAGTCCGCGACCTGATTGATGCACAGATTGAGGATTATCCCGATTCTGTTATTACCGAGCTTCAAGGTAAACTCAACACCCAATATGACGAGTTTATAGGGAAGTATGGGCTTATCAACAGCCGTGGAAACGAGTCGGTATTCATTGACGACAGCTCCTATTTCCTTTTGTCCTCTCTTGAAATTCTGAACGAAGATAAAGAGCTGGAACGCAAGGCGGATATGTTCTGTAAGCGAACTATCAAGCCATATGTCAGGGTGGATAAGGTTGATACGGCAAGCGAAGCGCTTGCGGTTTCACTTTCCGAAAGAGCAGCAGTGGATATGGAGTATATGTCCGAGCTGACGGGCAAGAGTGAAGATGAGATTTACGAAGAACTCAAAGGGGTTATCTTTTTAAATCCGTTGGAAAGCGCCATGGTGAATCAGCCGAAGTATCTTACCGCTGATGAGTATCTTTCCGGAAATGTGCGTGAGAAGCTTTCACGGGCGAAAAAGATGGTTGATTCGGGTTTTCCTGAGTATGCAGTCAATGTAGAAGCGCTGGAAGTCATTCAGCCGAAAGACCTTACCGCACCCGAAATCGGTATCAGGCTCGGTTCGACCTGGGTTCCCGACGATATCGTGCAGGAATTTGTTTTCGGACTCCTCGGTACTCCTTCCTGGGCAAAGTGGGAGATAAATATAAAGTATGTTCCGCAGACGGCGCGATGGGTAATCACAAACAAATCATATGACAGAACAAATGTGAAAGCAAACACGGTTTTCGGCACAAGCCGGATAAACGCTTATGAAATTATTGAAGATACTCTGAATCTCAAGGATGTACGTATCTTTGATTATATAAAAGATAACATCGGAAAGCCTATACCTGTTTTGAATAAAAAGGAAACGACCATTGCTCAGGGAAAGCAAGAGGAAATTAAGAGAGCCTTTGAGGAATGGGTATGGCAAGACCCCGCACGGCGTGAGGAGTTGTGTAAGCTTTACAATGAGAAATTCAATTCTATTCGCCCCCGTGAGTTTGATGGAAGCCACATCAAATTCTACGGTATGAATCCTGAGATTACCCTGCGGAAGCACCAATGTGATGCTGTTGCAAGAATTATGTACGGTGGAAATACGCTTCTTGCACACGTCATGGGGGCAGGAAAGACCTTTACAATGGTAGCTGCTGCACAGGAAATGAAGCGTCTCGGGCTGTGTCATAAATCAATGTTTGTAGTGCCCAATCACCTCATCGAACAGTGGGCAAGTGAATATTTACAGCTTTACCCGAGCGCAAATATTCTTGTGGCGACAAAAAAGGATTTCGAGACGAAAAACCGCAAAAAATTCTGTGCGAGAATTGCTACGGGCGATTACGACGCGGTTATTATCGGACATTCACAGTTTGAAAAAATACCGGTTTCGCTCGAGCGTCAACAGCGAACTCTTGAGGCACAAATTGAAGAACTCACCGAAAGTATCGCTGAGCTGAAGCATCAGCGTGGAGAGCGAGTGACGGTAAAACAGCTTGAAAAAAGCAAGAAACAGCTGGAAGCAAAACTGCAAAAACTCAATGACCAAAGCCGCAAAGACGATGTGGTAAATTTTGAAGAGCTTGGGATAGATCGCTTATTTGTTGATGAAACGCACTTTTACAAAAACCTGTTTGTATATACCAAAATGCGAAATGTAGCCGGTATTGCGCAGACGGAGGCGCAGAAATCCTCTGACCTTTATATGAAGTGCCGCTATCTTGACAAGGTAACGGGAGGTAGAGGCGTTATTTTTGCAACAGGTACACCTGTATCAAATTCTATGGTTGAGCTTTATACCATGCAAAGATATTTGCAGTATGATGAGCTGAAATGCCGTGGACTGTCTGCTTTCGATTCCTGGGCATCGACTTTCGGAGAGACGGTTACGGCAATCGAGCTTGCTCCGGACGGTTCGGGTTACAGAGCTAAAACAAGGTTTGCCAAGTTCTATAACATCCCGGAACTGATGTCGATGTTCAAGCAGGTTGCCGACGTTCAGACTGCGGATATGTTGGATCTTCCCGTGCCAAAAGCCAACTACCGAATCATCAAGGTTGCCGCAAGCGAAACGCAAAAGAAACTGGTGGAGTCTTTTGCCGAAAGAGCAGAGAAGATCCATAAAAAGATGGTTTCATCCAATGTGGATAATATGCTTCTGGTAACGAATGACGGACGAAAAGCGGCGCTTGACCAGCGACTGATAAACCCCATGCTTCCGGATGAAGAAGAAAGTAAAGTCAACGCCTGTGTAAAGAACATTTTCAGCACATGGCAAAGCACGGCGGAAAACCGTTCTGCTCAACTTGTATTCTGTGATCTTTCCACACCGAAGGGAGACGGAAAGTTCAATGTCTATGATGACATGAGAGATAAGCTTGTGGCTATGGGCATCCCCCGTGAGGAGATAGCGTTCATTCACACGGCAGATACCGACGCCAAAAAGAAAGAGCTGTTCGCTAAAGTTCGGGCTGGACAGGTAAGGATTTTGATGGGCTCGACATTCAAAATGGGAGCCGGCACCAATGTTCAGCAGAGACTTATCTCACTTCATGACCTTGACTGTCCGTGGCGACCGAGCGATTTGGAACAACGCGCCGGTAGAATTGTCCGGCAGGGAAATACAAACGCCGAGGTGGATATTTTAAGGTATATAACCGAAGGCACCTTTGACGCGTACATGTATCAGTTACTCGAGTCGAAACAAAAATTCATTTCACAGATTATGACCTCAAAATCTCCCGTGAGAAGTGCAGAAGATATTGATGAAACAGCGCTTTCTTATGCGGAGATAAAAGCTCTTGCGAGCGGTAATCCCAAAATCATTGAGAAGATGCAGCTTGACGCGGATGTAGCAAAACTCAGACTTCAGCGTGCTTCTCATAATTCTCAAAAGTTTATGCTTGAAGACAAACTGTACAAGCATTTTCCGCAGGACATTAAAGACGCAGAAGCCCGTATTTCGGGCTTGGAAGCCGATATTGAAACGGCGAGGGCAAATACTCACCCTGATGAGAAAGGTTTTTCCGGAGTAAAAATAACGGGCACAGATTTCACCGAAAAGGCGGAAGCAGGTAGGCAAATACTTGAGATTTGCAAGCGTATTACAAATCCCGAAGCGCGACCTCTTGGGGAGTATCGGGGTTTTAAAACAGAGATTGGTTTTGATACGATGGAGAAGCAATATTTTATCGTCCTTGTCGGCAAACTCCGTCATACCGTACTGCTCGGTGATGATGCAAACGGAATCTTCACTCGTTTGGATAACAAGATTGAGGGAATGGAACTGCGACTCAAAAATTGTCGGGAGGAACTTCAAAATCTCAACGAACAGGTGGAGAACACAAAAGCGGAACTTTTGAAGCCTTTTCCACGTGAAGAAGAACTGAGAGAAAAACAGGCAAGACTTGATATCCTCAATGCCGAACTCAATATGGATAAAAGAGAAAATGAATTGGCAGACGAAGAACCGGGACAAGGTAGCGAGTCAAACGGGGGAAAATCAATTACTGAGTGTGGAATTGATGAAGAAGCTGATGACAGAAATGACCATGATGAAAGGTAAAACAAAAGCAGGGCGACATAAATCGTCCTGCCGGTACATATATTCATGATTTATACATTAAGAAATAAATCGTGTTGTTATGAAAAGAATCGGAAACAATATTTTTATAAAAAATTGTATTGACAATATAACGGAATGGCGTTATAATATATATTGAGGAAAGGGTGTGATATCCATGCTTGAAACAATTTTACGTCAAAAGAATATGTCACTGTATCAGTGCGCAAAATTAAGCGGCATTCCGTATACAACGGTATCAGAGATCGTTCGTGGCAAGACAACGCTAAGTAAATGCTCGGCGGAAACGGTATATAAATTGTCAAAGGTTTTGAATGTCAGTATGGAAAAGCTGACCGAAGATTCACTTGAGACAAGACCGGATTTTGAACTATTCAAAAGCAACACCTGTCACCTTGTAAAGGATATGGGTGATATTGATTTTATCATATCCGAGCTGCAAAGCGACGACATCAGCCGGTATTGGGAAAAAAAGTGGTATGCAGAGGCTTTTTATTTACTTGCGATGGTTGATTATCTGAGCCGTATTAACAATATTCCGCTTTGTAATAAATACGAATATATACGATCCAGATCACTGAAAGATACATTGTACCCGAAGGATGTGATTATGACCGCTATGCTTGATGCAAAAAGTGATATAAAGAAAAGAAGTAAGGACGAATCAATTCCCGAATTTATGCGATTTAATATTGTTGAAAGTGAGATAAGAAATGTCTATTGATGTTCCGTTTACCAAAGCAGATCTCGAGTTTTATTTGAAAGAGCTTGCTCGTGAATTTAAAAAAAGAGGACACGGTGTGCCTGCCGAAATGATTCTTGTCGGAGGCGCGTCTGTCCTTATAAATTATGGGTTCAGAAATTCCACATATGATGTTGACGCTGATTTTACCGCGTCATCTGTAATGAAAGAATGTATCAATGCGGTCGGTGATAGATATGGTTTGCCGACAAATTGGTTAAACTCCGATTTTAAACAAACTGCGTCGTATTCTCCGAAAATCGTACAGTATTCTCAATATTATAAAACATTTTCAAATGTGCTGGAGATAAGAACGGTTCACGCAGCATACCTTATTGCAATGAAGCTTGTGTCGGGGAGAAAATATAAAAAAGACCTGTCAGATATTGCGGGGATTATTCTTGAACAAAGGAAAGCCGGAAAGCCAATCAGCTATGAAGAGATTGACGTTGCCGTAAATGACCTGTTCGGTGGGTGGCAAGATGTTTCTGAAGATACAGTAAAGGTTTTAGGTGACATTTTTGTTTGCAATGACCTTGAAAGACTTTTTATTGAACTTTCAGAAAATGAAACTTATGCAAAAGAAACATTGCTTGAAATCGAGAAAAAATATCCTAATGTCGTTAGAGAGAGCAATGTGGATGAAGTAATTGCCGCAGCGTTAAAAAAGAAAAGAGACAGTGGTGAAAGATAACGGAAAAAGGCAAAGGATATGCTCAACACGCGACAAGTTAACAAAAAATAGCCCGAGGCAGAATGGAAAAACATTCTGCCTTTTTACATAGCCGCTTCTTTTCGGTGCACAGGAAAGGGGCGGCTAAATCTATTTCACAAAGGAGGGAAACCGATGTTTACAGAAGAACTGAACCTTCAGCTCTACAATAAAATGTGTGATGAATTTGATTTGTTTAAAGAAGAGCTAATCAATTCCTCACCGCAAGAGGTGCTTGACCAAGCCTATGAATATATTATCAAAAATGACATTGTTCTGTTGCTTGAGTGCACCGATTTGACAGCAACAAGAGCCGATGCGCTTCTTAAATCCGATCATCCCCTTGATGATGTATACGCCGCATGGATAGACTGGGAAAGCAATCATATGGACGAAATCAGAGACATTTTGAACTCAGTGGCAGACGAGCTTATTCGTGATGCAAAGCACCAAAAGGAGCGAAAATCAAAGGATGGTGATAGATGATAATGAGATATGTCACTCCCGAAGAAATTCAGAGCGCGAGAAAAATTGATGCTTTTTCGTATCTGCAAACCTATTGTCCGGGCGAGCTTGTAAAACTCGGAAACGGAGAGTACTGTACGAAAACACACGACAGTCTCAAGCTTTCCCATGGAAAATGGTTTTGGTGGTCACAGGGCTTCGGAGGCGTCTCTGCTTTGGATTATCTTGTCAAGGTAGAGAAATTTGAATTCGTAGAAGCGGTGAATATGTTAAATAAGAGGGCGGGATTTATTCCGCCTTCTTCTGTTTCCAAGACCGAAGAACCGAAAATATTTCGGATTCCTCCTCACAACTATGAGTGCAAAACAGTCCGCGAATATCTTCACAAGAGGTGTATTTCCGATGAGGTCATTGACTATTTCATTGAGAAAAAAATGCTTGCGGAGGAGAACAAAACAGGGTATTGCTTGTTCTTTGGAAACGATGAAAAAGAAGAGCACAGGCAATGTTCGGTAAGGGCTACTGACGGAAAAGACTTCAAAAAAGAGGTATACGGAAGCATGAAAGCATATTCGTTTCATACAGTCAGCTGTATACCAAAAGACAGTGTTCGGGTCTTTGAAAGTGCAATTGATCTGATGTCTTTTGCCACATTAATGGAGGGCGGTGATAGTGACTTTCATGACGAAAACATGATGTCGGTTTCCGGTGTGTACATGCCGAAAAAAAACTTGGAAAACAGCAAGGTTCCGGCATCACTTTTTCGCTTCCTTGAACAAAATCCAAGTGTCAAAAAGGTCATTCTGCACTTTGACAATGACCCACCGGGCAGGCTTGCGGCAAAAGGAATTGCGGCGGCATTATCCGATCGCTGTGAGGTGAAATATGTACCGCCTCCGAGTGAAAAAGACTTCAACGCTTATCTGTGCGTAAAAAAAACGGAAGAAATAAGAACCCGGAAAAGGAGAAATGAAAGAGCTTGAAAATTAATATTTTTCAAATTGACGGAGATCGTGATGAACATGAAGTCATGTTCGTTTCTTACGATTCCATCGGAAAATTTCAAGGAACAAGAGAAGTTCAAAGCGAAATCTATAATAAGGTTTTTAACGGAGAAGTAGAGTGCAGTACACTTGAGGATGTTTATAAAATGTTTAACACAAATCATCCCGCGGGTTATGCAGGACGGTCGCTTTCTGTATCGGATATCGTTCAGGTTTGGGATGGCGGAGATGAAGAAGTCGGCTTCTATTATTGCGATAGCATTGGCTTCAGAAAGGTAGAGTTTGATCCCGAAAAGGCCGTAGATAAAAGCAGAGAAAATTTCATCACGGCACTTCTTATCAAGCCCGGTTGTGAACCTGAAAGGGTGGAAATCGGCAGAGATTTGAGGTCGCTTCAAGCTGCCGTCGAGGGGGATATTGAGCAGTTCCCTTGCTTTGCGGACGATGCGGTTATCATCTGCAATGAAGAAGGAAAGTTAGAGGGGCTTCCTTTAAATCGTGCTGTCTATGAAGAATATGAGCAGGAAGTCTCGTATTACGAACTCAAGAACATGTTTCGTGAAGCGGAGCGAGAAAAAAGAGGTTCACTTGTCGGATATATCGTGTTTACTGAGGACAGTTTTGACAAGCCTTATCCTATCGAAGCCCGAACCTATATGGTATCAAGTGACAATAAGGCTTTTCAGGATGGTATGGGCGGTTATTCTATCTACGGAAGTTCGGTAGACGGTGAAGATATTTTGGTTCGCCTTGACGGATATATGCAGGAAGAGTATGGCGGAAAAGATGGTTGGGAGGTTGAAAAATGTTATGTGTATCGGGATGACAGAGAGATTCTTGATATCATAGCCGGTAACTTTCTTATTGTTAATGCTCCACCTGAGAGCGAACACTACGAAAGTTTATCCTTCGGGCAGTTGCAAAAATACCGCAAAAAATTTGAAAACCCGGAACACTTTTTACGCATTAACGGTGAGATTATTGCTGTTCCGTATAAAGCGGAGAAGCAGAAAAATAACTGCGGTGAAGAAAGGTAAGTGATGTGAAATCAGTATGAAAAAGTATAAAGTGACAATTACTGAGACGCTTGAAAAAGTGGTCGAGGTCGAAGCTGAAAACTATGATGAAGCTGTTGATATTGTCGGAGATGAGTACCGCAATGGCGAAATTATCTTATGTTCAGATGATTATACCGACACAGATTTTAGTGTGGAAGAAATCCCCACAGAGAATGAAAAATACGTGAAAAACCGAAAGGATTTTTCAAGATAGGACACTGAAAACAGACGGGGTTTTGGGTGTCCGTTCTTCATAGCGAGCATAGATTTTGTATATACAAAATCGGGCAAGTTAGGGCAGAACCCTAAAACCCCGTCATTATACAAGAGGAAGTAAGATGAGAAAAAGAAACAATCAGATAACGCTATGGCTAAGTGATGAGGAACTGAAAAAGCTCAAATGCATCGTGGAAAAGCTTCCATACTCAAGACAGAGATATATAAGAGAGGCCATTCTCGGCGCGGATATTTATATGAATCCTCCGGCAGAGTACGGTGAAATCGTCAGAGAACTTCGCATTATCGGAAGCAATGTCCATCAACTTTTACTGAAGGCAATTCAGATCAAGTTTATTGATGAAGTAATGGTATCTGACCTTTATAACACGGTGCTTGATATGGACGATAAGTTCACATCCGCTTTTTCTTCCAAACGGTACAAGAAGAAGGTGAACGAGCTATTGCAGTAACGAGTATGTGGGGGTGTCACGGAAGTGTTTCGACCGTCACTAAGTACACAGCGAATAAATCCAAGACTTGGAACGGAGCGTATGCAACGGCAGCAACCTATCACAAATTTGAAAGCTCGGTCGGCGATGTGATGGAATACACAACCGACCAAATGAAAACAGAGAAGCAGCTTTATGTTACGGGTGTTAATTGTGCGGAGGAGCCAAGCACAGCCGCAAAGCAATTCAATAAAACAAAAAGTGTTTTCGGAAAGACCGAAGGACTTCAGTGTATGCACGGCTATCAGTCCTTTAAGCCGGGCGAGGTTACACCCGAAGTTGCTCACAAAATCGGGGTAGAACTTGCGGGGCGAGTTTGGGGAGATAAGTATGAGGTTCTTGTATCCACCCATGTAAACACGGGAGCTATTCACAACCATTTTGTAGAAACAAATGAACGCAAACGCAGACGCTGCCGACCAGGTAGTGAAAATCACACTTGAAGGTGCAGAGTTCGTCATTCGCCTCGCGGGAAGTGGGGCAAAAAATGTTGCCGTTATGCTGTATGCGATGGCGAAAGAACAGAACAAAACGAGGGGTGCCGAGCGACTGAATAATATGCTCCGTTCAGGTAAGCCCCTCAAGGTATATACTTTTTCCGCAAAGGATATGGACAAATTCAAGGAGGTCGCCAAGCAGTATGGTATTCTTTATACAATCCTCAAAGAGAAGGACAAGACAGGTAATGTATTTGATGTTCTTGTACGTGCAGACGATGAATCAAAGATTCAACGCATTTCTGATCGGTTCAATCTGACAAAGATAGATACCGCAACTCTCAAGGCAGAGATACTCAGGGAGAAAGCTGAGAGGGAGAAGAACGGTGAAAGCAGAAAAGAAACCCGAACGGATAATGAAAAAGGACAAACTGACACAGCAGGACAGGACCCTCCCATACCTGAGCAGAACGAGGAGGAATATGAGGAGGGAGTAGCCGAAAAGCTTTTGTCCGAAAAGCCAATCCGTAAAGAGGAGCATTCATACGCAAACCCCGATCAGGCTCGGACGGACATGCAAAGCCGAAGACCTGCCATTTCCGATTCGGAGAAAAAGCCGGAAGCGGAGACGGAGAACGAGAGTCTGTCCGAGCCAAAATCGAACGGATCAAACGAAGAAAACGAATCGGTTTTTCCGGTTGAGCACGGAGAGCGGGAATCGATTCGTAATAAAATCGCGCGTATTAAAAAAGAAAAACAAGCTGCAAGCAGGAACGCTCCCGCAATGAAATCTGTTAAGGCTCCTGCGCCTAACCCCAAAGAAAGATGAGAAAGGATGAGACAGAATGAGTGAATTTGAAAAAGCCGTGCAAGAAGCGACCGGAGCAAAAAGGGAAAAGAAAAACTATGGGGAGATGATGCGTGAACGCAGAGATTGGCTTAATGAATTGTCTGCAAAAGCATATTCGGATATTGCTTGTGACCGCAAAGCTTTTGTTGCAATGCTTGATACGGCAAGCCGTTTTCTCCGTAACTCGGTTGGCAATATTATGTTGATCTATGCACAGAACCCTAAGGCTACCGAGCTTCACACTTACGATGAGTGGAAAATGAAAGAGAAGGTTGTCAAGAAAGGTGCTGCTAAGGTGTATGTGCTTAAGAAAAAAGAATACACCGACGCGGAGGGAAAGGTTTGCACGGGGTATGATCCCGAAGCCAAGTTTGATGTTCTCGACACGGTTGACGGGCAGGCAGCGCCTGCTCCCAAGTACGATGAAAAGGCACTCGTCAGAGGTATTGTTCATGCTTGTCCTGCAAAGGTTGTTGTAGACGCGGATTTTCCGCAACGCAATTCCGCAGGCGCTGCGTATATCAAGGATAAAAATGAAGTTCGTTGCAAGTATGGTATGCCACTTGATGAGCTTGTGCCTACTGTGATCAATGCGGCGGCTCTTGCTGCTTTTTGCGGCGGCGATGAAAACTCCCGTCCCGCAGACTATGAATTCAAAGCAAGATGTGTTGCCTATCTGCTGACCGAAAAATACGGAATCTCGACAGCGAATATTCAGATTCAGAGTATTCCGTCCGCTTACGAAAATATGGATGTCGATGAGTTCAAGGGAGAGGTTGCAGAACTCCTTACAACTGCTAAAGATATTGACGGCAGAGTGGCGGAAGTCCTGTTTCGTCCAAAACAGCAGAACAAAATAAATGACACAAAGGTCGCCGAAACTGCTCGGCAAAACACAGTCAGTAAGGAGGTTAGATGATGGAAAATAATGAAAGAAAAGTTGTTGAACTTGACGATTACGAGTACCATGTCATGATTGAGGCCCTTGCCGACAGAAGAAACGATTTGATAGAAACAAACAGAGAACCCGAGGATGTCAGCGACCTTCTTCTCAAGGTTATTGATGCCCCGGTGATTATCAGAGGGAGGGTAAAGTCCTCCGCAGGGGACGGAAGATGACAGAACATGATTACACAAAAAAACTTACCCTGATTTTTTCGGCAGTAGGACTGATAGCCGTTATATGGTTATCAGTCCTTATTGCTCCATGCATTGGCGGAGGTCTCGCGGAAATGATTCCGAAGTTAGGAAAGGCATTGACTCAGCCGTTTAAGCTGACATGGTGCGCAAACACCTTGCCTTGTATCGCCGTGTTATCAGGTATCTTTGTGTTCGCTCTTATAATATACCATTACACCAAACCGAATTATCGCCGCAGAGAAGAACATGGTTCCGCTAAATGGGGCGAGAAGAAAGATATAGACAAGCGGTACCGTCAGCAGCCTCCTGAAAGCAATAAGATTTTGACACAGAATGTTGCTATCGGATATGACGCCCGTTTGCATCGAAGAAACCTCAATACACTTATCATTGGTGGTTCCGGGGCAGGTAAAACAAGATTTTATGCAAAACCGAATATCATGCAAGCCAATACCTCTTTTGTGGTACTTGATCCAAAGGGCGAAATACTCAGAGACACAGGAGGACTTCTGAAAGTAAAGGGGTATATAGTCAAGGTTCTTGACCTTATCAATATGGAAAAGTCGGATTGCTACAATCCATTTGCCTATATTCATTCGGATAACGATGTGCAAAGACTTGTCACCAACCTATTTAAGTCAACGACACCCAAAGGCTCGCAAACGCAGGACCCTTTCTGGGATAACGCGGCAAGTATGCTTTTGTCGGCACTCATTTATTATCTCCACTATGAAGCTCCTTCTTATGAGAAGAATTTCACGATGGTAACTGAACTTTTGCGTGAGGGTGATGTGGACGAAGAGCGGGACAAACGCGACAGCGTTCTTGACATTCTTTTTAAACAAGTGGAGGACAGAGACCCTTATCACATTGCGGTCAAGTATTACAACGAATACAGAAGCGGTGCAGCTAAAACCTTGAAATCCATTCAGATCACTCTGGCGGCAAGGCTTGAAAAGTTCAATCTTGAAAGTCTTGCCGCAAT
This sequence comes from uncultured Clostridia bacterium, assembly GCA_944381085.1. Classification (GTDB taxonomy): domain Bacteria; phylum Bacillota; class Clostridia; order Oscillospirales; family CAG-272; genus SVTX01. The sequence goes on from CALWJX010000090.1 coordinate 22,882, forward strand.
GACTGTGACCGATGAGCTTGAACTTGATATGCTCGGCAGAGAGAAAGCAGCTTTGTTTGCGTTGATTCCCGATAACGACACATCGTTCAACTTTCTTGTATCAATTTTATACACACAGCTTTTTCAGCAACTTTTCTATGTTGCCGACCATGAGTATGGGGGCACACTCCCGGTGCATGTTCATTTTCTTATGGACGAGTTTGCCAATGTATCGCTCCCGGATGACTTCGATAAAATTTTGTCTGTCATGCGTTCAAGAGGTGTGAGCGTATCGATTATCTTACAGAATCTGGCACAGCTCAAGGCACTTTTTGAAAAACAATGGGAGAGCATCGTCGGTAACTGTGATGAGCTTGTGTATCTCGGAGGCAACGAGCAGTCTACTCATAAATATATTTCCGAACAACTCGGAAAAGCCACCATTGACACCAACACATACGGAAGAAGTGACGGACTCAGAGGAAATTTTTCTACGAATTATCAGCTTACGGGCAGAGAATTGATGACTCCCGACGAGGTTCGCATGCTTGATAATAAATATTGTATTGCCTTTATCCGTGGAGAACGTCCGGTTCTTGATTTCAAGTATGATATTTTGAGACATCCGAATGTTAAATTGTCAAGGGACGGCGGTGCGCCTGCTTATGTTCACGGTTTCGGGGAACTTGAGGGTAATCCGTGGGCGAACGGGACTTCTGAAGAAGTGTTGGATATAACAGAAGAGGTCAAAGCAATGTACGCGGAAAAGGAAAATCGGGAAATAATCGCGCTTGATGAATTTGAGTTTGCTATGTACCTTGAAAAAATAAAAAAAGATTCGGAAAAGGAGAAAAACGAATGAAGAATACAAAGAACACCAAAATCAGGAAGCCTATGCCTAAGAAGATAAAGAAGGCGTTGTCAATCTGGATTTCTATTGTTATGGTTATTACTATGATGACACTTTTTACGGTGACATGTTTCGCGGCAGAAGATGACCCCATTACAGTTGTTAATAACCTTTCTGACTTTATGTTCGGACTTGTCCGCGCTGTCGGTATGATTATGCTGGGGTTTGCGGTTGTGCAAATCGGTTTGTCTCTCAAATCGCACGACCCTTCTCAGAGAGCGAACGGCTTTCTTACTCTTGCCGGCGGGGTGGTTATTACTTTTTCAAAGGAAATACTCACTCTTATAACGGGGTGATTATTAATTCCGGAAAGAAGGTGGTTAAGTGTCAAATAATTGGGTAGTAGAGAATATTCAAAACGCGATTGACACTTGGAATGATAAATTTGCGGAAATATGGCGTTTGCTTTCTCAATCTCCGGAAGATTTCAAGGGTGGCGCTATATGGGAAGTAATGGTCAATATCAACGGAGCGCTAAAAGCAATCGGGTACGCTCTTTTGGTACTGTTCTTCCTGATGGGCATCATGAAACATTATAATTCCATGCAAGAGGTAAAGCGGCCTGAACAGGCACTGAAACTTTTTATACGTTTTGTTCTTGCGAAAGCGGCTGTAACTTGGGGACTTGATTTAATGCTTGCCGTCTTTAAGATTGTTCAGGGTATTATCTCAAAAATTATGATGTCGTCAGGAGTAACGGGAAACGGAGGCATGGTAATCCCGCCGAGTATGGTACAGACGATAGAAGACTGCGGATTTTGGGAAAG
>CALWJX010000091.1 GCA_944381085.1 uncultured Clostridia bacterium
ATACTAATAGACCGAGGGCTTGAACCTTTTGTGGGTTCTGCTTGTTTGAGTTTCTTTTCTTCTCTATCCCTCTTCACCCTTTTTCCTTTCTTCTTTGTCGGGTAATATTTTGAATATTTGTGTGCCCTGTTTCGCACTTGCACCTTTAGCTCAGCTGGTAGAGCAACTGACTCTTAATCAGTGGGTCCGGGGTTCGAGTCCCCGAAGGTGCACCATGATCGGGGTACAGTTTTGCACCCCTACGAAAAAACCCTTACGGTGTAAGGGTTTTTCGCGTTTTCAGGGCAAAAAAATATCTTTTGTATACATTGCACCCCTTTGCGGACTTGTTGGACTTGAACCCGCGACATTTTCCTGTTTTACATAGAAAATATGATAAAAGACCGTAATTCACAAAAGAATACGGTCTTTTTTGTTTTGCGAAAACAAAAAGGAGGAAAGTCGGTGGAGGAAACTAAAGAAATAAATGCAAACGACCCGAGACGGGAAAAAGTACGCGTTATTCCGTTGTCGGCTATAGACGACGCGCCTGACCACCCGTTCGGTGTTCGTGATGATGAGGAGATGGCAGAACTTACAGAGAGCATATCGACCTTTGGGGTAATCAATCCTGTCATTGTACGGAAAAAAGACAATGACAGGTACGAATTGATTTCAGGGCACAGAAGAAAATATGCGTGTACAAAGCTCGGGATAGATACTCTGCCGGTTATTGTGCGTGATTTAAGCAGGGAGGAAGCAATTATATATATGGTAGATTCCAATCTGCAAAGAGAACATATCTTACCTTCCGAAAGAGCTAAAGCGTATAAAATGAAGATGGAAGCTCTTAAGAAAAAAGCAGGAAGACCGTGTAAAAATAATCTGACACCATTGGTGTCAGATTTACGAACGGATGAGATGATTGGTGCAGAAAACGGAGAAAGCAGAGAACAAGTCCGTCGATATATCCGCCTAAACAACCTTATACCCGAACTTCTTGAAGATGTAGATATGGGAAAGATAGCGTTCCGACCTGCTGTGGAGTTGTCATATCTTGAAGAGGAAGAACAGAAAGACCTTTCCTATTATATAGATGAGAATGAAGCCACGCCGTCTCTGTCGCAAGCGATACAAATGAAGAAATTGAGTCAGGCTGGTGTACTTACAGAAGAACGGATACAAGCGATACTGTTAGAAGAAAAGCCTAACCAGAAGCCGAAAATAAGAGTGCCAATGGAACGTATTCAGAATTACTTTCCGCCTGATGCATCGGCGAAAGAGATTGAAGATACCATTGTAGAAGCGCTGAAAGATTATCGGGAAAAACAGGAGGCTCTCAGAACAGCAGGAGTCCGTGCAAATAGGGAAGCGAGATAGTACAAAGGGATAAGTCTGCCTTTTTGAGGGGTTTGAGGCGGAGTATCTCTTTTCTTGTTCCCCTTTCTCACACACAAACCCCTCATACACACAGTTATACTAACCGAAAAGAGAATATAATTTGCACATTTGCGTAAACATGAAATCTGTTGTAAAATAGAGCCGAAAGTAAAGGACATGGAGGTACAGAGAATGTTTGGATTTCATAAGAAGAAAAAGAAAGTTTGTATACCTGTCACCGAGTATGAATACTATATCATTCTCGATTCCTTGCTTAAATACAGGGATAAGCTGATAGAGCAGGGAAAATATACCGACGGAGTTGACGAAACGATTCTCGCGGTAAGTAAATAACATTTGGGCATCTAATGGTGCCCATTTTTCTTTCGGTCAGTAATTCTATATTTTTCGTACATAGCCGTTGGTGTAATAAAAACTCCGACGGCTTTTTCTTTTTCGGAAGGTAGGGGATGTCTATGATTGTGTTAAAGTAGAGCTTGCAAAATTTAAGGAAACGGAGGCAGAAAGTCATTCGGTGAGAAAGTTTTTCGCAAAGACAAGAAATGTTTTGAAAAGCAGACGAGGAGACGGTTATGTGGATACGGCGGTTAAGATGATTATAGCGGTCGTGGTTGGCGCATTACTTCTCTCGGGTTTGTATTTTATTTTCAATAACATTATACTTCCGGGACTTGCGGAGCGTATCCAGGATATGTTCAGCCTGTAAATCAGGCAGACCGGACGTGGCATGTCAGATAACAATGACGGTGGCATTGTTTATCCATGACCTGAATCCAACCACCGATACAATAAATCAAAAAAAGAAAGAGGAAATTTAAGATGAAAAAGTTTTTTAACAAGGTACAGAACAAGGCAAACGCAATCATGGTCAAGGCAAAGACCGCACTTGAAAATAAAAAAGGCGAAGGATATGTGGACACCGGCGTTAAGATCATCATCGCCGTCGTTGTCGGTGCGGTCATCCTCGGAGGACTCTACGCACTCTTTGACAATGTAATACTTCCCACGCTTGAGACCAGGATCAGTGATATGTTCGATTATACGGCTTGACCTGCATTATATAAAAAGAAAGAGGTACATTGAAATGAAAAAGTTTTTAAATAAAGTACAGAACAAAGTAAACACACTCGCCATCCATGTAAAGACGGTTCTTGAAAATAAAAAGGGCGAAGGATATGTGGATACGGGCGTTAAGATCATCATCGCGGTTGTTGTCGGTGCGGTCATTCTCGGCGGTCTCTATGCTCTCTTTGACAATGTGATTCTCCCCCGTCTCAACAGTGAGATTCAGGATATGTTCAACTATACTGCATGAAAAAATCATATCAAAGGAGGACAGAAACACGCTGTCCTCCTGATGTAAAGGAGTACGGATGGTAATTTTAATTAACTTTTTGAAGCTTATCGCACTTGTATTATGCTCGGCGGGAGTAACCGCAATCCTGAACTGTTATATGAAAAATCGTAAGTTTAGAGTCAATGCCCTTGCCAATATCTTTATTATGACAGTAGTCGCGGTTTCGCTGTTTATGTTCGGCGGGATATCGGTGTGGACGGTTAAGGGTATTGTTATGGCACTTGTGCTGCTTTACGCGTCGGTTCAGGATATTTCAACGCGCAAAGCCGATGATAATCTGTGGATTATGCTTTTGATACTGTCACTTGTGAATTTCGGAGAACACAGTGTTCTGTCCATGATTTTGGGCGGACTTGTCGTGTTTGTTCCGCAGCTCGCCATTGCGATCTTCTCCAAAAACGGCGGTATCGGAGGAGCGGACATAAAAATTTCAACGGCAGCCGCCATATGTCTCGGATTTTTCGGAGGTACACTTGGATATGTAATCGGACTTGCTTTCAGTATCGTATTCCAACTTATTTATAATAAAGTAAAACACAGAACCTATAAGAAGTCTTTCGCGCTTTTACCGTTTCTTTCGGCGGGACTGATGGTCGGTTATTTTATCTGATACAGAATAAAGGAGGATGAAAAATGTTATTTGGAAAAACCGGAGCCAAACACACAAAAGCACCGAAACAACCGAAGATAGCAGGAAAAAAGCTGTTTTCATCAAGGACAGTGGTGGGCATTTTTTGTATCATACTTGCCTTTGTCATTACTTTTGGTGTGGCGCCTCTCGTCAATCGTTTCAGTGATCGAAAGGTTGATATAGTAAGGCTCAGGACAGATGTAGAAAGAGGACAGATTATTGACGGAGATGATATTGAGATTGTAAGTGTAGGCTCCCATAACCTGCCCGTAGATGTTATAAAAGACGCGGATGCCGTTATCGGCAAGTACGCGGCGACAGACCTTTACGCGGGAGATTATCTTTTTGATGGTAAGCTCTCAACGGATAACAAAAGCGCAGACGATGTTTTACTCGGGCTTAAGGGAGATAAAGTTGCTGTCAGTGTAAGTATCGGAGACCTTGCCGAGGGACTTTCAGGTAAACTTGAAAACGGAGATGTTGTGAGCGTTATCATTTATGATAAAGAAGCAGATACCTCATATATCCCCGCGGAGCTGAAATATGTGAAGGTGATTACAGCTACAACAAGTGACGGTATCGACAAGGGTGAAGCTGAGGGTGGTGCGAAGTTTGAAACTGTTACGCTTCTTGTCACGCCCGAACAGGCTGAAAGGCTTGCTTACTATAATTCCACCACAAATATTCATTTTACGCTTGTTTACAGAGGAGAAGCGGACAAGGCTGACGCTTTTATCAAAAAGCAGGATGACTATATCAAGTCTCATCCCATAGACAATACACCAAAGGAAGATGAGGAGAGAAGCAATGGGTAAACTTATAGCGGTATGGGGAGCGCCGAACAGTGGGAAGACCACATTGTCGGTGAAACTCGCGGAAGCGATTTACGGTCGCTCACGTGGAAAAAGTTCTGTTATTGTTGTGTTTACCGATATTGTCACTCCTACACTTCCCGTGGTTTTTCCGAACTTTCGTTCGGAGGATATATATTCCGTCGGTTCGGTGCTTTCAAAACCGGATTTTTTTGCGGACGATGTCGTTTCCAATATCGTCATGACAAAAAACAGAATGAATCTCGGATACCTCGGATATAAGGACGGAGAAAACCGGCACAGCTATCCGGAATATACCGAAACTAAGGCAAAATATTTTTTTAATATACTTGTAGGTATTGCGGACTTTGTAATAGTGGACTGTATGTCGATGCTCGATTTCAGTTTGCTGACCCGGGTAGCTTTGGAAAACGCAGACCAAACTGTCCGGTTAGCAACTCCCGATTTGAAATGCATCAGCTTCCGAATGTCTCAGATGAAAATTTTCGCTTCCCACGGATATCTGAAAGATTCTGATGTGGCGGTGATGAACATTCCGAGACAGGAGCTTAATTTGTCGGCAGCAGACGCAAGGACGCATCTCGGAAAAATCGAATTTACGGTTCCGTACTGTCCGGGCATTGTGGAACAGTATATGGAAGGGTTTCTGTATGAAGGGATGAAAGATAAAAAATTCATGCAGACGGTTAAGGCAATCGCTGAAAGGCTGGTATGAGCGATGTATAGAAAACAGAAATATGAAAGCATTGTGTATCGGCCACCCAAAAAAGCACAAGTGCTTTTTGCCAAGAAAGGCGGTGGTTTGAGTGGCACAAATTGAACTTCCTTCGCTTGTTACGCTGACGCAGGGGTATATTGCGAAAAATTATGCGGTATGCCTGATTGATTGTACAAAGACAGCCGAACTGAAAGCATATATAGGAAAATATCTTTATGACACCGGATATACGGTGGCAGGGTATGATACGAAGTCTCTTGTAGAACGCCTTTACGAGGAAATGGCGGAATACTCCATCCTGACAAAGTATCTTTCTGACCCGGGTATCGAGGAAATAAACGTCAACGGCTGGGACGATATTGCGATTACTCATCTTGACGGACGTATAGAAAAAGCGGATGAGCATTTTTTTACACCACAACACGCAGTTGATGTGATTAAAAAGTTGTTGCTGCATTCGGGAATGACTATAGATAACGCCACACCAATCGCACAGGGACATTTACCTGACAATATCCGTATTACCGCTTTAAAAGAACCGATTGTTGACGCTGACAGAGGAATAGCTGTTTCTATTCGTATGCTTCATCCTCAAAGAGTAGATAGAGAAAGTCTTCTGAACACTGAGTCCATAACGGATGAAATGCTGTCTTTTCTTGAAACCTGTCTTCGCTATGGTGTGTCTTTCGTTGTTGCGGGTCGTACAAGTTCGGGGAAAACAACTCTGCTGAACAGCCTTCTTGGTTCTGTACCCGATTGTAAGCGTATATATACCATCGAATCAGGTGCGAGAGAACTTTCCCTCGTTAAGAGAGACGAATACGGAAAGGTTATTAACAACGTAGTTCACACTCTCTCACGACCTTCGGAAAGAGAAAGCTCAGATATTTCTCAGGAAGATTTGGTCTTGGCGGCACTCAGGTTTGATCCGGATGTAATTTGCATCGGTGAGATGCGCGACGTTGAGGCTCATTCAGCAGTGGAGGCAAGTGCTACCGACCACACAGTTGTTACAACTGTTCACGGCTCCGGAGGAAGATATGCCCATATGCGTATCGCCTATCTTTGTCAGCGCCGTTTTCCAATCGACATGAAAATTTCCATTCAGCAGGCGGCGCTTGCGTTTCCGGTTGTTGTGTTTGCCCATAAGCTGGAAGATAACGCACGTAAGGTGATGGATGTATCCGAGTGTATCGTCCACGACGATGGAGAATTGGAGTACAGAACGCTTTACCGCTACAAGATTCACAGCAATGAGTATGTACAGGGTAAATTCCGCGTTATCGGTGAGTTCGTACAAGAAAACAGTCCTTCGGAAAATCTGAAAGCCAAGCTGATGCGCAGCGGCATTCCGCAGGAACTGTTGAAGAGATTTGAAATCAATTCCGAAAAAAAGGAGGGCTGTGCGAAGTTATGATATGCAGCATTTTAAAGAATATCTGCTTCGCGCCGAATTTTCCTTCCGGAAATTCACAAAGCAGAAAGGAGGATTACAGAGGATGACAGCACTCTATATAATCAGTTTTATTTTGCTCGTTGTGGCAACGGCAATTCTTTTGAAGTTGACGCCTGAGCAGGTGGGGGAAGATATAACTGTTCTGTTTGACAAACAGCAGACACTGAAAGATCAGTCGCTTACAGCGCGCGGCAAGAAAAAGAAAAACAAACTTCTTTTGTCATTGGAACGCATGAGAAGCGCGCTTGAGGAAACGGGCAAGGAAAAACAGTTTTCGGCGGCATGTGCGGCGGCGCTGCTCCTGATGGTTTCGGGGTGTATTGCGGCGATTGCCATTGATAATATGTTCATGATTCCGGTTCTGGCGGTTGCCTTTGCCATGATTCCGTTTGCGTATCTGGCAAAGACAATTTCTCTTTATGAAAATCAGGTGAGACAGGAGCTTGAAACGGCGCTTTCGATTATCACTACCTCATATATCCGCAGTGACAATCTTGTAAGCGCCGTGCAGGAAAATCTCTCGTATCTGAAGCCGCCTATCAAGGGTATATTCGAGGGTTTTGTGACGGAAACAACGGTTATATCTCCTGACATCAGGCAGGCGATTTACCATATGAAAGAAAAGGTAAAAAACAGTATCTATGAGGAGTGGTGCGACACGCTGATAGCTTGTCAAAATGACCGGAACCTCAAGGACACACTGATGCCGGTCGTATCCAAACTTACTGATGTGCGACTGGTAAATAATCAGCTCAAAACTATGCTGTCTGAGGCAAGACGAGAGTATTTCATGATGGTATGTATGGTACTCGCCAACATTCCGCTGCTATATTGTCTGAATAGAGACTGGTATGACGCTCTTATGAATACCGTGTTCGGCAAGATCGTGCTTGCGATCTGCGGCGTGGTTATCATTGTGACTGCAATACGAATGAACAAGCTGACAAAGCCCATTGAGTATAAGAGATAAGGAGGAACAGAAATATGGTTATATTGCAAATCCTCATAGGTCTTTTCGCGGCTGTGGGACTTGGGTGTATTCTTGCCGACGTCATGAAGGTTCCGACCATGAAAGCGTCGAAAGCGGCGAACAATCTCGGGAAAAAGGGAGATAAGAAAACAAGCGCCATTGAAATTTACCTGAAAGAATTTGCCGCGAAGTTTTCCGGAAAAATCAGGTTGAATGAGTTCAAGAAAGCGCAGCTGGAAGCGGACCTGCGAACGGCGGGAATGGATATGTCTGCGGAGCTGTATGTGTCGAACGCGATTGTCAAGGCGCTCGCAATCGGTATACTCGCCATACCGGCTTTTTTTATTGTAAAACTGCTTGGACTGTTCATTTTGGCTGTGGCAATCGTTGTTTACTTTTCAGAGGTCAGAAAAGTTGGCAAGTTGATTGCATCCAAACGAAAAAAGATCGAATATGAACTGCCGCGGTTCGTGGCGTCCATCGAAAAGACCATGAAGCATCAAAAAGGCGCGGTATACGCCATTGAGGCATTCAAAGACACCACCTGTCCGGAACTCAAAGAAGAGCTTGATATCACCGTTGCGGATATGCGCTCCGGAAATGAAGAAGTTGCGCTGACAAGACTGGAATCCCGTGTCGGTTCCACTATGATGTCGGATATTACAAGAGGACTTATCGGGGTTGTGCGCGGAGACGATATGGAGGTATATTGGGCAACCACTTCTATGAAGTTTGCGGACTATCAGCGAGAACAGTTGAAGGCACAGGCAAACGCGGTGCCCCGCAAGGTTCGCAAGCTTTCTATGGCTTTGCTTTTTTGCTTTATCCTGATTTATGTTGCGGTTCTCGGACAGGTACTTCTGACTTCTATGGGAACGCTCTTTTAATCATGGGGGGCAGCGTGAAAAATTAATTAAATCACGTCCAAGTGATACGGTTTTCACGCATAAATTTTCTAAAAAGCTGAACGCTTTTTGTTTTGCAAAGCAAAACACGAAAATTTTTTATATTTATATGAGCCGCCTTTGGAGGCATGGAGGATAAAAGTGATAAAAATATTGAAAAACAAAAAGGCGGAAGGCTATATCGACGTTGCGGTGGCGGTTTTGGTTCTTGTTTTTCTTTTGATTCTTATCATCAGCGTGTGGCAGATGGCAACGATTAAACAGGATATGACATATATGGCAAATGAACTGCTTGAAGCAGCGACGATAAACGGTAAGGTGGGCAGTGAGGTGGAGGCAAGATACGAGGAACTGTGTTCGGAAATCGGTTTCCGGCCAAATGTATCTTATTCGGCGGATTATTTTGAGAGCAGTACAGGCAAAGTACAGCTCGGAGATACCATCACTGTGGTTCTTTCGACTGAAATGACGCTCCCGGGATTCGGGAGCTTTGAGCTACCTTTTGATGTGGAAGTGAAAAAATCGGGATTGTCCCGTGTTTATTGGAAATGAGGTGAGACGCGATAATGAAAAAAGCAGCATCCCGCCGCATATTCCGCAAGGCGAAATATGCCATGACAGGCAGAAAAGGGTTCAGTTATATACTGACCTGTGTCATTATTCTTATTACGGTCATGATCGTGTTTGTTTCCTTGCAGTATGCCTTTGTGTATCATATTGCAGCCGAACAGAAAAGAGAAACACAACTGAAACTTGACGGATATATCACGCAATGTGCGGTGAAGAACTTCGATGCTTTAAAGCAGGGAGCCGCATGGGACGAGTTTATCGACAGTATGGAAATGGTGGACGGCGCATACGATTTGCTGGGCTTTCCCGAGCTTCGGTCGGAAGCGATTGTGGCGGAAGGAAAGTATGAAATGTCAAGACCAGATATTTATGCCCTTTCAGGAGACTGCTTCGGAGTTCGCGTGCGGTATGAAATTACTGTCCCCTTTGAGGCTTTCGGCAGGAAAGTTGCCGATATTGTTGTTCCCATTGAAATACAAAGCAGATATACAGAGAAATAAGGAGGTTTACAAATGAAGAAAAGAAAAGTCAAAATAATCACGGGCATTATTGCTGTAGTTGTCACACTTGCTCTTATCGGACTTGTCGTATTCGGAATTGTGCGTAAAAATACTGATGAAAAAAACAACCGTTATCTGGAAGAGCAAAAACAGGCGCAACAGCAGACAGAACCGGATAATGACACTTCAAAATCAGACGAAACGACAGGGAATGAAGATTCATCTTTAGATATTCCGGATATCAATGAAATTCCCGACAAGCCCGATAAGGGAGATGATCCGGATATTGATGTCAGCGAAATGACAAGAAATCCTGAACCTGAAGTAGTTGACAGTGAGGTTAAATACGGCACAAAGGAGAGTGAAAGCAATGAAGAATAAACGAAGTATATTCATCTTGTGCCTCGTTGCAATCTTGCTTTTCGGAGTGATTGCGGGTACTCTTGCTGCGGTGCTTAACCGAGACGATGAGCCTGATGAGACGCAGACTGACAAAACGGACGACGGAACGGGAGAACAGAACCCGGAAGATAACCGCTTTGAACACATTGTGGGTGAGACTGTAATCGAGTTTGACGAGGGCAACGAAAAATATCTTGATCCGAGTATTGTCCCGTATCTTGAACGAATGGAATTCGGTGTACCTGCGATCGATGAGAACGGAAACTATACTCTTGACAGTGACGGTGAGATCGTATACGACATGAGTGAAGAAAAGAACCTCGAGTGGGTTTTGGATAATCTCATTACGCTCATCAATCACTTTGCAAAAGAGCAATATTCCATGGATGCAAGCCATCAGAT
>CALWJX010000092.1 GCA_944381085.1 uncultured Clostridia bacterium
CCGTGTACCGAACGGTACGCACGGTGGTGTGAGAGGTCGGCTACTCAATTAATGGGTAGCCTCCTACTCGATTTTTGTTAAAAATGCTGGTCTGAGTGACAAGACTTGAACTTGCGGCCTCTACCACCCCAAGGGCGACTTGAACATTTTTCTGGTAATTTTATCTTTTTTCAGACCTTTCCGCTACGGCAAAAATGACCTTTTGCGCTCTCGTGGCATCTTGTCTCCAAGTGCTCCGAACGTGTCTATGGTCGTGTATGTGGTCGTAAAAATCCGCTCCCAAATTGATGGCTTCGGCCTCTTGGGAGCGGATCGTTTTTTATAAAAATTTGTGGTCAATCGATGTGGTCGCTCTCGTAGCTTCAGCTCATCATGGTCGTTGTATTGTACCTCTTCTTCAGCCGTTTGTCAAGAGGTTCAGCAATTAAAATTTGCACCGCAATAATCAAAGAAAAGGCTCGGAGCAATCATATCCAACATGTGTGTGCAGATGCATGGGTACATATATGATGGAGATGATTGCAACTATACCCCAATCCCTCTCCCTACGCCGTCAATAGCCAATATTTGATACGCAGTAAGCAAAGAAAAGGCTTTTGTGAGCATGATCATATCCATGTGTGCAGATAGGTTAGCGCCAACATCTGTAATCATGAAGATGGCACTAATTCTGTTGAAATAATTATAAGATCGTTTAATTATTTCGCAAATCCTCTTGCAATTTGTCAAAAAAAGGAGTATAATGTATTTGTATAAAAATTCTTTTTATGAGGTGGAACATGGCTGCAAGCTATAAGAAACTTTTTAAACTGCTCATCGACCGCGAAATGAAGAGCAAAGAACTCGCTGCAAAGGCTGGTATCAGCCCGGCAACACTCGCGAAGATGAAAAAAGATGGAGCTACAGTATCGAGCGATGTCTTGGTTAAGATCTGTACAGCACTTGATTGTACATTGGATGATATTGTTGAGATAGTACCTAATTGATTTTTCTCATTTTGCATTGACTTCAGAAAATTTAAAGGAGATTTAATTGTGAGATATACTGACATGCCCCCATATGCACCAACATTGATGGAATCTACTCGTGCGATTGGATATTCTATAGAAGCAGCAATCGCAGATATAATAGATAATAGCGTGGCGGCCAAAGCCGGTCGAGTTGACATAGACTTTTTCCCTATTGGCGAAGCGTATATATCCATACTTGATGATGGGTGTGGTATGTCAGAGGAGCGCTTGATCTCGGCAATGCAATACGGTAGTAAGGATCCGCTGGAGGAACGAGAAGAATATGACCTTGGAAGATATGGGCTCGGAATGAAAACTGCATCTTTGTCCCAGTGCAGAATACTTACTGTAATTACTAAGCAAAACGGTGTTGTATCCGGAGCACAATGGAATTTAGATCATGTGAAAAAAGCTGAGTCCTGGTCACTTATTATTCTTGATAATACTGAATTTGATAAATATCCGAGTTACAATAAATTAGCTTCGTCGGAAAATGGAACGCTGGTTATATGGCAAGACCTCGACAAATTTGCAATTGGTGAAAACGATATTGCAGAAGCATTCTCGCGAAAGATGACGTTGATCAGAGAACACTTGTCGTTGGTTTTTCACCGTTATTTAAGCGGAGAGCAGGGGCTTAAGAAATTAGATATCCGCATGAATGAGCTTAGCATAACTCCTCACGATCCTTTCCTTTCAAAGAAAAGTACGCAATTGATGGATGAGGAAACCATTATTGTTCGAGGTTCAAAAGTTAGGGTAAAGCCATACATACTCCCTCACATTTCGAAATTGACGCAAAAAGAATTGAAGGAGCTTGGTGGTAAAGAAGGGCTTAGAAAGCAACAGGGCTTTTACGTATACAGAAATAAGAGATTGCTTGTGTGGGGAACATGGTTCAGGCTGATGAGACAGGGTGATTTGTCCAAGCTTGCCCGTGTACAAGTTGATATTCCCAATTCGCTTGACGACTTGTGGACATTGGATATAAAGAAATCAACCGCAACTCCTCCAGAAGATGTAAAACAGAATCTTGCAGTTATTATAGAAAAAATATCTGAGGGAAGTAAGCGAACATGGACGTACCGCGGCAAAAAGGAAACTCGCGATGATGTTATTCATATGTGGAATAGAATGGTTTCGCGTGAGGGTGGTATTTTTTATGAGATCAATGCTGATTATCCGATGATCGAAGCACTCGTTAGTGAGTATCCCGGAATACGCTCAAAATTGGATGTTTTGCTTAAACAGATAAGTATGTCATTGCCGCTTAATTCACTATATATTGATCTTACAAATGATGAAAAATTGGCAAATGATAGCGATACAGCAACTCAAGACATTATAGCACTTGTTAAAACTATTGTTATGCAACAATCAAATGTTGCGGATAGATACGCCATGATAGAATCTTTGAAGCTCGCCGAGCCGTTTTGTGTATATGTAGAGGATATTGAGCAAGCCAAAGAAAGAGGTGATTTCGATGACTGAAAACATGCATTATATAGTTGACACAGTAACAACTACAATAAACAGAAAATATGGCGATACACTTCCCACACTGGAACAAATAAATAGCGAGGCGGAAATTATTCGTAATGCCTTTTCTGTTTTGTATCCTATTACCGATGAAGATTTTGTTCAGGTGAAAAAGACTCTTGCCACCAATATTTTACACACAATAGGTGTTGCGATGACATTGCGTGGTAGAGACTCAGAGCATCAGTCATGGTATCATGTTCAGGAAAACGATGGCTTTTACTGGGAAAGATACAAGACATATCTTAAAGTGGTAAAGCACTGGGGAGTAGATGTGGTCAATCGTTTGAACAAAACATCGAGTGGTGTTATGGATGACCTTGGAAATCCAAAAGATCACAATCGTCCATTCCAGCGCAGAGGCCTACTTCTTGGTGATGTTCAATCGGGAAAAACAGCAACATATACCGCTATATGCAACAAGGCATCGGATGCCGGATATCGCGTAATCATCGTGCTTGCAGGTATGATGGAAAATTTGCGTGTTCAAACACAGGAACGTTTGGACGCGGAATTTGTTGGTGTAGAGAGTAAGTATACACTTGATAAAAAAGCAGACCATGAAATAAAGAATAAGCCTGTTGGAGTAGGTAAAATACCTCCAAGTAATCCCGACAAACGGATTGCTTGCTTTACCTCTGTTGCTACTGATTTTAATAAAGCAACACTTCGGGCTTTGGGTCTCAGTTTGAGAACACTGAATGGCACAGCACTGTTTGTTGTCAAAAAGAACAAAAGTGTTCTCAATAATCTTTATAAGTGGCTGATGGAAAACAATGCGGATTATGAAAATGGTTTGATTGACCTGCCTCTACTTTTGATTGATGATGAGGCAGACAATGCGTCTGTTAATACAAACTCTGAGGAAAGAGATCCTACGGCGATCAACAAGGCTATTCGAAACATCCTAAATTGTTTTAGACAGGCTTCTTATCTTGGTATCACGGCAACTCCTTTTGCTAATATATTTATCGATCCTGAAGCTGAGACTGATGAAGCAGCTAAAGATTTGTTCCCAAAGGATTTTTTGACCGTGCTACCTACGCCTGAACTATATATCGGTGCTGACAAGATTTTTGGTAATGGAGACGCTGACAATTGGGAAGCCGGAGATGTTCCAACAAGATGTGAAGGAATATATGGCAAAGCAATAATTCCTATAATGAACGAAGAGCAAGAGGATTACTTTGTCTTCAAGCACAAAAAAGATTTGGCTGACGAATTATGTGATATACCGTACAGTATGAAGAAGGCTATCCGGTATTTTGTGTTGATAACAGCGATTTCGGATTATCGCAAAGATACCACCGAGCACCGTTCAATGTTGGTTAATGTTAGCCGATTTACTTTGGTTCAGAATAGAACTGCTGATTTGATTGAGAGTTTTCTTGATCAAATAAAAGCGGATCTGGAGAACTACTCGTTGTTGGCTCTTGAAAAAGCTATGGAAATTGACAGTATAGTGGCTCTCTATGAAGTGTGGAAAGAATATGATTTGGAATCTATATCAGGCATAGATTGGGAACACTTCCTTAAGGAATATTTATTTAAGGCTGCAAAGAGAATAGAAGTTCGTTCAGTTAACCAGCAACATGGTGCTTCCTCTCTCAATTACTACGAATATAAGAATATCGGCATGCGCGTTATTGCTGTTGGTGGTAATAGCTTGTCCCGAGGATTGACGCTGGAAGGATTATGCGTAAGTTATTTTTATCGTAATACGATGATGTACGATACTCTCTTGCAGATGGGTAGATGGTTTGGTTATCGCCCAAATTATGATGACTTGTTTAAGCTGTGGATTGGCGAGGAAGCCATCGACTGGTATGGATACATAACAGACGCAGTTAACGAGTTAAAAGATGAATTGCGCAAAATGGAGCGTCAAAACCAAACGCCGGAAGAGTTTGGCTTGAAGGTTAGACAAGCTCCTGGAGCTCTCCTTATTACTGCAAGAAATAAAATGCGTACCGCAACAGCTGTTTCTCGCCCTATAACCGTTTCTGGACGCATGCTTGAAACTCCACGTCTCAGGGGCGACAAGCATACTTTGAAACAAAATGAAGAACTGTGCCGTTCATTTATTCAGAGTTTATCTTCCGATGAGAATATTAGCTACGAATACGATGAAAATACCAAAGCTCATATTTGGAGAAAAGTACCTAAAAAAGCGGTTGTAGATTTGGTGCGTGGCTTTTCAACACATCCTTGGAATCTAAATTTTCAGCCTATTGCTTTGGCAGATTATATTTCTGATGATGAGGAAAGCCTCGATTATTGGGATGTAGCGATACCTCAAGGTTCAGAGACAGAGATACCGATTCATTTAATTGATCGTGATTTGGACATCAAACCAGAGGGAAGACAATTGGAATGGGATAGAACCATAACAAATCTGATACGAGTAAATGGTCACCATGTTCGCGTCGGTACTGGTGGATGTTCCAAGATAGGCTTATCAAAAGAAACAATTGATTCCTTGCGTGCTGATAGTAAAGCCCGCAATGAAAAAGTCAATGATAGAACTTACTTGATTAAAGAAAGAAGACCAATTGCTCTTATTCACATTTTGAAAAACACAACAAGCACACGTACACCCGAGGATCCGGATATTTTGTTTGCTCTTGGTCTTGGTTTCCCAAAAGATGGATTCGAGAGAAAAGCAAACTACATGGTAAATGTTAATGAACTGAAAAACTGGGTAGACATTACCGATGAGGATGATGATGAATATGACAATTAATGAATTGCAGGAAAAATGGAATAGCATCTCACCCTATACGGGGGGATTCCTTCTGGTTTCAGGGAATCATCCATTAGCTTTTCATATTGGATATTATGGAGAGCAGATGTGCTTTATGGTATTGAACACAGGAAAGAAAAGCAAAATTAACTCTTCCAAGGCGATTCATGCCTCATGTGTGCAAACGGACGATAACAAATATGCGTTGCAGTTCCTGCTGAATTATTCCTCACTGACAGAACTATTTATTAAACTTTGTTGGGATTTGATTGACTGTTCTAAGAATTCCCCCAATCCTGTCGATGCAATTATTGACAGATTTAATGCGTGGATAAGATTGCTACAGAAAAAAGGTGAGGGATTGTTGTCTTCTTCTGCACAGAAGGGGCTTATAGGGGAATTGTTATTCTTAAAGGAATCAATCATTTCCAGAGGCGCTCAAATCTCATTGAAAGCTTGGGTTGGCCCCGAAGGAAGCGATCAAGATTATTTGTTTGAATCCGAATGGTGTGAAATAAAGGCAACAACAGTTGCGTCTGTTTCTGTTTCAATAACATCTTTGCAACAACTTGATCGTGAAGACTTTGGCAGGTTAATTGTCTACTTTATGGATAAAACTACTGCCAAAGGAGAGCGCACAGTTTCTTTGCCTGAAGTTGTAAATGATGTAAAATCCATCTTGACCACGCAGTCACTTATAGATGTTTTTTCGTGCAAGCTTGCAATGTATGGGTATTATTTCAAAGACGCTGAACGATATACTGAAAGTAGATATAGGCTCGCAGAAAAAAGGACATATGAAGTAAGAACAGGATTTCCAAAACTAACGCGTTACAATGTACCTAATGGTATATTGAATGCGGTTTACGAATTGGATTTTTCATCAATCGATCAATTTAAGATTTAAGGAGATACATCATGGATGTTCGTGATTTTCACAAAGATTTTTTAGAAGAAATAAAAGCTACCGCCGCAACTGAGGGCGCAGGGTCTAATGCAGCCTTTGTTAATATTGCTACCAGCTATTTGGTTAACGCAGAGGTTCTGTCTGATTTTACCCCTGCATTTTATCTGGGAACGGGAAAAAATAATAGAAAAATCCGCGTGGATGGTTACGTACTGGATGAGTTTGACTTAACCTTCAATCTTGTTATTGCCGACTATACAGGAGATGAAGAAAGAGAAACAATCACCAAAACGGCAGCTTTAGCTCACTTTGATCGACTTTTGTATTTTATCAAAGAAGTATACGATGGAAAATTGCGTAGAGAAGTAGAGCCCAGTACACCTGCATCTGATTTGGTAGAAACATTGGTTTTACATAAGGAGCGTATACGGAAATTTAGATTAATTTTGATTACCGATGGGTTTATGAGTAATCGTATCAGCGAAATGGATCCTGATACGTTCAAAAATATCCCTGTTGAGAAGCAGATTTGGGATATTGACAGAATATATCGAGTTTGTTTTTCCGACCTTGGTAGGCAAGATATCGAGATCGATTTTAAGGCATATACGGACGGAAAAGGCATTCCTTGTTTGGAGGCAAGTAGTGCGAACAGTGAAGATTACAAGAGCTATTTGTGTATCATACCTGGAAAAACATTGGCAGATGTATATGATGCTTATGGAAGCCAACTGCTTGAGGGAAATGTTCGTTCGTTTCTGTCTACAAAAGTTGCAGTAAATAAAAAGATTAGGGAAACGATACTTAGAATCCCTCAAAACTTTTTCGCTTACAATAATGGCGTGTCTGCAACAGCCATGGATCTTCATATTGAATCCACTCCTGAAGGACGTTTCATCACTTATGCCAAGGACTTCCAAATCATTAATGGAGGTCAAACAACAGCATCATTATCAAATGCCCGTTATAAGGATGGCGCAGACCTGAGCCCAATTTATGTGCAGATGAAGCTTACGGAAGTGGATTCTAATGCCGATAAATCGAGTGAGCTGATACGTAACATTTCTCGATCTTCAAATAGCCAGAATAAGGTAAGCGATGCAGATTTCTTTGCTACGCATCCCTTCCACATTCGAATGGAACAGATTTCGAGAAGAGTATTTGCGCCAGCTTCCGGTGGCGCTCAGTATGAAACAAAGTGGTTTTATGAGAGAGCGCGTGGTCAGTATTTACAAGCACAGATGCACATGACCAAATCGCAAAAAGACAAATTCACTGCTCAAAATCCCAAAAAACAGGTTGTTACTAAAACCGATCTTGCAAAGTATAGAGACTCTTGGGCAGGATTGCCACATGTTGTTAGTAAGGGTGCTCAGACCAACTTTATGAAGTTTGCAGAAATAATTGATGATGGGTGGAGCAAATCCGATACAAAATATAATGACAAGTATTTTAAGGACTCTATTGCTTTAGCGATTCTTTTCAAACATACAGAATGGGTGGTTTCACATCAGCCGTGGTTTGAACAAGGCTATAGAGCTAACATTGTTACATATTCAATAGCATTGTTGCATCGTATGATTGCTTCCCAATTTAAGAATATGGATTTGGATCTTCAACTCATTTGGAATAGGCAGCAAGTGCCGGATATTATTACAAATGAGCTCGTTAGAATAACTAAGTACGTTTTTGAAACAATTACAGATCCGCACAGAGGAACAATTAACGTAACACAGTGGTGTAAACGCGAAGCTTGTTGGGAAGAAGTAAAAAAATGTACGCTAAAGCTCCCCTCTGAATTTGAGCGTGTTCTTCAGAGCAAAGAAGATGTTAAGTCAATAGAAAAAGAAGCAAAAAAAGATCAAAAACTATATTCTGATGTTGAGGCGCAAGCCAAAGTATTAGAATTAGGGGCAGCTTTTTGGAAAAAGCTTAATGAGTTTGTAATAACTAAAAAAATCCGCGTGTCGCCAGATCAGCTTAAGGCTATGACTTATGCTATGCGTATACCGACACAGTTTCCGAGTGCATATCAAAGTATACAATTGCTCGCTCTTTTAGAGGAAGCAGAAGCAAACGGATTCAAGGAATAAAGAGGAGAATTTTATGGAAAAGTATTCCGTGATTGATTTGTTTGCTGGAGCGGGAGGTCTTAGTCTTGGCTTTATGCAAACCGGAAAATATGAAATAAAGGTAGCGTTTGAAAACAACCCGGACATGCAAGCTACATATAAGAAAAATCATCCGAATGTAGAAGTTATGGGTAATGTTTGTAATGCCGACTATGCATTAATAAAGAAAAAATATGGCGATATAGACATTGTTATAGGTGGCCCTCCTTGCCAAGGTTTTTCAAATGCGAATAGGCAAAAGAACACGGCAATTAGCCAAAACAACATGCTGGTTAGACAATATATCCGAGCAATATTGGAGCTTGATCCCAAAGCGTTTGTAATGGAAAATGTAAGCATGTTAAAATCCGAAGTGCATCGCTTTTATTTAACACGCGAAGATGTTCAGTTTGTAGAAGACTATAATATTCCCGTAAAAGAAACATCACTGTGCCTTTTAGAATCAAATTTTGCATTTGCTGGGGTTCTGAACATTATACAGTCTTACGATCAAATAGTAAAGTATCTTTGGGATGAAAAGCATTATGCAGAATTAAATGTTGTATATAAGGCTTCCAAAAATCCACAAAAATTGCCGGATGTTTTGAAAAAACACAAAAAGAATCTTTTGGAGTTTGCTAAAGCTCATATTAATGATTCAGATGATGTGATCCTAAAGGCTGATTCTGAAGCGTTTGCAGCAATTATGGCTTATTTTTCAAATGAATGCAACAGCGCCACTATTAAAGATTCAATTTCAGAAGCGATTATGTATCAAAGAATGCTTAGTAAGACCAAAGAGATCTTTGATAACGACATAGTAGTAGAACGTTATGAAACAGAGAGCGGTATCAATGCAATTATTAAGTCATATGCAGTGTATGATTATCTGAAATCAATCTTAGAGTCAGAAAAGCATGGCTATATAATTAGCAGTAGTGTTCTTTGCGCTGCTGATTATGGTGCTCCTCAAAAACGCATGCGTTTTGTTGCTATGGGAATTAAAAAATCCATCTCTTCTAAGGTTGCTCTGCCTAAAGGTAGCCTCGATGAAGATGAATATTATACTGTACGAGATGCAATCGAGGACATAGAGGATGTTGAAGCTATCACGGATGTGTCTGCAGATAAAGGTGTTCTCCTACAGCCAAAAGTTGTAAGTAAATTGGCAGAAAAATTACGTGATAGTACAATGCTATATAACCATATTATTACTAAAACTACGGATGTTGCAATGGAGCGATTTAAAGCCTTAAAACAAGGACAGAATTTCCATGCATTGTCCGATAATCTGAAGACTAATACGTATACAGATGCTTCAAGAACGCAAAATACTATTTATCTCAGATTGAATTATGATGAACCAAGCGGAACTGTTGTAAATGTCAGAAAATCTATGTGGATTCATCCTACATTGGACAGAGCCATAAGCGTAAGAGAAGCAGCACGTTTGCAAACTTTTCCGGATAGTTTTATCTTTTGTGGTTCAAAAGATAAGCAATATCAGCAAGTTGGAAATGCTGTTCCGCCTATTATGGCAAAAGCAATAGCGAAAAAACTTGCAAAATTATTAGGCAATAATTAAGACTTAGGAGGAATGGTATGCCCATCGAATCGGTAGATAGAAATGTTATACATAGAGCCTATTACTATGCCAATTGCGATGATTTTTTGAACGTAAGCGAGGCGGAAATACGCGATGAGATCGTGCAGCATTCCATGCAGTTTGATTTAACCGCTCAGCAAAATATCGCTTGGAATGAGGAAATCCGCATTTTGAAGCAGGTTATGCGTGAGCTTGGTGACAGTCAAATCGCTTTTGAATATACTATTCCTCGTATGGGAAGAAGAGTAGATGTTGTTATTATCAGAAAAGGACAGATTTTCCTTCTTGAGTTTAAGGTGTTTGAGGATGAATATCCTAAAAGTGCTGTTGATCAAGCGGTAGATTATGCTGTCGACCTTCACAATTTTCATGAAGCGAGCCATGAGACCGATTTGTTCCCAGTTTTGGTTTGTACAGCGGCACCTGCAACAGCAAACAATGTAGAGCTTCGTAATCATATTGCAACACCGATGCGATGTAACGAGCAGAATCTTGCATCGGAAATAAAGCGGATTTCGGAGGCGTTTGACACGAGTAAGACGATTAACGCCAATGCATGGGTTAACTCCTCGTACAAGCCCACGCCGACGATTATAGAGGCAGCACAAGCACTGTATGCAGGTCATGACGTTCGAGAGATATCTCATAAGGAAAGCGATGATAACGATATCGCTGTTACCACTGCCTGTATTGACGAGATCATTGAAAACAGCAAAAGAAATGGTTGGAAGTCCATTTGCTTTGTAACGGGTGTTCCAGGAGCAGGTAAGACTCTTGTCGGCTTGAATATTGCGAATCGTCGTCATAGATTCAACACAGGTGACGAGGAGCATGCTGTGTTCCTTTCGGGAAACGAGCCTCTTGTAACGGTTCTTCGTGAGGCGTTGACAAGAGATCAAAACGAAAAAAGAAAGCAGCATTGTGCCGATTGTAAGGCCTCTCATCCTGGACGTAATTGTGACGGATGTGAGTTTGATTTGACAAAGGGGCAAATTTTTGCAGAGACGAAAAGCTTCATTCAGATGATACATTGGTTCAGAGATGATTCCTTGCTCGAAGGTCATCCTGCACCTATAGACAAAATTGCAATTTTTGATGAGGCGCAGAGAGCATGGAAGAAGGAACAGCTTTCCAAATTTATGCGTACTAAAAAAGGACAGCCACATTTCAATATGTCGGAGCCTGAATGCCTCATTGAATATATGAATCGCCATCAGGATTGGGCTACCATTGTGTGTCTTGTAGGTGGTGGCCAGGAGATTCATGACGGAGAAGCTGGAATCAGCGAGTGGTTCAATGCATTGAATACCTACTTCCCAGATTGGAAGGTCTTTTATTCCGATCGTATGACGGACAGCGAATATGTAGGTGATAGTTCGGTGGACGAGCTTCTGTCCAATGCGGAGTTGCACAAGAGAAGTGAACTCCATCTGTCGGTATCCATGAGAAGCTTCAGAAGCGAGCTTGTATCAGCGTTTGCAAAGGCTGTTATAGATGTCGATATTGACGAAGCAAGACGCTTATACGCTCAAATAACTGAGCCTAACGCTGATGGTAGTATGAAATATCCGATTCTCCTAACTCGTGATTTAGCAAAAGCAAAGCAGTGGATTAAAGATGTTAGTCTTGGAACTGAGAGATATGGCATTATTGCAAGCTCTGGTGCTAAGCGTTTGAGAGCAGACGGCGTTATTGTTCCTAAGGATATCGAGGTGGAGAAATGGTTCCTCAATGGTAAGGATGATGTGAATTCTTCTTATTTCATGGAGGTTGCTGTTTCTGAATTTAAGATTCAAGGCCTTGAAATCGACTACGCAGTGGTAGCGTGGGAAGGTGATTTCCGCTTTGTAGACGGTAATTTTACATACAACAACTTCTCTGGTTCGTCTTGGTCAAAGGTTAACAAGAAGATCGATCAGGACTATTTGAAGAATTCGTATCGTGTGCTGTTGACTCGCTCGCGCCAAGGATTCATCATTTATGTGCCTAAAGGAAGTAATGATGATATCACGCGTGATCCGAAGTTTTATGATGAGACGTACGAATATCTGAAAAGTATAGGGATTGTAGAGATTTGATTATGGTAGAAGTAGTAGCTGCCCTCATTTGGCAGGGCGATAAATTCATGATATGCCAGCGTCCGGCGCACAAGGCGCGTGGCCTCCTCTGGGAGTTCGTTGGCGGTAAAGTCGAGCCAGGAGAAACAATAGAGCAAGCTCTTATCCGCGAGTGCAGTGAAGAACTTGCGATAACGTTATCTGTTGGCGATATGTTTATGGATGTTACCCACGAGTATCCCGACTTGACGGTGCATTTGACGCTATTCAACGCCACAATCGCTGAGGGCGAACCGCAGAAGCTTGAACATAACGATATCCAATGGATCACGCCAAGTGAAATACCGAATTACGATTTCTGCCCGGCAGACGAAGAAATACTAAAGAGAATTAAAAGTTTATAAGAATCAGAGGTAAGCGAAATGCACAAAAAACTTGATGGGAAAAATTTTATAGATCAAATAACAAGATATGGATATTTCGCTGAACAATTTCCAGATTGTTTTTCTTCCGAATCTTTTGCCGACAATCTTAATAATTTGCTACCATTGATATCTCTTAGAAAAGCTCAAAAAAACACCACTGCACCTACAACACTTTCGACTTATAAGAATGATATTTCACGTCGCGTATTGAGTGTATCAAATCCGGAAGCTTTTTTGAGATTGTCCAAATACATGAGAGACAACTGGGATGA
Organism: uncultured Clostridia bacterium; assembly: GCA_944381085.1. Taxonomy (GTDB): domain Bacteria; phylum Bacillota; class Clostridia; order Oscillospirales; family CAG-272; genus SVTX01. Next base: position 12,671 of record CALWJX010000092.1, read on the forward strand.
AATAGTTAATGCTTCAAAGTCTACTCATTCACTATCGCCTATAACCTTTATTCGTAGTTATAATTCATCTGAAGAAATGATTAATTGCGAATCCATAAGAGAAAAATTGAAGGCAAAAAGCGATTTTGTCGAGGGGATAAAAAGTTGTATTCGAACTTCTTTGGGATATAAGTACAGATTGAAGGTTGATATTACTAATTGCTATAATTCTTTCTATACCCATTCTATCACATGGGCTATTTGCGGGAAGGATTTAGCAAAATCTTATTTCAGGACAAAAGAGCCAGTCTCTATTCAAAGCAAATATGAAATGGGCGATTGTTTAGACTCTTTTATAAGGCAGCAAAAGAATAATGAGACGAATGGCATAATTGTTGGCCCATATACTTCGAGAATTATATCTGAAATTATTTTGGCACGAATAGATCAATTGATGTCTGATAAAGGATTAAAATTTAAAAGATATGTAGATGATTATAAAATGTATTTTAGATCCGAAGCTCAGGCGCAGGAAAGTTTGCCAGTAATAGAGAAGGTATTAAACGAATTTAATCTAACATTAAACACATCCAAAACAGAAATAGAAAAGTATCCGTATGAAATAATATCGCAAATTAAAGATTCATATGAGAATTCAAAAAGAGTAGACGGGGTGTTCGGTGTATTAAATACGGCTGCGCAACTTCACTCTAAGGGTGAAAAAGGGGCATATAAATATGCGCTAAAGTATTTGAAAGATGAGCCTATACCTATCGATGATTTGCAAATAATAATACCTACGCTTGTAAATATTATGTTGTTGGATCCCCGATATGGAAAATATGTGACAAAATATTTGAAGAAAAACATTACGAGAATCAGAACTGATACTTTGTCGTTGGTTATAAATAGAGAATTGGGCTGTAGCTTGCAGAGTGAATTGCAACAGGAAACTTTGATGTTTGTTCAATTGATTAAAGATTTGGATCTTACAATTTCTGCGGATAATATGATTAATATTATGCGTAGCGATAATGATTTTGCGATAATTATAGCACTTGATATATGGAACAATCACAATAAATCAGTACTACGGACAAAACATGAAGCAAGACTAATTAATGAAAGCATAAAAGCGCTAATGCATTCACTTAATGGAGAAAAACTATCCGGAGCGCGTTGGTTGCTTCTATATGAACTACATATACATAAGTTTGTGTCTGATGACTTACTGCCTCCAGTGGATAAAAATGACTTCTTTAAAAAGATGCTTGAACTGCAGATTTCTTTTTATAATGCATAGGAGATGATATAACTTTGAACACGAAATACGAAACTGAGGTTTATTCCCGTTGGGGCGCCACCGACGCCTACCGCGAGCACGAGCAAAAGACAAAGAACTACACAAAAGAAAAGTGGGCTGAAGCAAACGATGGCTTGATGACGATCTTTGCCGAGTTTGCCGCGTGCAAAGGAAGCTGTGCGCTTGCCGATTCTTCCGAAGCACAGGCGCTTGTAGCCAAGCTTCAGGCACATATCACCGCCAACTACTACACCTGCACCGACGAGATTCTCGCAGGCCTTGGCAAGATGTACGTTGCCGACGAGAGATTCAAAAAGAACATCGACAAATACGGAGAGGGAACTGCGGAATTTGCGGCAGAAGGGATAAGGATATATGTTGAAAATAAATAAACGTTTTTTGATTGCTCTTCTAACTTTCACATTGCCATTTGGATATGTTGGATGCTCGGATGGCGGTTCCGCAACTTACGAGCAGATCAGCTGAGCGGAAGCCAAGGCATTGATGGATAGCGAGAGCGGATATATCATCATCGATGCGAGAACGCAGGAGGAATACGACCAGGGGCATATCCCCGGGGCGATACTGATTCCCGAATACGAGATTGCCGACCGCGCCGAAAAGGAGCTTCCCGATAAGAATCAGTTGATTCTCGTCTATTGCCGGAGCGGCAGAAGAAGCAAAATTGCAGCAGAAGAGCTTGTCAAGCTCGGTTATACCAACGTTAAGGAGTTTGGCGGTATCATCGATTGGGAATATGAAATTGTAAAATAATAAGTTAATCAACCTTTGACAGCAACTGATTTATGAAAAAACACATCGCAAACATCATTACGGGTTCACGCATTGTATTCAGTTTGTCGCTCTTGTTCATACCACTGTCATCGGCATGGTTTTACGCGCTCTATCTGTTTTGCGGATTCAGCGATATGATAGACGGTGCTGTGGCAAGAAGGACAAAAAGCGCAAATGAATTCGGAGCAAGGCTTGATACGGTTTCGGATTTCGTGTTTCTGTCCGTGGCTTTGATCAAATTCCTGCCGCATCTCCATATCCCCGTATGGCTGTGGATATGGATCGGCATTATCGCCCTGATCAAGCTTGGAAACGTGGTTTGGGGATTTATTCGCACGAAAAAACTCATATCCTCTCATACCGTTCTGAATAAGGTTTCGGGACTGTTGCTGTTCCTTCTGCCTGTGACGATAAGCTTTGTTGACTTGACTTACACCTTGCCCGTCGTATGCACTGTAGCTACGGTTGCGGCGATTCACGAGGTATACGATACATATTCGGAGAAAAAACATGATACTTGAAACAGACCGCATCATCCTTCGCTCGTGGTGCGAGGATGATGCAGAAGACTTATACATATACGCCAGCGACCCCGAGGTAGGCCCACCTGAAGGATGGCCGCCGCACACGAGTGTGGAGAACAGCTGTGAGATCATTCGAACGGTTCTGTCCGCGCCCGATACCTTTGCCGTGTGCCTGAAAGAGAATGGCAAGCCTATCGGCAGCATCGGTTTTCACCGCAACGACCTTGCCGAGGATGACGACGAATACGAGCTCGGCTATTGGATCGGCAAGCCATATTGGGGGCAGGGGCTCATTCCCGAAGCCTCGCGCGAGATGCTCCGCTATGCCTTTGAGGATCTCAAAATGAACCGCATCTGGTGTGGCTATTATGACGGCAACGAAAAGTCCCGTCGCGTGCAGGAAAAACTCGGATTCGTCTATCAGCGCAAGACCGAGGGCATTGAAGTGTCGCTGCTCGGCGAGATCCGCACGGGGCACTCGAACCTTATGACAAAAGAGCGCTGGCAGAAGGTCGGGCTGTTCCGTCAACAGAAGAAGTTGCTTGATACCTTCCTGCAAAACGGCGCGATCTCTCAGGCGCAGTACAATAAAAGCTTTGGCGACATGGTCGAGCTGATGGAGATGCACGGAGTTGAATAAATACGAAAGTTGAGGGAGAACCCCTATGATTATAGAAACAGAACGCCTGATCCTCCGTCCGTTCACCGAGAACGATGCTGCGGACACATTTGAATATTTGCACGAGCCAATGGTGCATTGCTTTGCTTGCATGAAAACCGAAACCATTGAAGAGGCAAGAAAGGCAGTTCTTGATAGAGTCAAGGACGGCGAGTATTATTTCGCCATCATGCTCAAGGAAAACGGCAAGGTCATCGGTGAGATCGATGCCATGCCCGAAGCGACCGCTCCCGACGAGGAAAATGCCGCTCGTGATACCTTCAGCCCCTGTTGGATGTTCAATCCCGAATACCACGGCAAGGGTTACGCCTACGAGGCGGCTCGCGCCTTCTTCGATTATCTCTTTGGCGAGAAGGGCGCACGTCGCATTTACGCCTATACCGAGGACTACAACTTGGCAAGTCAGAAGCTCTGCGAAAAGCTCGGCATGCGCCGCGAGGGGCTGTTTGTGGAGTTCGTGAGCTTTGTAAAAGACGAGGAAGGCAATCCCATATATGAAAATACCTATCAGTATGCGATACTGAAAAGGGAATGGGAACAGAACGGCAAATAAGAATTTGACGAGGTGACTATGAATATTACTCCTACCGAAAACGAAATCAAATATATACGAGAAGAGCTCAATCAATTCAATAATGAGAGAGTCGGCGAGGATGGTCATACACCTCTAAACATCGTGGAATATGACACCAACGGCAATATTATTGGTGGTATTCTTGGTGGCACTTATTGGGGTGGATGTATGTAGATATTCTTAGGGTACACGAAAACCACCGCTATAAAGGCATTGGATCAAAGCTCTTGCGTGAAGCTGAAAAAGAAACTGTTCGCAGAGGTTGCCATCACGTTCATCTTGATACAATGAGTTGGCAAGCTCCCGAATTTTATCAAAAGCACGGGTATGAAGTGATTGGCATTCTTCCCGATATTCCGAATGGCAATCAAAAATATCTGCTTATGAAAGCATTGAGATAAACAATCAAATTCCAATTTGTAGGTGTAATATGGTTAAAGAACTAATGCACGACCCCATCTTCCTCGCAGGGAAGTCGGAGGTCGCAACAAAAGAAGATTTGCAGGTCGCACAGGACTTGCTTGATACGCTGATGGCACGCAAGGAGTCGTGTGTCGGCATGGCGGCGAATATGATTGGTGTCCGCAAGCGCATCATCGCCTTTCTCGATGAGAGCGGACGAGCTCCTGCTCGCGGTTCATCCGCGAGCGTGTATGCCGTGATGCTCAATCCCGAGATCATCAAGAAGGACGGCGTGTACGAGACCGAGGAAGGCTGTCTTTCGCTTCTCGGTGGCCCACGTAAGTGCAAGCGTTATAAGACTATCAAGGTGCAGTATCAGACCTTGGATATGAAAACGCGTACGAAAAACTTCACCGGCTGGACGGCTCAGATCATTCAGCATGAGGTGGATCATTGTAATGGAATCTTAATTTAAACAACGGGAGGTATAAAATTGACACATAAAATATATGACATCAAAGATGGTGTAACTGCAATTGTTATTGATGTAGATGAAGAATTTGTACAAGAGCAAATTGCTGAAAATATTGTGTCAATTTGCGAAGGAAATTCGGAAACCGACCTCGAAACCATAAAGATAAAATTAAAAGATTACTTAGAACCCAAAGGGATTCGGATAAGAAGAGGCGCGATTGCTGAGTTTTACATTCATTTGTTTTTGAAATCTTTGGGTTATAGACAACATTGTTTGTTCCTCAATTTGGAAGAAAACTCTATCAAAAAAGGATTTGATGGTTACTACATATTTAACGGAGATGAATGGATCGTAGAGAGCAAATCGGGTGCAAGTGCTACGCACAAAAGCAAAATTGAAGAAGCATATGGTGATTTAAAAGAGAAGCTTACCACAAAGTCTAAAAATAATCCATGGGAAAATGCCTATAATCATGCAGCACATGCAGCGATAGGTGCAAAGAAACCAATACTTACAAGGCTAAAAACATTATCAAACAACTACGTTAAAAATATCCATTTGCCCTTGACGGAATTTTGCTTAATGCCATGTGGTACAGTATTTAATCATGATGCGTCTTCTGATGATGTCAAGGAAACTATTTATAACAGCATAAAAGATACAACAAGCACAATGGAATATAAGAAACTATGCATGATTGCTATTTCAAATAGGGCATATAGTGCATTTCTAGAATTTATTGGATTGGAGGCATAATCTTGTCTAACGATAAGCGAACAATGACCTATATTGGTAAAATTGATTTAATCGAAAGTGCATACAAAAAGATGTTGATGGGAGAACAACTTTCTTTTGAGGAAAATTCTCTATTGCTTGCCACAGCCATATGCTTGTTAGATGAGTACGATGCCGATCAAACAAAAAAACTCTTTTTCGAAATTTCATATGAAATTATTGCAAGATACTCAGTTGCCACAAGTGATTATAAACCGCTTTACGATTTCTCTGTTAATTATGGTTTTTTTCCTATCGTCGACTATATTTTAGAGCATAATGCGGATTTTTTGCAAAGTGTTGCGGATGTTATAAATAAAGTAAATATTGATAAATATCGGACAGAAAGTTTCTTGCCTACTATTCAGCAGCATAATGCATATGAAAGTGTTTTGAATGACGACAATAGCGATATTAGTTTTGTTGCACCTACATCCTTCGGAAAAAGTGAACTTATAGTTAGACATATAAAGAAGGTAAATAATCCGACATTAAAAGCTGCAATAATTGTACCAACAAAATCGTTGTTAATGCAGACATATAAATATGTTAAGGCTCAATTAGGGGATAAAAAGATATTGCTGCACGATCAAATGTATACAGGAGAAGAATCTTACATTGCAGTTTTAACTCAAGAGAGAGCCTTGCGTTTGCTGGAAAAGCGCAGTACCCATTTTGATTATTTGTATATCGATGAAGCTCATAATCTATTTGAAAAAGATATGCGCAATAGGTTGTTGGCAAGATTGATACGCCTTTCGAGAGTGAAGAATCAGGCTTGTGAAATATTATATTTTTCACCTTTAGTGGAAACGAGTGATAACTTGAAGGTTCTTGGTACTTCAACTATTTCTGAGTATCGGATAGAAAATAATATAAAGATTCCAACATATTACTTATATCAAAATCAAAAGGCAAGCATTTATAATCGATATTTTAATAAGCTTTATGAACTACCCGGTCAGTATACAACCCCGTATGAATACATAATAAGTAAAGCATCGGACAAGAATTTGCTATACATAACTGCTCCTAAAAGGATGGAGGTTGTGACCATGAAATTTGCCCAACAACTTCTTGATCTTGATTCGCCAGCGATTACTCAAATTATTGCATCTATCAAACGGCATGTACATAATGAGTTTCAGATGATTTCACTTATTAAAAAAGGCGTTGTATATTTGCATGGGAAATTGCCGGATTACGTAAAGGATTATATTGAGTATAAAGCAGCCACAACTCCAGAAATAAGGTATATTTCCGCGAACTCGGTTCTGCTTGAAGGTATTAACCTTCCGATTTCGTCGCTTTTCATTATTGATGCATGGGGACTAAAAACCAATAAATTAATAAATTTAAGTGGAAGAGTCAATAGACTTAATTCTATTTTTGGTTCACATGCAGATATTGAGAAACTATTTCCTCCCATTCATTTTGTTGAGAATGATGATTTTAGTGGGTCAATGAAAACTTATATTGAACGATTGCGCACAAATGATATTGTAGATAAAATTGATAATCCTTTTTTAGAGAATTTTGATGAAGATGCGGTAGATGAGGATAAGAGAGCGGATCTCGAAAAAACCAAATATGAAGAGGAACTGTATTTTTCTGATTTGAATTCTGAGGATGGCATTTTATATCAGAAAATGATAGCGTTAGCGCTTAATGCACATTTGGAGTTGAATCCGACGACTATAGATTTAATATTGAGGAGATTGAAAAAATTCCGCAATGATGAGATATTTAAGCTAAAAGGCATTGTAGAAAAAGTCGTAACTGTCTTTTTAAATGATGTTGCTGTGATTGATTTTGAAATCGTTCGTCTCAGAAATCAATACGCAATAGACTACTACGAAAAATATTTAACAGAATTACGCAGACGGTCTTTGCAACAGAATATACAATATGAGCTTGATTATTTCAAGTGGAGAAAAAGAAGTGGCGACCCATATATGTTTATGGGATCTTCATATGGAGAAACCGCTCGTCCGGATGATGAGGACAAAAAACTATTGTATGTTGATTTAAGGCAAAAGACAGATAATGAAATGCTTAATTTGGCAATAGTAAAGTTAAAGATTGAGGATGATTTCCTATCCTATAAATTTAACAAGTTTGTTGAATTGCTTCATGATTATGGTCTGATATCCGATGATGAGTACAATTTCACAACATATGGAACAGAAGATGAATTAGAGATAAGACTTGTAAAACAGGGACTTCCAATTCATTTGGTTTCTAAGTTGACTCACGATCAGCAACTGCAAAATCTCAATTTTGATGAAAACAATATCATTCATTGTAATTCCTCTTTCATTGAGTATTATAGCTCCTTGGATGATTTCTATCAATATCAGGTTGATAAGTATGTCTATGTGAATTGATTCAAGTAATGAATTGATTTGAGTAGCTTATAGCTTATTATCCCTAAAATGTTACTTAATTGATAACTAATCCTCATTGGTCTGGACTTCCTCCACATTCTGTGGTATATTGTGTGTTACCAAGCAAAGGAGGTAACACGCATGGCAAAGATTACGATTGAAGAGCTGTACCGCGGCGAGAAATACGATATCATGAGTGCGGTGACATCAAAGGCATTGCAGCTCGGCATTGACGAGCGAACCGAGGAAGGTCGGACATGGATAGAGGTGGAACTCGTCCGTCAGACCGTGATAGCAATTGAACAAATGAAAAAGAACGGTGACTGTATTGCCGAGGGTGAACTCGGGAAAGCAGTCACCGTTTCTGTGTGAAGGGAGGTGCTGAGAATGGATAAGATCTTCAAGCAGCTCTATCCCGGCGTGAAAGAAGAATACCTGGAACGCGCATTTGAAAAGCTTAAAAAGAACGGTTGCCCGGCAGATGAAGATTTAATGGTATGGTTCAGAAAGCTCGTGGCGGCAGAAATCCTTGAGGATGCATTGGGGAACGGTAAGCATGATGAAAACGATTGACGAGCTCTGGTATGGTAATGTCTCACCATTCGAACAGTGCACGCGAGGTGACAAGCGGCTCAAAGAACTACTGAAGCTGGTAGCCAGGAATCGCGAGGAATTGGACGGCACGCTAACTGACAAGCAGAAGGAAACGCTTGAAAAGTTCGAAGAATGCATGAATGAAATGCATGGCAACACCGATCGCGATGCCTTCTCCTATGGTTTCCGACTTGGAGCGCAGCTGATGGCTGAAGCCTTCCTTCTGCCGATTGGCGAAGATGAGGAATAATTATGGGGTGGGCACCAAAATCCCGCCCCACTTTTCGGTTGCTTTTTCAGTGGAGCATATTTACCCACGGAAGCGATTTGCGCTTTCAAAAGCCAAGGTATATCAAGGGATACTGAGGATTGTAAGAGCCGTTTGAGAGGGGGCTGAACCCCGTTTTTGACGATGAATGGGCAGGGGTGGTATGTTTACCCTCGGAAGTGATTTATACCTCCGGAACAGGGGGTTGAACCCCTGTTTCAGAACTCTGTACGAGATTTTAGAAGGAGATATCATAGTCCAAATTTTTTACCGCAATAATCAAAGAAAAGAGCAGGGGAACAATTTTAATCTGTTTATGATAACCGCTTGAAAAAGCAACGTTTCTGTGATATAATGTATGCGTAAAGCATACAAAAATAAAGTGCAAAAATAAATACACGATTTGTATACACAAATATAGGATATACACCAACAGCAAACTGTTGTATAATAATATCACAACCAAAGCGGAGGTGGGATATATGTTTAAAATCAAAACCAATGAAGAAATCGGCGAATACCTGAACTACCTAATTTCAAAGAAGTATTCTTCGACCAGAAAGTTCTGCAAAGATTATCTGAAATTAGATAAAAGACCTATAAACGATGACGAAATCAGAAAAATGGCGAATCGTATGTCTCAAATTATTAAGGGAGCAAAAGCGATTCAAACCTATGATCTACCTATTTTTACTGAGCTCTTAGATGTAACCTGTGAGCAGATTTTAAGTGCGGGCGAATACTGTGTACCCAAAAACCAGAGAACCACTAATTATTCCATAGCGTTTTCAAAAAGCAAGAAAGAATGGGATGAGTATATTAAAAGAGAGGATAAGCTGATCCTTAACCCCGATGAATATGACAAAACCGTTATTGATTATGCGATTGAGGCGGGGAACTATAAGTTTATTAAATATCTTATGGATAAAGAGTATATCTGGTTTGTTAATAATGAGCATGAGCATATGTTCTTCTATCAAACATTTGGCGCAGGAACGAGCATAGAGCGCAGAAAACTCGGATTTCACGATATGCTACAATACAAATTAGATTCCGAAGATAATTTGAGAATGGGAATCATTTCTCTTGCGGTAGCAAACAATGATTTTAGAACACTTGAAATGTTAAAGGCGAGAGAGATCCCGATGTTCTATAATATTGTCCAATACAGCAATTGGAGAGATTTAGACAGGGAAAATGTTTATGAACCATCAAGGCTGGTAAAGATTATAGCCGATGCAAGTGATGAAATCATTGAATATTTTACAACGCCCTTCGAGGTAACAGACCCCAGACCTTCTAAAGATTCTACAGCTCGTTCATATACTTTCGTATTTCCTTTCTATTCCGAGCTTTTGTCGGAATTGGTGAAACGCAATCATAAATATACTGAATTTGCTTTACGGACTGCGATTGAACACAACAAAAACACATACGAGCAAGTGAAAAGACAAATAGAAGCTTCTGTGAGTGATGATATTAAATATTACTCATACGCCGATGAGAATTATTTGGCAAAGATAAAAAGGGAATCTCTCTGCAGCGCTGCGAACAATGTTGATTTTTACGAAAAGTTACATATCGTTGGCTTCTCTGATTATCGAAACGGAAATATTACAAGAACCAACCTTGTTTTCATTTCGGTTAAATCAAGCGATCTCATTACCAATCATTTGATAGAAGATATTAATTCGCTTTATAATAAAATCATTCGTATTCAGGAAGAGTACTCTGTTCAAGATGAGGACTGACAAGGGGGAGTATGATGTTTGGACTGTTTAAAAATAATTTTGATGAGCAGCTTCGTTCAGAAAAGGATCGGCTAAATAGTATGAGTGAAAAAGAACTTTTGATTGAGATGATATTGGAGTTAAAAAGAATAGATCAGAAGTGTGACGATATTGCAAGAAAAATTGTGATTTGGAGTAACTGAATAATCAAAGCCGATGAGGAAATTCGTAAATCCTCATCGGCTGTTTTGTAGGGCAAAGACGGTTGCTGTGAAGGTGCAGAATATGGTTTGCAATAATCAAAGAAAAAGCCTCTTTGAAATAACGAAACAAAAAGTTCTAAAAACTATTGACAAGACGCATGTGATATGATATAATAATAAAACCAAAAGTTCTATAATGGGTTGAGGTGTCGTTATGAGAGTGATGAGCGAGGAAAAGCTGAACAAGCTCGCGGAGTTTATCAAGCAGTATGCAAGGGATAACAACGGAGAATCTCCGAGCCTTGCGGATATCATGGATTATATGGGTATGGTGAAATCCACGGCCTACCGTCACGTGCTGGAGCTTGAAAAGCGCGGTGTGATTTCTTACACCGGCAAGAAAACTCTGTCATCTCCTCTGCAAAGAAAGATGAATGTGATGTTCCGCAGGATCCCTATCGTGGGCATGATCGTGTGCGGCACCCCCGATGAACAGGAAGAGCACATCACAGGCTATCTCGCTGTACCAGAAGAGTGGATCGATGGCGAGTGCTTTCTGCTTGAGGCATACGGTGACTCGATGGTGGATATCGGCATTGACAAGGGCGACCTCGTGCTTGTGAAGAAGACCGAAACTGCCAATGACGGTGATGTTGTCGTAGCTCTCACCGAGGACGGCAATACTCTAAAGCGACTGTTCTGGGAGAATGGCAAGCCAAGACTTCACGCGGAGAACAAAACTTACACAGGAAGAATGCTTGATTTCTATCCACGAGAGCTGACGATACAGGGAATCGCCTTGAAGGTGATTAAGGATATTCATTGAAAAGAGGTGAACATATTATATGGCAAAACATTTTAATGCATCACAGTTCAGATCTCAATTGAGAAGAATTGAAAATCAAATGAATCGAGAGATTCGTAAATATAATACGGAAGTGAACCGAGCAATTTCTAAATACAATTCTGCTGTAAGAGAATACAACAGTTCTGTGCGTCGCAATCGACAAATTATATCCAGAGAATTGAGCAAATTGCAGTCACAGACTACTGCAAGAAATTCGTATACTATTTCTTTGACTGCGATGCAGCGTCACTATGCGCAAGTTGGAGCAATATACACTGAAGGTGTTGAGGTGACACCAGCTCAAGAACGCATTCTTGATTTGATTGAGCAAGAACAAGCGAACAGTATTATAACTGCTAATGTTATTGAAAATAATATTTCACCCGAAGAGAACACCGAGGATGTTGAAATCGGCAACAAACTTTCTGCTGTGTCTGAGGACTTGCTACATCGTTGGCAAGGGGCTGTCTTTGCATTGAATCCTCAAAACCCCGATGCGGCAAGACATTTCTGTACAAGCACTCGTGAATTATTTACTGACTTCATTGAATTGAAGGCTCCCGATAAAGATGTTTTTGAATTTAATCCGAATGTTGAAAAAACAGATAGAGGTAATGCAACACGCAAAGAAAAAATCAAGTATATGATGAGAAACTTTTGTTTCGACAATTGTGTTGTGGATTTTGCTGATTCCAATATTGAAAATATCTTGCAACTCTTTCATGTGTTGAGCAACGCAACTCATGGTGAGGCTGGAAGGTATGAAATGTCTAAGTTACGTCAAGTGAAAAAGCGTGTGGAGCAAGGTATAAATTTCCTTTGTGAAATCGCGGCATAGTTGGTTAAGGATGCATTGTATGAGCAATAAAAATATTAAACGTATCCCCATCGCTCGCTGTCCCGTTCCCGATTGCGGAAGAACGTTGATGTACAGCGGCGATCCTAAAGATAAGCATACCGTTACGCTGAGTATAGCCAGTGATGGATACCGGGGCAAGACCATGATGTGTCCCAAGTGCAAGACGGTGCTGAAGGTTATTGAAAAGCCCAAAGTTGCGGCAGGGTATATCTCTCTGCCGATCATCAGCTGTATAGAGTGCTGATAAATTACAATCGAAAGTGAGCTATCCTCCCGTCAGTGAATACGGGCGTCCGTGAAGAAACGCGCGGACAAAGATCACTTGGACGCCCACGCAATTTGCGTTGCAAATTGCCCAAGGAATCTTAAGCATTGGGTCAAGCATCAGAGCAAATGAGCGGAGCATGTCTCCGCCTTGTTCTGATGCTTTTTTTCGTTACATAAAAACTATGAAAGGATGGTACTTCGAAATGTTAGAATCCATTATTAAGAACTACGATGAGCCTCCGTTGTTCCTCAATGCCAAAAATCTTTCCAAGGTCTTGGGCTTGTCCGAATCCAGCGTATATGAGCTGATGCACGAGAAGGATTTTCCTTCGCTTTGTATCGGGAGCAGGCTGGTCGTTCCAAAAGAGCATTTCAGAAAATGGGTGGACGAGCAGATTGAGAAGAAAAATCGGAAATGATGAGTTTTCGATTAGAAAGCAGGATAAAGCCGCTTGGCTCGCGGCATACAACAGCGTCCGGCAACGCCGGTCGCAAGAGATTTTGGCGGTGTTTGGGGCTATTTCGAGAGATTTCAAAATTGTTCCGGTCTCCTTCGCGCTTAGCTCTTTCAAAATCGTGTGTTACGCAGTTTTGAAGCGCTTTTTTTGAATTTGAAACACAGAAAGGAAAAAGAAAATGGCTGAAAGATCTTCAGAAAAGATGCCCACGAGAGGCATCAGAATGCCCGATGAGCAATGGAAAATGTGTCAGGAAATGTCCGATGAACTTGGATATCGATACCCAAGTGATTTCATTCGTGACGCCATTGATTTTTACGTTGAATGGAAGAAGTCTGATAGCGCGGAAAAGTTTTTAACGCCAGCACTTGAATCGGTCGTGAGAGGAATTGTAAAGGATAGTGAGGACAGAAATGCTCGCTTACTTTTCAAAATGGCGGTGGATATAAATCTCATTACCCGAATCATTTATTCGGATTTTAATTACTCTGAGGCCGACCTCAGAAGGCTCAGACAAGAGTCTGTTCGCATCGTAAGTGATACCAATGGCACGCTCCATCTCGGAGAGAATACAGAAGCATGGCAAGACTTATATTAAAAGCCCCGTATTATAAACCTCTCTCAAGAGTTCCATCGGGCACTACTCGCGGTGGATACGCTAATTATATTGCTACTCGTGAAGGTGTGGAGATACTTCCTCGTGGTGGTATGGTCGGTTATGTTGGAGAGCGTCGTGGCTCAAACGGTCTCTTTTCTGACGATGGTGATCCTGTTATTCTCTCGCAGATCACGAAGGAAATGGACGAGCATGAGGGGAATATCTGGGGCTTGATATTCTCTTTGACGCGAGAAGATGCCGAAAGGCTTGGCTACAATCAGGCAAGCCAATGGGTATCTCTTCTGCGCTCTCATCGCAACGATATCGCTCGTGAGATGCATATTGCTCCAAAAAATCTTCGATGGTATGCGGCGTATCATAACTCAGAAGGTCATCCTCACGTGCATGTACTCGTCTGGTCAACCGATCCACATGAGCCGTACCTCTCGACCGTTGGTATTCATAATATCAAGCAGACCTTCGCTGCCGATATCTTTCGCCAGGATAACATCTCGAACTACAAGAAGCAGACTCGGGCTCGTGACGAATTGAAAGCACAATTCCGCATCCGAATTGCTGAGATCAACAAGGAGAATCAAAGCGGTGCTTTCTCTGTTTCGGCAGATCTCGTCTACAAACTCGAAGAGCTTTCGGCCGCACTTGATAATCATAAAGGCAAAAAAGTTTACGGTTATCTCTCAAAGAAAAACAAAGATCTGGTGGATGAGATCGTGAAAATGGTTGCCCGGGATAAGAAGATAGCCGAGCTCTATGACCTTTGGTATAAGCTTCAATGTGAAAATTATCGTAACTATACCGATCAGATGCCAAAAAAGATACCGCTGGAAACAAATAAAGAATTCAAATCTTTGCGGAACTTTGTGGTGAAGTCTGCGTCCGAAATGCTTACGGATATTCCCGAACCGAGTGAGTTTGATGACGATTATATCTGGCACAGAAAGTACGGTGACAACGAAACTGTTCTGCGGTTCAAGGCAGAGGACGGTAACGCTCACGCGCAGTATCTCTATGCCCGTAGACTTCTCGAGGATGACGATCCCGAAGAAGCTGAGCACTGGCTGAAGCAATCTGCATCCAAGGGAAATCATCTTGCTATGTATATGCTTTATAAATGCTATCGAGACGGCAAGATAGAGGATCGTGAGGGTGAGAAAATGAAATATCTGCTCATGGCTGTGGACAAGGAATACGGCTTTGCCGAGTATGAATACTCAAAGATCCTTGCGAAAACGAAGTCGGTAATGGCACTTGAATATATGCGTCAAGCCTCGCGCCATGGCTGTCCAATGGCTGAATACGCCATCGGTAAATACTTCCTTGAGCGAGGTGGGACAGAAGACGCACTCCCATATTTAGAGAGCGCTGCGAGCAAATATTCGTGGGCGAGGTCCTATCTTGGACTCCTATATTTCTATAAGCTTGATGATAAGGAGAAAGGCATGGAGTATCTTTGCATGGCAGCAGAACAGAACTTTGATCCGGCAAGATCCGCTATCAGGAACATTCATAACGGCTACAACGCAAAGATCGTGACAGGCGTATTCAATCTTTTCTATTACGCTGGCCGAATTATTGACGAGGATTCTGAAGATATGTATCCGCATCCTGCATTTGCTGATGTGGACATGCGAGCCAAGAAGGAAGACAGAGCGAAGCGTATGGGCATCACGATGAGCGGTATGTAATTGATAACAAATTGATAAATCTTCTGCTTTGGTCTGGATATGTCGGATTCTTTGTGGTATTGTTTGTGTTGAAAAACAGAGAAAGGAGAGTGCTATATGGCAAAAAGACGTCCCAATGGTGACGGACTCGTTCGAAAAAGAGAAGACGGTAGATGGGAAGGGCGCATTGTGGCAGGTCATAAAAAAGATGGCAGCCCGATATATCGCGCGGTGTTTGCCGAGAAGCAGAGCGAGCTCATGCCCAAGCTTCATCAGCTGAAAGAGCAGTACGCAGGGGTGGAACTGACCGAAGACAGCTCCATCACCCTCGGCGAATGGCTCGAGCGCTGGATGGAAGAATACAAGAAGCCACTCCTGCGCCAGAGCACATACACGGGATATAGCACCGATATCCGCAATCATATCCTCCCACATCTCGGATCAAAAAAGCTCACGCAGCTGAAGACATCAGATCTGCAAAAGCTCTACAATCGCCTGTTGGAATCGGGTCGCATGAAGGATAACGGAAAAGGAAATGGTCTTGCTCCTGCTACGGTACGAGGCATCCACGTGATATTGCGTGAAGCCCTTGAGAGCGCAGTGCGAGAAGGACTCATCCCGGAAAATCCTGCGGATGGTACTTCACCACCGAAGATCCATCGTAAGGAGAAGCAGGTGCTGACCAAGGATCAGCTTGAAACCTTCATGAAGCTGATCGAAAATGATGAGGCATGGTATGATTTCTTCTATACCGAGATCCTCACAGGCATGCGAGCAGGTGAAATATGTGGCGTGCGAGGGGAGGACTTCGATGAAGGTGACCGAACGCTTCGTGTAGTTCGCTCGGTGGATTTCGTGCATAAGGAACTCGTCATCGGCGAGACCAAGACCGAGGATGGTAAGCGAACTATTTACTTGCCCGACAGTTTGTGGCGGCTTCTTGCGGAACGGAAAAAGAAGTCCTTCAGCGAATGGATCTTCCCGAATCTCCTCAAACCGGAGCTTCCCTTGGATCCGAGCAAAGCCTATCGTCAACTCAAGGTAATCCTCAAAAAGGGTGACCTACCCGACATTCGCTTGCACGACCTGCGTCATACGTTTACGTCACATGCTGCGAATTCGGGTATTGCTCCCAAGACCTTGTCTGAGATCGTTGGACACAGTAAGGCGAGCTTCACGCTGGACCACTACGCGCACGTGACGAGCGATATGCAGAAGAATGCGGCGAATATCGTTACAAATTATATCACTGACATCCTCGGAAAGGAGTTGAAGCCATGGCAAAGCGCAGAAAAGCAGGCGAAGGAACATTAACCAAGCGCAAGGATGGTCGTTGGGAAGCTCGCGTCGTAGTCAGCTACGATGACAAGGGTATGCCCAAGACCAAAAATGTGACTGCCGTATCAAAGGCAAAATGCCTTGAAAAGCTCGAAAAACTCAAAGCGGAGTTGGGGGCGGTCACAAAGAAAACCACACCCATCATGTCCTTTGGCGAGTGGATGGACTTCTGGTATCAGACCTACTGTAAAAACACGTTGAAAGAATCTACCCAAGCCACTTATGAGCAACGCATCTACAAGCAGATCATTCCCAAGCTCGGACATATCCCGCTGAACCAACTTAATGCAGGTACGCTTGAAAAGTTCTATGCCCAGCTCAAGTCGAACGGCAGGCTTGTCAGGCGAGATATCTACGGCCCCGGGCTTGCCAACTCGGTTATTCGAAGCATCCACGCGCACTGCAGAGCAGCACTTGAAAAGGCTGTGGCGGAAAAACTTATTCGTCAGAATCCTGCTATCGGATGCAAGTTGCCGCCCAAGAAAACACCCGAAGTCAAGATACTCACGCCCGAAGCGATGCAAAAGCTCCTGTATCAAGCCCAGATCGAGGACTTCTACGAGATGTTCATGCTCGACCTTGCCACAGGCTTGCGCCGTGGTGAGATAGTTGGTCTGCAATGGAAGGACATAGACTTTGAAACCGGAGAACTCTCGGTCACAAGGCAGGTACGATATGTGAAGGGCGAATTAAAGATCGAGCCACCCAAGACCAAGGCCTCGGAACGAAGCATCATCCTCTCTCCGCCTGTACTCGAAATGCTCATGGAGTATAGGAAGACGGTGGATTCGATATGGCTGTTCCCATCGCCCGTGAAGAAAGAGGACGTGCCGAGAGACCCATCTGCATGCAGAAAGGCACTCGCCAGGATCCTCAAACGAGCCGAGTGCGAGCACGTGCCGTTCCACGCCATGCGCCATACCTTCGCATCCAACGCATTCCACTACGGCATGGACGTTAAGACCTTAGCGAGCACGATAGGGCACGAAAGTGTGGAAACAACTTTGAACGTATATGCCCACAGCTCCGAGCAGATGAAGCGCGATGCCGCCAAAAAGATCGACGAAGCCATTGGCACAGTTCTCGGCGCGGATGTGACCGCTTCCGACGCCTCCTGTGGCGATGAAAACGGTGAAGGGCAAGAACCAACGAATGACGCGGACAAGCCTAAAATGGTGGAATTTAAGCCCTACCAGCCCAAGTATCGCAAGCGTGGAACGGGATCTGTCCACCAAGTCAGCAAGAACGTGTGGGAAGGACGGTATTCGCCGATCATCAACGGCAAACGCATAACACGCAACATCTATGCCGGCAGCATCGAAGAATGTGAGGAAAAACTTGCACGGATGATAGCGGAGATGAAAGAGGAATATGGGATAGCGTAGAAATCAAAAATTGATATGCAGTAAGCAAAGAAAAAAGGGTTGAGTTGTTTGAAACTCAGCCCTTTGGTAATGTAGAATGAGTTAATCTCGGATTATGTCGTATTCGGATCTGCTACCTCGAACTCGCCTTGCATGAAATCTTTGACCGTTAGTTTTCCAATGAGGAAAACTGTCGCCTTTTTCTGCATTGGTATCACGATGGCAAATAACCAAATTTTCAAGGATATCTAATCCGCCTTCTGAGAGCGGCCGAATATGATCAAGAGTCGGATGAAATCTGCTGTTAGGATCTCCGCATGCGGACTTTTTCATCAGACGGCCTGCATAGTCGTATGCTTCGGTGGCATTTCCGAAAAATTCATTCCACACTTTGAGAGTGTGGTGTTTTGACATTTTGAGTACCTCCTTTCTAAAATATATTATTGCACATTTTAAAAAGGAAAACAATGAACCATGTGGTTCAAAAAACAGAGGACATCCACTAAAAAGGGATGTCCTCTGCGTTCACTCCTGTGATTCTTAAAAGTTTCAACAGGGTAGTTTGTTTGGGTTTTCTTTGTCCGTTACAATAATAATCAACGGCTCTAGGCGATACATTTAACGATTCTGCGACCGCTTCGTGTGTCAAGCCTGAGTTACAGATGATAGTATGGATGAATAAACCCAAATCGGGATCCAAAGATCTTTTGGCTTCCATGTTATCAACCTCCTTACTTCAGCCGTTGCTTACATATAGAGGTTTTTAACACCGATATTATACCTTATTTTTCTTCAATTGTCAATATACCGGCTTGCAACATGTCGAGAATTGTAGGAAGCATATCTAAAAAGTGTTCATAAAGATCTTCCAAATTGCAGATGTGGTCTGCTATAATTCTCAAATTGATATATAGAAGAAGGAGCTTGATATTATCATGCATGGTTATATCGAGCTTATCGCTCTGATAATCGCCGTGAATTACGCTGTTTCTATTAACAATGCCGTCGAAAAGGTCACTTTTAGTAATTTTTTCGTAGTATGCATTAATTTTCTCCCATGCGTGTAATTCCCAATCCAATTTAAAATCATGAATCAAGCTTTCAATTTTTTTGGCTCTCTGAAGTCCTTTTTTAAGATTCCGTTTCTTCTCCCAAAATCCTTCAAAAGCATTGGCACATTTTTTGTGTTCGCTTTCTATCAAAGCGAACCAATTTCTAGCAGCAGAACGATGGAAATTATTATTCATTAGCTCTACAGAAATATAAATATCTTCTTGCTTTCGTTTCATGGATTCGCCTACATCAGGCATCATAAATAAGGCTAATAAGAGAGTTTTTGCCGACATGCAATTATCAAACGAAAGAGAATCTATTACAAAGTTATCATCATATCCTTCCAACAAGGGGAAATCGGGAGTTTCCAAGTGATAAAGGAATATTCCATTGTCAGCAAGAGTGTCCATTTTTGATACATATTCCTCGGTAAAGAGAGTTTTTCTGTCGGTATCTATTCGCTCGTGTAACTTGACTAAGGCATCGAAATACTCAAAGGATGCTCGCGAAAGTTCGTTGAGTAGTTTCGAAGATTCCTCGAATTCCGAAAACTCTTTCATTTTTTGAGTAATGTATTGGTAAGTATCCGTTTGATTGTGTGCAGCGCTTAGTAATTCCTTAGTTGCCTCCATTCGAATTTCTGTATCTGGAAGCATGTCGGATATATCAGGATATTGAGCGAATATTTTTTTGCAGCCTTCTTGAATCAAGTCATTATACTTATCTAAGATTTCATCTCTATATTCTTGCTTTTGGACACAAATATCGTGCAAGCGCCCTTGGCATTCTATAGCTGATATCATTTCAGGCGTAAATAATTCTCGTTGCTTAGCCAGTAGTTCCAAATATTCTTTAAGAGTCACATTACACCTCCGCTATACTATAATATATAATATTTTACCTCAATTTTGGCAATGTGTCAATGATAAAAAGATACATCAAATGTCGTAAAATCAGCCCAAAATCTCCGCAAGTGGTCAAACATGTGGTCAAAGGCGAAAAGTGGGCTTGTTCAACCCCTGAAACAGGGAAGAACAAGCCCGTTGCGTATATCACGAAAACGCGAGATTTCAAGAGGTTTTGCGAGGAAATAAAAGAAAAATCGGGACTCTTACGAATCCCGATTTTTGGTCTGAGTGACAAGACTTGAACTTGCGGCCTCTACCACCCCAAGGGCGACTTGAACTTTTTTCTGGTCATTTTATCTTTTTTCAGACATTTCCGCTACGGCAAAAATGACCTTTCGCGCTCTCGTGGCATCTTGTCTCCGGGTGCTCCAGTCGTGTCTATGGTCGTGTATGTGGTCGTAAAAGTCCGCTCCCAAATCGATGGCTTCGGCATCATAGGGAGCGGATGATTTTTTATAGTAATAAGTGGTCAACCGATGTGGTCGCTCTTGCAGCTTCAGCTCATTGAGGTCGTTGTATTGTACCTCTTCTTCAACCATTTGTCAAGAGTGTTTGCGATTAAAATTTGCACCGCAATAGACAAAGAAAAAGCTCGGTGCAATCATATCCAACATGTGCGTGCAGATGCATTGGTACATACATGATGGATATGAGCGGAACTATGCTGAATTTTCAGTTCCAATGCCGTCAATAGCCAAGATTTGATACGCAGTAAGCAAAGAAAAGGCTTTTGTTGGCGTGATCATATCCATGTGTGCAAATATGTTAGCACATTTGTCGGTAATCATTTTTTGCGAATTAGTTCGATGATGAAAAAGCTAAAATAAATTTAGATAAACCTCGATTCGGACTTGATAAATGGCGAATTTTGTGATATAATAGAAGCTGTATAATAATAACCTCGACCCATGGTCGTGGAAGGAGTAAAAAATGGCAGTCAGCTATAAGAAATTATGGAAGATCCTTATAGACAAAGATATGAAGAAGAAAGATCTCGCTAAGCTTGCAGATGTCAGCACTTATACTATCACCAAGATGAGTAAAGGCGAGAACGTAACTACCGACACGCTCGGTAAGATATGCAAGGTTCTCGAGTGTAATGTTGAAGATATAATGGAATTTATTCCTGACAACAAATAAGGATAATCTTTGAAAGGAGGTAGCACGTATGCCACGTTGCTTATATAACAGCGGTTTTGCAACATTCTTATATACAGATTCAGCTTCGATATACAGAATATTGGATGACAATTACCATGGCGAAGCACTGACCACCACAAGAGACGCGTGGAAAGCGGAGATCGACATTATGAAGAACGTGGTTTCTTCACTTAACAATGTTGATGGCCAAATTATATTTGAATACGATATTCCTCGTCTTGGCAAAAGAATCGACGTTGTCCTCCTTTATCGCGGTGTTGTATTCTGCCTTGAATTTAAGGTTGGTGAGTCAAAAATTCTCGAAACGAATATTGACCAGGTCTTGGACTACGCTTTGGATCTGAAAAACTTCCATAAATTCAGTGAGGACAAGGTTATCGCCCCTATTTTGGTATCTACTAATTATTCCAATCGCAGTACATCCATACAAATGTCGGTGTATGACGACAGGGTAATAAATCCATTGGTAACCGGAAAAGCAGGAATATCTGCTTTGATTGACAATGTGTTGGAAAAATTCCCGAGCGAAGCTCCGGTTCATAACGATTGGGTGATCAGTCCTTATGCGCCTACGCCGACCATTGTTGAGGCTGCCAAAACACTTTACGAAAGTCATTCGGTTGAAAATATCACAAGACATGAAGCGGATAAGGTTTCAACCGATGCAACGATAAAATATATCCTTGATGTAATACAGAATAGCAAATCAAACGGAGAGAAAAGTATCTGCTTTGTGACAGGCGTGCCAGGCGCAGGCAAAACACTCGTCGGCCTTGATGTTGCTGTAAAGCAGACCTATCAAGGAAATGATGCTCCTGTTGAAGACGAAGGCGCAGTATATCTTTCCGGAAACGGCCCGCTGGTTGCTGTGCTTACAGAAGCTCTCGCGAAAGATAATTATCAGAAATGTCGTGACAGAAACGAAAAGAAAAACTTGACAGATTCACGGAGAGAGGTAAGCAAGTTTATTCAAATCATCCACCGTTATCGTGATAATATGTTAGCAAAAATAAAGAACCCCGTTGAAAATGGAGTGCTGGAAATCGATCCTGAAAAGGCTGTGAAATTGGCGGAATCGGGTTATGGTGAGGTTGAACATGTTGCAATTTTTGACGAGGCACAGCGCTCATGGACACATAAAAGAATTGCCGACTACTTAAAGAGAGGCGGAACATACGGCAATAAACTGAAAGTTCCTAACTTCCCATTATCTGAGGCGGCTTTCTTGATATGGTCTCTCGATCAGAGAGAGGATTGGGCAACGATTGTTTGCCTTGTAGGTGGTGGTCAGGAGATCAATACCGGTGAAGCGGGAATTTCAGAGTGGATACATGCGCTGAATGACAAGTTCCCACATTGGAAAGTATATATTTCTCCGAAGCTTACAGAGCCGGAATATGCCGAAGGTAAGGTTAACGAGCTGTTGGCGAAAAACGAAAACGTTACGTATTCAGAAAACTTACATCTTGGCGTTTCTCTGCGTTCTTTTAGAGCAGAAAAGCTCTCTGCATTTGTTCATTCGATGCTCACCTTCAATACCGATGCGGCAGAATTGTATAATGAAATAAAAGACAGATATCCCATTGTCTTAACACGAGATATGGAAACTGCCAAGAGATGGCTTCATAATAAAGTCAGAGGAACAGAGCGTACAGGAGTGCTTATAACAAAAGAAGCTGCGCGTTTCAAACCGCTTGGCATTCATATTCTGCCTGCAGGAGATGAAAACGCAGTTCACTGGTTCCTTGAAGATAAAGTTGATACAAGAGCTTCCAATTATCTTGAAGATGCAGCTACCGAAATTCAAGTACAGGGCTTGGAACTTGATTATACCTGTGTGCTGTGGGATGCTGATATGAGATGCGATAATGGCAAATGGCGTTATTACACGTTTAATGGAAAAACAGCGTGGAATGAAAAAATACCCGATACAGAGAATAAGCAAGAGCAGATCAAATATATGCTCAATGCTTATCGAGTGCTTCTCACAAGATCAAGAGCGGGTATGGTGATTTGTGTTCCATCTGGTAATCCCAATAAGAATCCGAGTGGATTTTGGGAGGATAGCACACGCTTGCCTAAGTTCTACGATGGAACCTATCAATACTTAAAGAGTTTAGGAATTGAAGAAATATAACTGCAAAAGGAGTCATGAATGAACATTTTTGATGTTGCAGGCGAGAATTTTTTCAAGCCTTTAACAAGTCAATTTAAAATTTTATATCTTGATTGTCTCACAATCATTTATGACTCCTACCGTTCGGAGTTGTCATATGGTATAGACCGAGAGATACTCGTATCAAAGCTTTCAGACTATTTTGAACATTCGAATATTTCTGATATTGAATTTGAAGATGAAGCGGAAATATTAAAGGATTCGCGTATGAAGGCAACAACATTCTTGCGAAAACTTAAGGATTTTGGTTGGGTTGAATATGAGATCTCAAACAATCAGACGGCAAGGGTCATTATGCCAGATCATGCGGTCTCAATCGTAAAAACTTTATTGGATATTTCTAATCCTAAAGAAATGGAATATCAAAGTGAGATTGCAGTAATATATTCTACGCTTACCAATGAAGAGTTATTGGAACGTCCGTATCCTCAAGTTTTACGACCTGTCTTTGAAAGAACCCGTGCTTTGTTTGATGGTCTTAAAAAACTTAACACAAGCATTAAGAAGTATATCGAGGATATTACTGCGGACAAGACATCTGAAGAAATTATCCATGATTTCTTTACCTATCATGACGAGATTGGTTCAAAAGCATATCACAGAATCAAGACAGAGGAAAATATCTCTCGTTTTCGCAACACAATAATCGGCCGTTTAAGAGATATTTTGAATGATCCGGATACCTTTGAAAAGACTGTAAAGGGTTATCAAAATATCGAAAATGAAAATGATTATTATACAGCAGAGGAAGAAGTAAAAGCTCAAATAACCGCTATTATTGATAGCTTTAGATCCTATGACGATATTGTTTCTGAGATTGACAAGAAGCACTCTAAATATCTCAAAAATGCTGTTGAGAGAGCAAAATTCTTGCTGCTCAATACGAACAATACCGAAGGAAAAATATCTACAATTCTTCAGTATATGGCAGAATGCTATAACCAGGAAGAGCAAAACAATTTGTTAGAAGACGCATCTGATGATATTTGTTCGCTGTTCAATATATTCCCACAGGGATTTCTTAGTGGTGAATCGCTTAAAGCTGTTGCTATATCTCGAAAGATTACAGATGTTGAGGATATCTTCGAGCCGATTGATATGACAGATGAAGAACGCGAATTGCGCAAAATGGCGATATCCGAAAAGAACAAAAATAGATTTTCTAAAAAGAATGTTGAAGAATTTGTGTCGGGATTACTTTTGGAGAGGGAACACTTATCTGCATCGGATATCCCGATTGAAACTAAGCGAGACTTGATTCGTATTATTTTCATTAGCCTATATGGACATTCTGCGAAGTCTGATTATATTGTGAAAGCCAAAGAAGAAATTATATCGTCTCAGGGATTTAGATTCCGAGATTTTGAAATTAAAAGGAGGTCAAAATAATGGAAATTGCAAATGTATTTGAGCATGTTTCAAAAGAGAAATTCAGAAGTGCAGCCAATAAGTTGCTCGGCGAATGCTTTCTTTTGAAAAAGCATAAGGATACTGCCTCCGACTACAATTATATCTTGAATAACAAAGATGCCTTTATAGAGTATTTTGAGGTTCTCGGATACGAGGTAATCATAGACGAACAAACTGGTGTTATAGGTCTTAACAATCCTGCAGGAACAGGAAGAATCCATCTCAAGAAAATCGAGAGTGTTTTGCTTTTGATCCTTCGACTTTTATACATCGAACAAAGGAAGCAGCTTTCGCAGATCGAAGATGTAATTATCATTGCAGATGAAATATATGATAAGTATAATATGCTGAAAATGAACGCAAAGCTTGATAAGACTACAATGCGAAACACTTTGGGAATGTTTCAGCGCTATCACTTGATCAGCAAGCTGGATGCGGATATGTCTAACCCCGATACGAGAATTATGGTATATCCGTCAATCCTATTTGCAGTTACTGTAAACAGTCTTGACGATATGTATAATAGTGCAAAAGATAAGTTGGAAAAATATTCGGTGGGAGGTGACTCTTTTGGTACAATCGACTCCGCAGACGATGAAGAAGCTGACGAGAATTAAACTCGTTAACTGGCACTACTTTGGTAATGAGACGATAGATGTCAATGGTTCGTTTTTGCTTAGCGGTGAAAATGCATCCGGAAAATCTACAATCCTCGATGCAATTCAGCTCATTCTGACTACCAATACAAGAAGATTCAACCCTGCCGCCAATGAAAAGAGCAAGCGTGACCTTAAAGGTTATGTAAGATGTAAGACCGGTGAAGAAGGGAATACATATGCTCGAAAAAATAGCGTGATTTCCTATGTTGCACTCGAATTTTACGAAGAGAGCAAGGATAGGTTTTTTGTACTTGGCGCAAAATTTGATTCTCCTGATGAAGAGGCAGAGATACGAAGAATCTGGTTCTGCGAAGAGGGAACATTGGATGGATTCAGCTTTATTGTAGACAATAAGCCTGCTACCGACGAGCAGTTCAAAAACAACGGTAAAAAGATTGCCTACATTAGGAGCACAAAAGAAGCTAAAGATCGATTTAAGCGCCGTCTTGGTAATTTGGATGAGAATTTCTTTGATATGATTCCCAAGTCCTTGGCATTCAAGCCGATGGATAATGTTAAAAAGTTTATTACACAGTTTATTCTTCCCGAGAAGCAGATTGAAGTTGATGTACTTCGCGAAAATATTCGGAACTTGCGCGAGATGCAGGAGCTTATTAAAGAAGTTCGTAAACAAATTGAGCATCTTGGGAATATTATTGCAATAAATGACAGGATGGTTGAAATCAAGAGAGATATTCTTGTTATCGACATACTTTTGAAGATTGCTGAAATAGAAGATAAAAAAGCAAAGATTGAAGAGAACAACAAGTCGCTGGCGCTAAAAGATCAAGAATTAAAATCGAAAACTGCCGAATCCGAAAGAACCAAAACCTATCTTGCTTCGGAGCAGGAGAACTTACAAGCGATTAGAATTGATATTAGCAATAATGAGTGCAGTAAGCTCATCTCGAAGCTCAATCAGGATTTGCAGCTTCTTGAAAAGGACAAGGAGTTCGTCGCTTCTCATGTAGAGGTTTTGCAGGCTCAACTTGAAAAAGCTATACGTGCGCTTAAATTTGTTCCCAGCGTGTCGGAAGATATAAATGCACTTGTTCTTCGCAATCTTGGTAAAGCTAATATGTCTCAGGCAGAGAGAGACGAGATATTTGTAATTCTGAACACGCTTTATAAAAAGGCAAATTCCGAGTTGAATGCTGAAAAGGCAGAAAAGAACCTTAAAGTGACCACTTTGAAGGAAGAGCTTTCTGACATTAAAAAGAAGATTGATAATCTTCGCAAAAATAAAATTACATATCCTAAAAACACGATTAGCTTAAAAGAAGCAATTGAATCTGAATTTGATTGTCGTTCTATAAGCGCAGATGTGCGTGTATTTGCAGATTTGCTTGAAGTTGTAAAGCCTGAATGGCAAAATGCGGTAGAAGGATATCTAAATACACAGCGTTTTAACATCATTGTGGACCCTCAGTACTATGATATCGCTACTGAAGTGTACGATCGCATGAAACACCAAATTGAGGGTGTCGCTTTAGTAAATACTCAGGCATTGGATTTGAAGAGCGAGACTGATGAAATGACATTGGCCTCGGTTGTTTCAAGTAAGAATCGTTATGCAAGAGCTTACGCGAATTACTTAATGGGACGAGTAGTTCTTTGTAATGAAGTTATAGAGCTAAAGCAGTATCCTATTGCTATTACTGCCGGATGTATGTTATATCAGGGGAAAGGACTTAGAAAGATCCCGGAAGATATTTATCGTATTCCTTATATCGGTAAATCGGCGATAGCGCGTCAGCTTGAAATAGCGGAAGCTGATTACAAGGCAATTAGTGAGCAATGCTATACTCTTGAGGCAAGAATTAAAGAAATAGATACTGCTCTCGATTATATCGGTGAGTGTGACTTAGGAGCGATAGAAAGATATCTTTCTTCTCCAATCGAGCTTGATGAAATTATAAAGAAAATACAGAAAACAGCTGCAGAACTTAAAGATGCGCAGAATGATCCTAATATCATTGCTTTGCAATTTAAGGAAAGAGAGTGCCTTGATCGAGTAAACGCTTTGAGTCAAAAGAAGGATGACTTAAAAACAAGTATTATCAATCTTGATCGTGATATTTCAGATCTTAACAGCTCGATAAATAAGTTGAAAGCTCAGGTTTCTGAACTTGAGGAGCAGATTCAAAAGCTAAGTGATGGCGATAACAATGCTATTCTTGCTGCTGAGCAGAAGTATGCTGAGCATAGCAAGACAAAAGAGGCAGGTACTATTTACGATAACTATGGGCGTAGAAAAGCCGTGCTTGATAATCAGCATGGTAAACTCTTGCGCGAATTAATTAGTATGCAAGCCAGTTACAAAGAAGGCGAATACGGTACAGGCGAAGAGGTTATATTCGCTTATGCCCAGGAGTATCGCACACTTTCCAACCACAATCTAATTGAATACGAGGAAAAGCTGAATAAGGCTAAAGAGGATTGCGAACTTGAGTTCCGTGAAAACTTCCTTGCTCGTATGAGAGAAAATATTGAGAGTGCACAGGATATTTTTAAAAACCTTAATAAAGCTCTGAAAAACATTTACTACGGAAATGATTCTTATAAATTCCATTATTCTGCCCATAGCAGGAAGCAGGGGCTTTATGAGATGATTACCTCAGAAGTAAATATGGGTGGATTCACGCTCTTTGCAAGTGAGTTTGAAGAACGTTATCATAGCGAAATGGAAGACCTTTTCTCAAAGCTAACTGAATCGGATGAGCATGGAGATAAAATTCTTTCCGAGTATACCGACTATCGCGAGTATATGGATTATGATATTGAAATCGTATCTAAAGATGGAAAATCACAATATTTCTCTAAGATCTACGGTGAGAAAAGCGGTGGCGAAACGCAGACTCCGTATTATGTTGCTATTGCGGCATCGTTCGCTCAGATGTATAGTGTCGGAGAAACCATCAGAATCATTATGCTAGACGAAGCATTTGACAAGATGGATGATGATCGTATTGAAAACATGATGAAATTCTTGCGCTCGCAAAACTTCCAAATTATTCTCGCGACACCGCCCGCAAAAATCGAAACAATCGGAGAGTATGTTGACACCGTATTGGTTACATATCGAAACGGATATTCAAGTATTGTTGAGGAGTATGATTTATGATCAAATACGAAAAGCAAATATTGAATGTCCTTCTTGATAAATATGAAGGCAGTAAAAGCTTTATCGGAACAAACCAAGTGAATCAAAGCTTTACATGCAAAGTGGCTCAGATGTTTCCGAAATATAAGGATGATTCTGAATACGAGCTTTTTTGCGCCATAAATGAAGCAGTCGATAATTTAGAGGCACAAGACTTTGTAACAGCTAAAAAGTTGAAAAGTGGAGTTGTGCAAAGTGTTACTCTGAGTTTGGACGCTATAAACGAAGCATACGAGTACTTAGGCCGCATCCCTAAAAGTGATATTATTATTGATCTGAAAAATATATTGCTTCTTTATAAAGATTGCAATGTAATCTTGTCAGCGTATTGCTCTCGCCAGTTGGAACGTCTCGCCGAAAACAAATCGGTTGAATTTTTTGATAACAATTTTGATATGTATGAGTCAATTCTCAAAGTCGTCTCAAAAATAACCGAGGTCAAAAACGAGACATTTGAAAGAGATTTCTCCATTCAGGTCTTAGGTGATTCAAAAGCATTTGAAAAGATACGTTCAAAGGTTGTAGCACTCCTCTATGAATATGGAGATTTTCCGGACAGAGAAACACTTTTAGCGGATCTGAACATCGTAAAGAACCCCGGACATGTCTATTTTAAGGGAAAAGGGAAAATTGCTGTTTGTGGTCAGCAAATTGACTTCTCACAGATGTCCGGCGATATGGCAATATCTTCGGAGATGCTTAAAAACGTGGATGATATCACCGTGTTTGGAGATGTTGTCATTACGATAGAGAATCTAACCACGTTTAATGCCTTCAATTGCGAGAATTCTTTTGCAATATATCTTGGCGGTTATCATAATACAAGCAGAAGAAATTTTATAAAAAAGGTTTATGAGCAAAACCCGGATAAGCAATACTTGCATTTTGGCGATATTGACGCAGGAGGTTTTTACATTCTTCAGCATCTGAGAAATAAAACCGGTATTTCGTTTGCTCCATACTGTATGGATGTGAAAACGTTGAAAGCGAATCTGAAATACACGAAAAAGCTCACGGAAAGCGATAGAAAACGTCTTGCTGCGTTAGCTGAAACGGAGTTTGAAGAGACCGTTGAGTTTATGCTTGAGAACAACTGCAAGCTCGAACAAGAGACAATGGATTTAATGGAGATAGGAATATGACCGAAGTAGTAGCCGCCCTTATCTGGCAGGGCAATAAATTCATGATATGCCAACGCCCGGAACACAAAGCGCGAGGGCTTCTTTGGGAGTTTGTCGGTGGCAAGGTCGAACCGGGAGAAACAAAAGAACAAGCGCTAATCCGTGAGTGCAGAGAAGAGCTTGCGATAACGCTGTCTGTCGGTGACGTATTTATGGATGTAGTCCACGAATATCCCGACTTGACGGTACATCTGACGTTGTTTAACGCCACGATCGCCGAAGGAGAACCGCAGAAGCTGGAGCACAACGACATCCAATGGATCACGCCGAGCGAGATTCCAAACTACGATTTCTGCCCGGCAGATGAAGAAATACTTGCAAAAATTTGCGAGGTATATAAATGAAGAATTACGAAAGCGAGGTTCGTGAGCGTTGGGGTAACACCGACGCTTACCGCGAGCACGAACAGAAAACAAGAAACTACACAAAAGAGAAGTGGGCTGAAGCAAACGATGGCTTGATGACGATCTTTGCCGAGTTTGGCGCGTGCAATGAAAGTGGAGCGAGTACCGATTCTGCTGAGGTACAGGCGCTTGTTGCCAAGTTTCAGGCGCACATCACCGCCAACTATTACACCTGTACAGACGAGATCCTTGCAGGGCTTGGCAAAATGTATGTCGCCGATGAGCGATTCAAGAAGAATATCGACAAGTATGGAGAGGGAACTTCTGAGTTTGCCTCGGAGGGGATAAGAATATATGTTGAAAATAAATAAACGTTTTTTGATTGCTCTTCTCACTTTCACGTTGCCGTTGGGATGCGTTGGTTGTTCGGATGGTGGTTCTGCAACCTACGAGCAGATCGACGGAGCAAAAGCCAAGGCGTTGATGGACAGCGAGAGAGGATATATTATCATTGATGCGAGAACACAGGAGGAATACGACCAGGGGCATATCCCCGGAGCGATACTGATTCCCGAATACGAGATTGCAGACCGCGCTGAAAAGGAGCTTCCCGATAAGGATCAGTTGATTCTCGTCTATTGCCGAAGCGGCAGAAGAAGCAAAATTGCAGCCGAGGAGCTTGTCAATCTTGGTTATACCAATGTCAAGGAGTTCGGCGGCATTATCGATTGGAAATATGAGATTGAAAAATAATGGGTAAAGAGAATTTCAATAGGAACGGCATTTGAGTTGGAGAGAAGGTCGGACAGACTTTCTCGTATGGAAAGAAGATTAAATAAGAACTAACCATAAAAGGAGATAAGAAAATGGCTACGCAATATCCAAATCAATATTACGCAGAGTTAGCAGGGATGATAATCAAATCTCCCTCTCTTTCAATGAAAGAAGGAGAAGTGTGCTTTTATGAGGGAAAAGCAAAATCATATCAGGTAGTTACAAAGATTGTGGAAAAGCCAAAAACCAAAACTTCATTTTTCTTAACTCCTTAGAAGATCTGCAGGTCGCGCAGGACTTGCTTGATACGCTGATGGCGCACAAGGAAAGCTGTGTTGGCATGGCAGCGAATATGATTGGTGTGCGTAAGCGCATCATCGCGTTTCTCGATGAGAGTGGACGATCTACGACATACACGGTGATGCTCAATCCCGAAATTATCAAGAAGGACGGCGCATACGACACCGAGGAGGGTTGTCTGTCGCTTCTCGGCGTCCCTCGACCCTGCAAGCGCTACAAGACCATCAAGGTGCAGTATCAGACCACCGAGATGCAGATGCGCACCAAGACCTACACTGGCTGGACGGCACAGATCATTCAGCATGAGGTGGATCATTGCAATGGGGTGTTGATTTGATAAACGAAAGGCGATACTCACTTGAAATTGTGAGTATCGCCTGAATTTTATGAAAGTGAAAAAGTGCCCTGCGCCAGATCTTCTGCAATGAACGAAGTAAAATAGAATGGCATAGTTAAAAGCTTCTTGCTTTCATCATAACCGTAGTTACCAGCTGAGATCTTAATAGCACATTCGAACTTATTATGATTCGAGAATTTTTCGAGGGAGTTGAGCACTCCACGTCCCTTTTTGACATCGATAGGGTACAGTTTATTATCGGACTCGATAATAAACTCAAGCTCGCAAGAGGACTTGCCTCTCCAATAAAACAGAGGATTTCCTTTTGCAATCAACTCTGCAGCGATAAAATTCTCAAAAAATATACCCGATAACGTATTTTCCCGGTCACTCGACACAAATGATGCTGCGTTAATTCCGCTTTGGTAGGAGAACATACCCACATCTCCAAGGAACAGGCGGAAAGACGCGTCATCATCCTTCACCAGCGGCATTGTGATATGCTCTTTAAGTTGGAAGGATTGATTTACAATATGCGCCATTGTCAGCCATTCGATTGAAGATGCGAAATCTCTCGTTTTGCTTTTTTCTTCAATCAATCCAGGGGAGAAATTTTTTATTTCTTTGTTCAGCTCTCGATAAATATTGGAAAATAGTGTACGAGAACGCAGAATGGATTCGTGGCTCGCCTGATAGAGATCCATGTCTGAAAGATAGTTATCGTACAAGGACTTGAGAATTTCTCTTGACTCAAATAAATCGCCGTTGTCGATAAATGCTTCAACTGCTTCTGGCATTCCACCAACAAGAAGATACTTGTATATCTGATCCATCGCCAATTCATGAATTTTAGCGTCAAGCGGAGCTTTAGCATCATAAGCGGACCTGACCTTATCGTATAACACGCGGTTATTGTTCATCAAAAATTCTTCAAAGGTCATGGGGTATATGGTGATTTGGTCGATTTTTCCTACAGGGAAAAGAAACTTCTTTCCGCTTCCGCGCTTTTTTGTTTCTCTTTGTAGCTTAATGCGAACCATAGAACCTGTAGCAATAACAGGGATCTCCCGGAAATCCTGGCAGAAATATTTGAGTGCGGAAACGATGTTTGGACATTCCTGCACCTCGTCAAAGATTAATAGGGTTTTCTCGGTGATCTGTTTGCCCTTCAAAAGGGAAATATATTCAATAATCTTTTCGGCATTTGCCGTTTGAGCACAGAAATCATTGATTTCGTCCTCGATTTTGAAATCAATATAAATATAATTGTTCTTATAATATTTTTTTGCGAAAATGTCTCGGATCAGATACGTCTTTCCAACTTGGCGTGCGCCCCAAACAATAAGTGGTTTTCTGCGTTTACTTTCATTCCATTTTATTAGTTTTTGGGTAGCTGTACGTTCCATATGAATACCTCCAATCTACCGTTAGTATATCCATTATACCATAACTTGCACCAATAGTCAAGAAAAAATCCCAATTATTTGCACCTACAGCCACATTTATTTTGCTGTTGCTTGCACCTACAGCGATATTTTGGAGTCTATTGTTTGCACCTGTAGATGGTTTGAGAATGTTTTTAGAAACTAATTGTTACTTGATTGATAACTAATTCTCATTGGTCTGGACTTTCTCCACCTTCTGTGGTATATTGTGTGTTACCAAAGAAAAGGCTTTTGAAAATTGCCGAGTTGTCATTTCGTTCTTCGGTGGTGGATTAACCGATTTTAATTCAATGACAACTAAAACGACAACTCAGAATGTCAAATATGACTACAACCTATTGACAGGCGGACAAGAACGTGGTATACTATGGTCACGAAAGGATGGTGACGAAAATGTCAAATACAATGAAACAGCGCATGGAAGAACTTATGAAAAAGAAAAACCTAAGTGCTTCCGAGCTTTTAATGAAAATACATGATATGCTATACCCGGAGCAGCATAGAGAACGATATGAATTTTGTGAGAAAAATAAAGCTAATTTCTCTAAAATGATTGGCGGTGCTCGTCCGTTTAAGTTTGAATATGTGGTTCCTTTGGAGCGAATTCTCAATACAACGATGGATTACATCGTAAACGGCGAAGAATCAAATGTTGGAATTCAACTTAGAAATAAAGGTATTGAATATACTGCTTACTTGAATGATTACGATGAGTATGTAAAATTAGGTGCTGAAACCGATAGCGAAGGGCGCTTAATTATTGCTAATCATGATGAGTATAACAAAAATCTTCTTAACTACATTATCGAATATCAATCCGAACAGGGCATTGCATACTTATATGACCATTTTGGATTTAGATATACTGCAATGCATGGAGCTTTTAATTGCGAACCGCACATATATATTCATAAGCAAGATGAGCAGCTCATGATTTTGAAACTCTTGGCTTCAAAAGGGGAAACAGTTTTACTGTATAATATTATCAATCCTTATCAACGAATTGAGTACGATCGGGAAAGAGATGATAATCTTCTTAAAAGCAAAGATTTCAGGGATCTTCTTCTGACAAGTGGCGATGTTTTAAAAGAGTTTTTGGATGATGCAACAATAGGCCTAACTGATGCTAATCGCAATCTTGTTTCTTCGAAGTATTCCTTTGATCAATGTATGTTTATCAATCCGATGCTTCAAGATATACTTGCGTTTGCGCTTGATAATCCACAATATTATGAGACTGCAATCCATGATATTTTGGATTTTGGAATTGCATACAACAAGAGAATGCTTGGATTTGCGGCAGAGAACTTCTCCTCTTTTGCACAAGAATTGAAGGTGGATGAGAAGGGATATATTGTTGACGGTTGGGCAAAAATCGGTAGCATATTGACATATGATCGTGCTGTGGATCCTGAAATTAACAATGCGATCAAAGAAAAAATCAAGACTCTTGTGGCGCAAAAGAACGCACTCTTAAACTTGGAGCAGCCGAGTGTTATGGCAAATACCATTACATCAGATGGAAAGTACATTTGGAGACAAGCATCCGAAAATGATGTTGAGTATGAAATGTACAAGCTTTGCGAGAAGTTGGATATTCATGAGATCCCTAAGTATTATGAAACACGAGAAGGATTGGATCGTTTAGACTACATATCAGGCAGTGTGTTAAGGCATTGTGGAAATGCAAATTACAATCAAGTTGCTTCTTTGGTTTCTTGGTTGAAAAAATATCAGGACAAGCTCGGAGATGCTCTCGGTGGCAAAGTGTATGTTCACGGTGCATTGGATAACGATGCGGTATTGTTCGAAAATGATGAGATCAAGGGCATTGTTAATTGGCAATATTGTGGGGTCGGCGAGAAGCATGAGGACTTAGTAGACATTCTTATCAATTGGCTTGATATCGGTTCTTCCATAAGAAAAAATGATGTGATTTATAGCACGATTGTAAAGCTTCTGAATGAATACGGTGCAACAGAAGAAATGCGCAACAACTTACCAAGACTTATGAAAGAAGAACTTGAACGCAGAATAGATAGCCTTGATAAGGATGCATGGAATTACGAGTATTGGTATGAGTATTACCGTCATGCACAGACCTTTCTGGAGCTGTATGGAGAAAGGATAAAAAAGGAGGCTCGAAATTGAATTATTTATTCTTTGATGTAGAATGTGCTAACAGTTTTGACGGGGTGGGTAAGATATGTGAGTTCGGTTATGTTTTGACAGATGAGAATTTAAATATTATCAAACAAGGGATTCATTTGATCAATCCGGATGCGGAATTTGATTGGTATGTCAAACATAAAATAATATCTTATGCAATAAAGGAATATGAAAAAGCTCCCCAATATCCACAAATCTATAGAATGCACATTCAAGAACTTGTAGAATTGCCGAATACGCTTTATGTGGGTCACGGAGTAAGGGATGATATTAAATATCTCAACGATGAAGCCAATCGCTATAATTTGCCAAGATTTGAAAGACAATGTATAGACTCATCTCAGATACATAGGCGTTTTTATAATTTACCGCAAACTAAAGGGCTAAAAGCCATCGTTAAAGAGCTTGAAATTGGAGATCATAAAAAACTACACAATAGCGAATACGATGCGAAAATGACCTTGGAATATGTAAAAAGAATGTGTGAAGAAAGCGGCTTGAGTTTTGAGCAACTAATTAAAAAGCATACAAAAGGTAAGAAAAAAGTTGCTCGGGTGGTATAGGTATAATAGCTATATCAATCGCAAACTTGATTTATCAAATCCATAAAATAAATAAAATTGAAGAGGGTATAGTCATGGAAAAAGGTGGACGTGGAGTATCCGGATATACTCACACCAAAGAACAATTAGATCATTACGCCAATCAAAACAATCCCAATAACAATGCATATTGGGCAAATCAAGACAACCATGCAAACCAATGTAATCCAAATAGCGATGAGTATTGGCATAGCCGGGAAAAAGATGATGATTGACAAGAGGGATGATTATGTTTGGAAGGTTTAGAGCCAATCAAGAGGACGAACTTCGCTTAGAAAAAGAACGACTGAATAAAATGAGCGAAAAAGAACTTTTGATTGAGATGATATTGGAGTTAAAAAGAATTGATCAAAAGTGTGACGATACCGTCAATGGCAAACGCATCGCGCGGAACATCTATGCCGATAGCGAGGAAGAGTGTGAGAAAAAGCTTGAGGAGCTGATAAAGGAAATGAAAGCGGAGTTTGGGATTAAATAATATAAGATTAATATAAAAGCCGCCCGAATGAAGGGCGGCTTTTGAAGTCAAAAAGGTGTAGATGTGATGAAAAACTGAGAAAAATAATAAAATTAAAACCAAAACTATTGACAAGTGGTTTTAATTGTGGTATAATACAGTAAAAGAAGGGGGATATAACCATGAATGGAGCTTATTCGGCAAGCTTGTTGCCACTCGATACCTCGTATATCGACCAAAATGAATTCTTTGAGGAACTTATAGATGCCACGGCAAAACTGGAGGTTTACAAGGAAAAAATCAAGGACAGTAAACTTGATAGTTCGTGGTTCATGCCAACGCTTCAGCAAAAAGAGGCCCTTGCTTCGTCCGCCTTGGAAGGAACTCAAGCTACTCTCGATGGCGTTTTGATAAATCAAGTATCTCCGAATGAGAAAGATAAGAATCTTAACGAGGTAAGGAATTATTATCTTGCTACGGTTAAGGGATATGATTTTTTACAGCGTCATGATTTTTCCAACGAGTTCTTTTACAAAATGCATGAGGCACTGATGGAGGGGAATGTAAGAAAGCCCAAAGATGTAGGTGTTTTTCGTACAGAACAGAACTACATTGGAAAGAACGACTCGACACACGCAATTACTTTTATTCCTCCCGTACCAGAAGATGTCCACGGCTTAATGGATAACCTTGTTGAGTACATCAATAAGCCGACAGACAAGTTCAGACCTTTGGTTAGAACGGCAATAATTCACGCGCAATTCGAAACGATACACCCGTTTATGGACGGTAACGGAAGAGTTGGACGTATGCTTATTCCGATGTATTTGTTCTTCCAAAAGCAAATAGAACTCCCTTGTTTCTTTATCAGCGAGGCGCTGGAGCGAGACAAGATGCGTTACTACTCATTGCTGAATGATATCAGATACAAGAACGCGTGGAATGAGTGGATTAAATTTTTCCTTGTGACGGTGACAAAGCAGTGTGATAAATACATCAATATTATCTCAAGTATCAACGATCTATACGACAGACACCTGAATATAGCTCGTGATCTTGCCAGATCCTCAAATATTGTTGATGTTATAAACACTCTGTATCAGTATCCGATAATAACAGCCAAGCAGCTTGAGCAGAACACAGAAATACCGCTAACCAGTATAAACCGATACCTGAATACTCTTGTGGAAAACAAAATATTGTATACAGACAAGAGAAGCCGCAATCGTACTTATTATTACTACGATTTGCTTGATATACTACGATAACAATTCATAAAAAACCACACAAACAAAAGGAAAAGCCTCGCTGAGTTGCCGCTCTGCAAGGCTTTGGGAAACAATAACGTGATATTATTATTTCTGGGTAAGAATCATTATATCACAGTTGACTCAAAATGTCAAGGTTTCTTGCGAATCTTTTTGCCTTGAGGAGGGAGAAGTTGGGCAACCGCTCTTTTGCAGTGTGTTTTTAATAAAATACACAGAAAGAGGTGAACGTACATGTTTCATCATTATTATGTCAATAAGTTGACATCAGGGAATCCCAATTTTAACCACGAAGTACACAAGTCCTCCTGCTATTATCTTCCTTCGGAATACAACAGGATATATTTGGGGTATTTCAATTCTTGCGCTGAAGCAATGCAAAGAGCCAAAGCGTATTATTCCAACGTGGACGGGTGCGCAGTATGCTGTCCCGAGTGCCACAGACAGTGAGGTAAATTTATGGCAAGGAATCAGCACGTAACTCCACATCGAGACGGATGGCAAGTTAAAGGTGCAGGTAACAGCAGGGCAACTGTTGTCACGAGTACACAGCGAGAAGCTATCCGAGTCGGAAAAGAAATTGCTAAAAATCAAGGGTCTGAGTTGTTTGTTCATAACAAGCAGGGGCAGATTCGCGAACGCAATTCGTACGGCAACGATCCTTATCCTCCCAAGGGGTAAGTCACAACACAGGGAAGCTTCGGCTTCCCTGTAACCATCTAATAAAGAAAGGA
Organism: uncultured Clostridia bacterium; assembly: GCA_944381085.1. Taxonomy (GTDB): domain Bacteria; phylum Bacillota; class Clostridia; order Oscillospirales; family CAG-272; genus SVTX01. The sequence continues at coordinate 50,915 of CALWJX010000092.1, forward strand.
CTGATATAATGTCTGTTGAAAACGACAGAAAAAGAGTAATAAAATTAAGAGAAGATCTATCAAAACTGAAGATTGAATATTCCAAAGAGGAAGCAAAGATAGCTCCGTTACAAAAGAAAATTATTGCAGCTAAATCCGCGATAAGTCGAACAAAGAATAACGCAACTATAAAATCCAAGTTGAATGAGATTGAGCGTAGCAACAAGCAGATAGCGGATATCAGCAAAAAATGCGGTGATCTTCAAAAGAAGATAGGCACTAAGGAAAAGGAATTGGCCGCAGCGGAAAAGAAGCTCAGCGAAGCGGAAGTTAAAGAAGCGAAGCGTGTAGAAAGAGAAACAACTCGCAGATTTAATTCTGTAGATGAAACATTGAATCTTCACGCTTCTGTTCAAGAGTCTCTATATGATGAAATTCAAGAGCTGAAAAAAATACCAGAAGAAATAACAATATTGTTCTTGGCATCCAATCCAGTAGAAGGTTGTTTTTTGAAATTGGATGAAGAAGCGAGAAGCATACAAGAGAAGATACGATTGTCTGAGTATAGGGATACTGTAAGATTTGAGACCAGATGGGCGGTTCGTGCAGGCGACATTATGCAAGCGATTAATGAGACGAACCCAACCATAATCCACTTTAGTGGTCATGGTTGTGAGGACGGAGAGCTTGTCCTACAAAATCCGGATGGCACTCCTAAATTGGTTTCACCCCAAGCGATATCTCAGGCAATATCTACTGTTTCGGATACCGTCAAATTGGTATTCTTCAATGCGTGCTATTCATCCGTTCAGGCGGCAAGAATAGCTGAGAACATTGACACTGCGATTGGAATGAACGCCCCGATTGGAGATGAGGCGGCACGTGTATTTGCAGCACGCTTTTATTCCTCGGTAGGATTTGGTTTATCAGTAGCACAATCTTTCAAACAAGCAAAGGCAGAATTGTTGCTGGAAGGAATTCCTGAGGATACAACTCCCGAACTGTTTGAGCGAGAAGGTGTTAGTGCTGATGCACTCTATTTGGTGGCAAAGAATTGATACGCAGTAAGCAAAGAAAAGGCGGTAATCGCAGCTCGCGGTTACCGCCTTAAGTATCTCGAAAAACACCCGAAATCAAACATAAAATCAGCATGTATGGTCTAACATGTCGTCGTTGCATAAAAACAGGAACATTCTACCCGATAAACAGGGAAGACTGTTCCTGTAATCATTATCGCGAAAACACGCGATTTCGCGAGAATTTGCGAGAAAATAAAAGAAAATCGGAGGTTCGGTTGAACCTCCGATTTTGGTCTGAGTGACAAGACTTGAACTTGCGGCCTCTACCACCCCAAGGTAGCGCGCTACCAACTGCGCCACACCCAGTTATATAATTATTTCAACGACTTGTTTATTATATCACACAAAAAAAAGTTTGTCAATAGAAAAAATAAATATTTTTTAAAAAGGAATCTGTGTTGTAAATAGATATGACCCAAAAAGTCTGAAAATAATAAAGATATGGTTATATACGCGTCAGGAAGTCT
>CALWJX010000093.1 GCA_944381085.1 uncultured Clostridia bacterium
CAATACATAAAAAATTGTAGTTTTTAGAATATTTTGATTATGGAAATAGTTTATGATGAAACAAAAATACGGTGCTAACCTCATAACCGTGTGGTATCATTTCTTTGCAGTAATTGCAACACTTTTTGCAACACGAGGGACGATAAATAAAATACGACATAGAAAAATGCTCTCAAAAACGCCTGAAATGATAGGAAAACGAACTGAAAATAGGGCGTGGGAGAATATTGTAAAAGAGTGGGAGTAATACCAAAAACGGCGAAAGTCCTTGCGGTATAAGGATTTTTGAAATCCGAAGCACCCTTGTGGCAACATTTTGACAACATTCGAGTATTATTCATAAATAAAGAAATAGAGCTAACAGATTTCTGTTCGAAGTCTGTTAGCTCTTTTTTTTGCTATAAATTTGCTATTCCAATTAAAGTTGATATTAAATGGTTATATATTAAATGTTAGGGTGAAACCAACAGATAAAGCTGACCACGCGGGCAATTATGGGCTTGTTGGACAAATTAAGCGACAACCGTTTAGTCCTTTATCTTTTAGTCAGATTTTTTTACCCCAACTATTGACAAAGAGCCTTTTATATCACTCAAAGTAATGCCCTTGATTTGTCTTTTTACATAATCTTTGAATCGCTCACTTCTAATCTTGCTCGCTAAAGACGCTACATCATATGTAGGTGAACTTTCATTAGTGATAAATTCCATAAGTCCTCTTATTGTGGCAAAATCAGGATCTAAGTTTTTTTCTAAATCTATCTTCATAGACTCATCAAATCTTAATTTTCCGTCCCGATAGTTGACGAGTACAAGCTCTATCTTGTCTTGGTAGGGCTTTTTGAAAATACCATTAAATTCATTTTTAATACTTATAAAAGCTTTTCGATCAAAGTATACACGATCTTTATTTCCATCAAATCTTAGAATTATTTTATCACTTGAAGCCTCATCAGGACATAAATACTCCCCATAACCAGCCCAAAAAACATCTAATTTTTTATCCGTATTATAATGCCAATACAAATAACAACTGTCAATGATTGTTTGTGTCAAAGGCAAGTCATATCTTGCAAGCATAATACCGACTATACGCTTTTCACTTCTGTCATATCTATCAGATACGGCGCTGTTTAATTCTTTTACATCTAATGCGTGTATTCTCCTTGCTTTTTCGCAATTCGTCAAGTATTTCTCTCGTTCTTTTTGCCTCGTATTCGGGATATGTATAGCGTCAAGTGTCATACTCGTCTTTTGCTATCTCGCCGTTTTGGTATTTCTCTGCTTCCTTTCGCCAAGCAGACAAATCCTCAAACAAGGATACGGACATACTGCAAATTACTTTATCAATCGGAGGAAGAAGCGAGGAAATTTTCAATCAGCTTTTTTCTGAGCAGTAAAGAGGCGCCTTTGATAAAGAGCGGAGGTTTGCCGCGGTATATAATAATACGGGGAGCCCGATTATTTATTCTGTCAATGTTTTTCTGAAGCTGTTTGCCCATAGCCGAGTCAAATACAAACTGGTCGGAATCAATGAAAACGGTATCGGGAGCGATAACCGTATCGGCATGGTCAATAAGAGAGGTAAGATTATCAGTGACAGACCGTATATCGGCGGACTCTCCATGACCGAATGCGTCATTGTTGAAAGAGGTAGTGTCGTGAGGAAAGCAAGTGAAAATATGACGCCCGTTGTCAACGCAGCAGCTTATGATGTTTTTGCCGATAAAAATATAATATATTCTGTGATTGCGGTATTTGCGGCAATTGTCCGAGAGGATAAAGTATTCCGACGCTTTCCCGAAAGTTACGACGCAGTCCGCGTTCTGAGAAAAGTCGGTTTTTATACAGTCGGATATGAAAGGTCTGTATTCATCCGGCCTGTAGAGGTCAGAAACTCTCTCTTTTGTGAACATGGAGCCGTCGGCGGTTATTAATACAATGCCGCAGAAATATCTGACTCTTGTTTCCAGATGAGCCCTGCCTCTCTCAAAAAATATCCTGAGGTTGTCTTTCTCCGAAAAATTAGGATTGTATATATATCTGAACACAGACGAGTCTGACAGCTTGCTGTTTACGGTCCACATCGAAAATTCCGGGGTTGTGATATCAATCACTATATGATGTATATCTTCGTGAAACAAAAGGTGCCCGCAGGTTTTCTGCTCGTCCGGAAGAGTTGTGAAATTTTCATACATGATTCCGGTTTCCCTGAGGGCTTTGACCGCGTTTCCCACGGTAGTGAGACTGAGTCCGGTTTGCGTCGAGATAAGCCGGTGGGACGGGAAAGTACTCTGACTTATCGCGGACGCGATTTTTTCGATATTTTCTTTTTTGAATCTGTAGTGGTGTTGATTGGGAGAAAATCTGAACATGACTGAAACGCGGAGTTTTGCGACATTTTTAGTCTGCGCTTTCCGGTACGCTGCCATTGGCAAAGCATTAATTATGTCGGTTTTTTTATTTCCCGAATCGCGCTTCTTTGCTCTTTTTTATTTTTTTAACATTATAATTATACATTATCCCGATTTTGTTGTCAATTATAGTTCAAATAAAAATCAAGTTTTTACTGCAAAATTTACACATATATACTGACATTTCAAAAAATAATACCAATAATTGTTTTAAATAGAATTCATTGCCTTATTTAACAATCGTAAATGTCAGATAAAATGTTTTAAACAGAAAAAAATTAATTAAAAAATTTGTGTTTGTCAGGAAAAATACAGGAAATACATCCACATCAATCAAGCGAAAAGGAAACATTAAATTCGTTCACGTCCCCGCCGAGAACAGCCCTGTCAAATCTGAGTATAACAATATCGCTGGTCAAAGCCATATCCGCGTCCTCTATTTGCCGCGTTTTTATATCAACGCTCAGCGAATTTTCACCGTAATCGGTTACGGAGACGCCCGTGAAGCGGTGATTATTACTGTTGCTCTTTACGCCAAAGTATATACACAGATAATCTTTTCCGGCTACGGTTTCTTCATATGAGCCGAAGTTCTCGGTTACTCTGAAATCACAGTTCTCACCCGCCTTATTCAGCGTCCCCTCAAACCTGAAGTCTACGGTTGTGTTGTACCATTTGGCGCTATCGGGCATAATATCGCTTTGCGAATTCTCAATGCTTAAATCCGATACGTTGGAACCGAAATTCCTTTCAAGCAGGTCGCGAAAATTTTCTTTTTCCGCGTCAGACAGCTTTTTAAAAACAAAAACTTCCGTATTTGCCGAGGCAGTGCCGCTCTCCGGGGACTGCTCCGCATGGCTCCCCGTTGGGTTTACCGACTCGCCCGGTTTGTTTTTTCCGCCGCTCGCGCATCCCACGGTAATCACGGTAAATATTAATATGCCTATAAAAGCATTTAATTTTTTCATGATTTGTCTCCTTAAATTTACAAAATCTTTATGATAAAATAAAGGCTGTTATCGAGTTGTAAAAAACTCAAAAAATTATAGCAATTAACCAGTTTATTCTAATGCATCAATTTAATTATAGCATAAATGCACTCAATTTCTTATATAATATATTGTATTTTTGTAAATTAATTATGAAATTACGGAAAACCAGATAAAAAATTTATTTATTTTTTTATTTATGAAAAATATCATTGAAAATTTTATCGGTATATGATATAATGTACTCAAACAAAAAAGACAAAAACAACTAAACAAAGAGCAACAGATTATGAATAAAACAATCACAACCATTTTAAACACCCCGTATAAATTCGGAAAAACAGAACTTAAAAACCGTGTGGTCTTTCAGCCGATGGAGGGTTGCGACTGCAAAGAAAACGGAGCGCCGAGCGAGCTTACAATCGAAAAATACCGCAAAACGGCGGCGTCCGGCGCCTCTGTCGTGTGGTTCGAGGCAAACGCGGTCTGCGCCGAGGGCAGGACAAACCCGCGCCAGATGATGCTTGACAACAAAAATTTGTCTGAATTCAAAGCCCTGCTCGAAGAGCTGAAAGAAATATCACAGAGAGAAAACGGTTTTGCCCCCTTGTTCTTCTTACAGCTTACCCATTCGGGCAGACAAAGCATAAAGCCGATGATAGCGTATCACAATCCGGTTTATGAAAAAACAAGACCCGTATCCGATGATTGCATCGTAACCGACGAATATCTGGACACTCTTCCGCAGTTGTACTCAGACTCGGCAAAGCTTGCGCTTGAGGCGGGATTCGACGGCGTAGACGTTAAAAGCTGCCACGGTTATCTTTTTCAGGAGCTGCTGTCCGCCTACGACAGACCGGGCAAATACGGAGGTTCTTTTGAAAACCGCGCGCGCCTGTATCTGGACTGTGTAAATTCGGCCTCGGTATGGGCGTCAGGCAGTTTTTTTATCGTAACCAGACTCGGAGTGAGCGATATGGTTGAAAAGCCTTACGGTTTCGGAACCGATGAGCACAACAATCTCGATCTTACCGAAAGCGACCTGCTGATAGGCAAGCTGGTTTCGTCGGGCGTACATATGCTGAATGTCACAATAGGCAACCCATACTACAATCCGCACGTAAACCGCCCCTTCCGCACAGGGGCATATACGCCTCCGGAGACTCCCGAGGTCGGACTCAAAAGGTTTGAAACCGTGGAGAAGCACATCAAAGAGAAATTTCCGAGTCTTACCGTTGTGGGCTCAGGGCTTTCATACTACCGTCGTGAGCTTTTGGAGAAAGCGGAAGAGCAGATTGAAAAAAACATCTGCGACCTCGCGGGGTTCGGTCGGGTTACACTTGCCTACCCGGATTTTTTCCGGGATTATCTGAACGGCGAATTCGACCCGAAAAAATGCTGCGCGGCATGTTCACGCTGCACTGAACTTATGCGCGGCAAACAGGTGTCGGGCTGCGCGGTACACAACGGTTATTACAAAAAATTATATGAGCGGTTAAAAGCAAAAAAATAAACCGGCGTTAAGTCGGACGAAGAAAGGCAAAAAGATTATGAAAAAAGTCGCATTGGTAACGGGAGCGTATCAGGGAATAGGACGTGCCACGGCTGATTTGCTGAAAAAAGAAGGCTATGAAGTGGTATATTCAGACGTCCACCCCGAAATGGAAGGACAGGTATATTTCAGATGTGATATCTCGAAAAACGCCGACCGTGAGGCGCTGCAGAATTTTATTGATGAAAAGTACGGCAGGCTTGATCTTCTTGTAAACAACGCGGGCGTATCCTGCAAAGTAAGGCTTGATATACTCCAGACGACCGAGGAAAGCTTTGACCGTGTGGTCGGGATAAACACAAAAGGCACGTTTTTCATGTGCCAGAGATTTGCCAACCTGATGATTTCGTATCAGAGTAAAAATCCTGAGGACTATTCCCCGCGAATTGTAAATATAGCGTCAAACTCAAGCTACACCTCAAGCACCTCAAGAGGCGAATACTGCATATCAAAGGCGGGAGTTTCCATGATAACCCTTTTGTTTGCCGACAAGCTGGCGGAATATAACATCCCGGTGTTTGAAGTGCGCCCCGGCATAATTAAAACACCCATGACCGAAGTCGTGACACAGAAATACGACAAGCTGATCTCCGAGGGCATAACGCCGATAAAGCGCTGGGGCACCCCCGAAGACGTCGCTAAATGTGTGCTTGCCGCTTCAAGCGGACTGTTGGATTTCGGCACCGGAACCGTGCTCAACGCCGACGGCGGATTTCATATCAGAAGACTGTGAGGTGTGCTTATGCGGCAATATGAATTTGACGCGGTGGTAATAGGGTCGGGCTGCGCGGGGTATAACTGTGCCGATTGGCTGTATGATCTGGGCTTTCGCAACATTGCGCTCCTTACCGAGGGAAAAAACATGGGCACTTCGCGGAATACCGGGAGCGATAAGCAGACCTATTACAAGCTTTCTTTGGCCGGCGAGGAGGGCGACAGCGTCAGGCTTATGGCGAAAACGCTGTTTGACGGCGGCGCCATGGACGGAGACGTCGCGCTCGCCGAAGCGGCGAACTCAACAAGGTGCTTTATGAAGCTTGCAAATCTGGGCGTGATGTTCCCTACAAACGAATACGGAGAATTTGTGGGCTACAGGACCGACCACGACCCGTACCGACGCGCCACATCCATAGGACCTTACACCTCAAAAAAGATGACTGAAGTGCTTGAAGAATCCGTAAATAAAAAAGGTATAAAGGTTCTTGACAATCTTCAGGTCATAAAAATCCTGACGGACGACTGCAAGGTCACAGGCGCGCTCGCCATTGACTTAAGCCGCGAGGAAAAAACCGAATTTGTCGCGTTTAAAGTCCCTCATGTAATTCTCGCGACGGGAGGACCCGCGTCCGTTTATTCCGACAGCGTTTATCCGGTTCAGCACACCGGAAACTCGTCCCTGGCGCTTGACGCCGGCGCGGAGTTCGGAAATCTGTCCGAATGGCAGTACGGGCTTGCTTCCACCGATTTCAGATGGAACGTATCCGGGACATATCAGCAGGTGCTTCCCCGCTACATATCCGTGGACAAAAACGGAAAAGAGTATGAATTTCTGCCCGGATATTTTGACAGTCCCTCTCAGGCGCTTGAAAATGTTTTTCTGAAAGGCTACGAATGGCCTTTTGACGTGCGCAAAATTCACGGTTCATCCTACATTGACCTTCTGGTCTACCGTGAAAATGTCATTCTCGGGCGGGAAGTTTATATGGACTTTACCCGCGAGCCCTCTGGGACAGGAGACGATTTTGAGGGAATCGGAGATGTGGCGTATAATTATCTTAAAAATTCGGACGCGTTATTGCCGCTTCCGATAAAAAGGCTTGAAAGAATGAATCCCGGCGCCATATCGCTGTACGCGGAACACGGAATTGACCTGTACAAAGAACCGTTGAAAATCGCGGTATGCGCGCAGCACAACAACGGCGGCGTCAGAATCGACAGCAATTGGCAGACCAACATAAAAGGGCTGTACGCGATAGGCGAGGCGGCAGGCAGCCTCGGAATTTTCCGTCCGGGCGGCAGCGCGCTCAATTCCTGCCAGGTCGGCGGGCTTCGCGCGGCTCAGCATATAGTCTATGAGAGCGACAATAAGGTTTCGAGACATTACGAGCGGATCCTGTCCGACGCGCTCAGAGAAACGCGAAGTCTTATAGACGCGACGTCGGGTGAAAAATCAACTCTCGCGCGAACAAGGGAAAAATACCAAAAGCGCATGAGCCGCGATTTTGCTTTTCTGCGTGACATCAGTTCCATGACAGGCGCCGCGGAGGAAATAAGCAGGGACCTGAACGGATTTATATACGACAACAAATGGAAAGATATATGTGAAATACCCATGCTTTTCAAGAATCTCGATATAATTCGTATGCAGGAGGTAATTTCAAAGGTAATTCTGGAAACGGCAAAAAGCTTCGGCTCCCGCGGCTCCGCTTTCGTTCTGGACGGCGGAAGCTTTATGGACCGCTCCCCTCTGCCCGAAGAAGTTTCGGGAAGAGAAAAAATAATTGTCGCCCGCGGCCAAAACGGCAAAACAAACATATGCTCTGTTCCGATAAGACCCATTCCCGACGCCGAGCTGTGGTTTGAAAAGGCTTGGAACAGATTCAGAGAAAGGACTCATGAAAGCTGACGGGCAGAAAGTGATGGCGGAAGCCCGCCCGAAAGCTCGGCTCTCCCTGAAAAAACAGGCATATTTTATCCGGAATGCATGTCAGTCCGATAGATTATGCCTGTTTTTAACTTATATTATTCGGGACATATTATGTTTATGATTTTTTGAAATATTCAAAAAATGCTTTTCCGGAACGTGACGCAATGTCGGCGGCCTTTTCGGTCATAATCAGGTTTCGCACATTTTCCCGTGTTTAAGTTCAGGATTTTATTATTTTATCGCTCAGCTCAATGATCTGCGCCTTATACTTGTTTTTGCGGGAATTGAGTATGCCTTTGTATATCGGATAGTTGACCGCCGCGATAATTATGCCCGCCGTACCTATAATAATTCCGGGAATATAGGTGTCGGTTATTCCGAAAAAATTGCCGATGTCGGTCATAATCAGGCTCATGCCGGCGCCCAGAACAATTGCGCCCACGCATCCGAATATATACGCGAATACCGCCGCGGGTCTTTTGACCTTCCTGTCAAGTTCTTTAAGCTCGTCAAGCTGCGTTTGTTCCTTTTCGGTGTATTGTGTACGGATTTTTTGTACAATAAATTCCCTATCGTTTCTGTTCATAATGAATACCTCTGCTTTACTTTTGATTTATGCCTGTATTTTACACTCAGCATGTTTTTGTTTTGATGGAATTTTGTTTGTAAATTGTTAAATCATATTTTTTTATATGAGTATGCATATCGTTCATATCATTTTAGTACATACATTTTCAAAAAATTTTTTAAGCTTTATAAAGTTTTAATTTTCAATTTTTTAGCATCCGGCGACAATTCAAAAATATTGCGGGGAACAAAAACAAAATTATTTTCGGGTTTGTTATGGATTTAATTATTACAATTCAAATTTGAAAACCGCCAATAACACCGCTCCGTTTTTGTGCGCTTGACCTGCCATAAAAAATAAAATATGGTATGGCTTTAAGGTATGGAGAATCAAAGATTTCTCCATACCCTTTGACAATATAACAATCCGAACCGTGGTAAAAAGTTATTTATCAACCCACGTCTGACCTATAATATCAAATCATTTACCTTAAAATTCTTTGGGTTTAAGCCAAGGTATTGTTTCACGTGAAAAAGCCGGTCCGGACCCGATTATAATAACGCCGCCATTAATGATGGAAAAGGCGCATTCCGGTAAACGCCATAGCGATTCCGTATTTATCGCAAGTCTCAATGACCTGCTCATCTCTTATGGAACCGCCCGGTTCCGCGACATATGACACGCCGCTTCTTCTTGCCCGCTCTATATTGTCGCCGAAAGGAAAGAAAGCGTCCGAAGCCAGACTTACTCCGCTTATCGAAGCCAGATATTCTCTCTTTTCCTCACTCGTGAGCGCTTCGGGTTTTTCCGTAAAGTAATTCTGCCAGACTTTGTCGCCCAGAACATCCTCGCTCTGTTCGGATATATACACATCAATACAATTATCTCTGTCGGGGCGTCCCAATGTAGGAAGAAAAGGCAACGACAACACCTTAGGATGACGCCTGAGCTGCCATATATCCGCCTTATTACCGGCAAGTCTTGTACAATGTATACGCGACTGCTGACCGGCTCCTACGCCTATAGCCTGCCCGTCATACGCGTAGCATACCGAGTTTGACTGAGTATACTTGAGAGTTATCAAAGCTATTATCAGGTCTCTTTTCGCGTCATCCGGAATCTCTTTATTTTGGGTAACGATATTTTCAAGCAAAGACTTATCTATTCTGAAATTGTTGCGCCCCTGCTCAAAGGTTACTCCGTAAACCTGTTTGCGCTCTGTCTTTTCGGGAACATACTCCGCGTCTATTTTAACTATATTGTAGCCGCCTTTTCTCTTTGACTTGAGTATTTCCAACGCCTCGTCGGTATATCCGGGAGCGATAATTCCGTCCGATACTTCCCTTTTGATAATCATCGCCGTGGTCTTGTCGCAGACGTCCGAAAGGGCTATCCAGTCGCCGAATGAAGACATTCTGTCCGTACCCCTCGCTCTCGCGTAAGCGCACGCAAGCGGGCTGTCGTCAAGCCCCTCTATATCATCCACAAAGCATGCCTTTTTCAGATCGTCCGACAGTTTCAGACCGACCGCCGCGGAAGTAGGACTTACGTGCTTGAAGGAAGTGGCGCACACCATATCGGTAGCCTCTTTGACTTCCTTTACCAATTGATAGGAATTGAAAGCGTCAAGAAAATTGATATATCCCGGTCTTCCGTTGAGCACCTCTATGGGAAGCTCTTTTCCGTTTTCCATAAATATTCTTGCAGGCTTCTGATTTGGATTGCATCCGTATTTAAGCGCAAATTCTTTCATTTTTTCATTCTCCGTATTTATTAATTAATCTGTTTGTATATTCACCGGTCTTCAGATTTATATATCTGACATATAGCGATATTTTGTTGTTTTTGTCAAGATTATTCCAGATATTACCTGTAAATTCATCGACGTCATTGCATATATGAACTCTTTCCGGTTCCCCGCAAAATGTCGGAAGGGGATTTCCGTCACAGGCGTAAGTATGAATAAAATGTCCGAGTCCCGCTATCGGGTTATAAGAAAAGGTATATCTGTTGCATACACTTCCCCGCGCGTCCCCGCTTTTAAGTATGCTCATTTTATATGTAAAATCGGGTTTCTCGGTGTCAAGATCTATAATGGCGCTGATTCTCGGCGTAAAATTGGGAGCGTCCGGCTCAAAGCATCTGGTCTGCAAAGCTTCTTCAAAGCTTTTTCCGTTTTCTATAAAGTTGAATACGGTATCTGTCTGATCTCCGTTGGTAACGATAACATGGTTTTTTATAACCTTTACCGGGGAGTAAATAATAAGAGAGGGGTCTTCAACCTTGGAGTAATCGTACGGATAAATTATTACTTCTCCGTTTTCTTTTTCGGCGAAAATACGGTTTCTGCTGTTATTGCTTCTTCCCATTATAAAGTATGCAAATACCGCGCTTTCCCCGTCATCGGTCTTTCCGACTATAATCCCTCTACCCGCATATGAATTTCCGCGAAGAATATCCCCGGGTTCACTGATTTGATAGATATCCATATTTTTTCCCTTTCCTGTATTTTATTTGTTTAATAGCACATCAATATTTATAAATAGCTTTTTGAACAATGTTAAAAAGGCAAACCTGTCCTATTATATAAGGATAGGCTTGCCCAGACGAACGGCTCAATATTTTCAAGGGTTCCCTTGTGGTCGTTTCCACACTCTGTAATTTATGCGCCTTAATTACAGGCTTCGTCGGTAAAGCCCCGAAGTTTCCGGCACACGCCGGACTATTAATAAAAACACAAACTTATTATAAGCTATATGCCAAATTTTGTCAATATCAAGATTTTACAAAGATTTATTGCACGCCCCAACAAATTCCCTGAATACATTCTGCATTGCAGGGTCAGTGGGATAATACATCTCCGGATGCCACTGTATGCCGAGGAAAAAAGGATGATTTGTATCGTGAAAACATTCTATGTATCCGTCCTCGCTGTACGCGTCGCATATAAGACCATTGCCCAATTCTTTTACGTTCTGATGATGAAAGGAATTGGTAATCAATTCGGTTTTCCCGGTAATTTTAGAAAGCAGACCGCCCTCTACGACCTTGACTTTTTGTTCGGTCTGATATCCCGGAATGGTCTGCATATGGTTGTCAATGTGCTGATAAAGCGTACCGCCCATAAAAACATTCAGCACCTGTATGCCGCGGCATATTCCGAGTATGGGCTTTTTCGACTCGTATACAGGTCTGAACATGGCAGCCTCAAACGAGTCTCTTTCTTCATCTATCTGAACGCTGTCAAATTGCTTTTCCTCGCCGTAATACTTTGGATCAATGTCAATTCCTCCGCTGAACAGAAATCCGTCAAACATTCCGACGTATTCGTTTATTTTTTCTTTATCCGTCGTATACGGCAATATAACTCCCAAAGCGTTTCCGCAATCCCACAGCGCATTGAGATATCTCCAGCTTACGCCCATAGCTTCGCCGTATTTTGACGGCATTATACCAATCATAGGTCTTTTCATAAAGCATTCCTTTCAGTCGCTTGATAAAATTTCATCCCGGGACGATATTTAAACCGCCGTTCAGTTCATGTATTTGTCACTGCCGTTTATAACGGAAATAAAATTATCAACAAGATGCAGCATATCCGGCAAAATATAGCAAAGAAAAAGACAAAGGACAACAGCAAATATGAACACACAAACGACAGAAACGACATTAGCCCCTTTGGCGTCAAATTTAATTTCCGCCGCTATTCTTTTTTCTTCGGGAATATAAAAATGCATGGTGTCGCAGTCGCGTTTGAATTCCGGGGCCTTAAATTTAGGCTTCTTTTTGTCGTTCTCGTGCATCTTTTCAAATTCGGCCTGTTTTCTTTCGATTTCAGCCATAAATTCGTCTTCTTCTTTGCATCTTACCCACCTTGACAAAACAGTACCTCGTTTAATGCTTCCTCTCACCCCCGGATTTTTTGCATATCCGAGGTCATACAGCGTCTGAGCGGAAGAATGATCATAGCATTCTTCTCTGATAAGCTTTCTGACAAAACCTCCGAGGGCTCTTTTGTCATAAGCGGAAAACGCGGAGGCGATCGCTATGCCCATTGTCACACCTATTATTACCAATCTGAGTGATATCAGAGTACCTGTGCCAAAACTGAAATTGTCAAACTCTCCCAAGTCTACGGAGAAATACTTATCGGATATATATTGCCACAGCTCCGCAAAAAGAGAAGTATCTTCAGATAAAAGAAAATTAAAGTACATATATTTCAAAATTCCTTATATCATAATTTCAGTATTTTCGCGCATAAAGACTGATACTTTATTTTTTGATTATATCTGTTCCGACATATTTGCGCAGGACTTCAGGAACAGTGACGCTACCGTCCGCATTCTGATTCTGTTCAACAAGCGCCGGCAATATTCTCGATGTCGCGAGCCCGGACCCGTTTAGCGTATGGACATACTCTATTTTTCCGCTGCCGCGCTTTACTCTCATCATGCCGCGCCTCGCCTGATAATCACGGGCGTTAGAAACAGAGCTGACCTCTTTGTATCCGTTCATTGAGGGTATATTAATTTCAATATCGTAAGTCCTTGCCATAGACGCCGAGCAGTCTTCCGCCGCAAGCTTTACCGTTCTGAAATGGAATCCGAGTCCTTTTACAAGAGCTTCCGCCTTCCCGACCAATTCTTCAAAAGCTTCGTCGGACTTTTCGGGCAAGGTATATTGAACCATTTCGACCTTATTGAACTGATGACCTCTTACCATTCCCCTTTCATCCGCGCGGTAAGAACCCGCTTCACGTCTGAAACAAGGCGTATAGCTGATATATTTTCTGGGAAGATCGGACTCGTTAAGCAATTCGTCTCTGTGAAGCGATACCAAAGCGGTCTCAGCGGTCGGGAGCATAAACCTGCGGCGTTCATCCTCTGCCGTTTCAAGCCAATATACTTCCTCGCTGAATTTCGGGAATTGTCCCGCGGTCAGACCGCATTCATACCCAAGCATATGAGGGACAAGCACAAGCTCGTACCCGTCCGCAATATGTGTATCAATAAAGTAATTGAGCAATGCCCACTCAAGCCGCGCTCCCATACCTCTGTATATCCAGAATCCGGCTCCCGAGAGCTTGGCTCCGCGCTTATAATCAATAAGTCCGAGATCGGTACAAAGATCCACATGATTTTTGGGTTCAAAATCAAACCTGTGAGGTTCTCCGTAATATCTCAGCGGTTCGTTGTTTTCCTTTCCACCGGGCTTGAGATCCGGGTCCGGAAGGTTCGGAAGAGCAAGCATTACCGAAGTCAACTGAGTTTCAACTTCTTTGAGCACTTCCTCGTTTGCCTTTGATTTGGCTCCGAGTTCTTTTGATTTTTCAAAGACAGGAGCGGGATCCTTTCCTTCTTTTTTATACTGAGGTATCATTTTGGAAAGCTTATTCTGTTCCGCCTTATATGCTTCGGTCTCCGCTATCAGCGAACGGCGTTTCGCGTCAAGCTCAAGTATTTTCGCGATTTCTTCTTTCGCGTCTTTGCCCTTTTTGGCAAGTCTCTCAATCACTTCATCGGGTTTTTCTTTAATATAATTTATGTCAAGCATATGCTTTTTTACCTTTCATGTATTCCGTTTATTTATATATTCTTGCGATTCTGACATTTTTTATTCGGCAAATATATCTTTTCCGCAAATCAACGTCAGAAGTTCTTCAAGGTCGTCGTCATTGTCAAATGAAAGCTCCAGAGTTTTCTTTTTCTGAGATTGATTTATCTTTGCTTTTCGTCCGAGCTTTTCCATAACGCGCTTTTCAAGGTCTCTCATATAGACACGTCTTTGCGCGTCGGGTTTTTCTTCCGAGTCATCTTCGTCTTTTTGCGCAAGCATATTTTTTACAGCCTTTTCCACTTCTCTGACGGAAAGATCTTTGTCCACAATCTTCTGCGCGAGCATAATCATGTCATTGTCGTCCTTAAGCCCCAGCAACGCTCTCGCATGTCCGCCGGATATTTTGCCGCCTTTCAAAAGCTGAAGAACCTCATCCGGCAGGTCAAGAAGTCTGAGCATATTCGCAATTGCCGATCGACTCTTTCCCACCTCTTTGGATATTTGCTCCTGAGTGAGTGAAAATCTCTCAATCAACGCATTGTATGCCAGCGCTTCTTCCACAGGATTCAGATTTTCCCTCTGTATATTTTCCACCAAGGCAATCTGTGAAAATTTCAGATCGTCCCCGTCTATCACGATTACCGGTATTTCGGAAAGCCCCGCCATTTTTGCGGCTCTCCATCTTCTTTCGCCGGCAATGATCTCATAGCTGCCTTTAAAATCCGAATTTTCTCTGACAATTATGGGTTGAATAACCCCATGTATGGATATAGAATCCGCCAAAGTCTGCAGTCCCTCTTCATCAAAAGATTTTCTCGGCTGATCTTTTCTGGGTTCTATGTCCGAAATTTTGAGAGAAGTAACCGAATCTTTTTTCTCTTCTATCATATTATCGTCAAGTATCGAATAAAAATCTCTTCCGAGTCCGCCCCTTGCCATTTCAGTTCCTCCTTATATTATATTCTGCTTGCAAGCTCTTTTGCCACGGAAAGATACTCGACAGCACCTTTTGATTTTTTATCATGATAATATACAGGCATTCCGAAGCCCGGCGCCTCGGAAACCTTGACTCCTCTTGATATTTTGGTTTCAAACAGCTTGTCCGCATAGTGTTTGTTCAGCTCGTTAATGACCTGCAGCGAAAGCAGCAACCGATTGTTATACATGGTTATCAATATTCCGGTTATGTTAAGCGCATTGTTGAAATTGGATTTTATTTTGTTAATGGTAACCGTCAGTTGGGACAGTCCCTCAAGCGCATAGAATTCACACTGCATAGGTATCACTATTCCGTCGCTGGCAACCATAGAGTTTACCGTGAGCATACTCAAAGAAGGCGGACAATCTATAATTATGTAGTCATATTTGTCCTTGATAGGAGCAAGCGCCTCTTTCATTATTCTTTCGCTTCCGCCGTCTTGGTAAAGATTATATTCAGCCCCGGCAAGTGCTATATTGGCCGGTATGATGCTCAGATTGGTATACTCGGTCACTCTTGTCGCGTCTTCGGCGGAAATTTCGCCCAGCATTACATCATTAATAGTGGCTTTCAAAGCTTTTTTTGATATTCCGACTCCGCTCGTCGCGTTCCCCTGAGGGTCAAGGTCAACAAGAAGTATCTTATAACCGAGCACGCCGAGAGATGCGGCTATATTTACGGCAGAGGTGGTTTTGCCCACGCCGCCCTTTTGATTCGCGAATGATATTGTTTTTCCCAAAGTTTCTGCCTCCCGTTTTTTATAAAATAATTATACTATATTTTTATCGTTTTTTCAATAGTAAAATTTATATTATTATGAAATTTTTTGTGTGCATGGTTTCACGTGAAACAACAGCCATCTCAAAGCAGCGGTTTCACGTGAAACATTTTATTCAAAATAAAACCGGTCACTGTTTCACGTGAAACAATTTAAAGCGGATTCTTTTTTATCTGATTAAATTTTCTTGGATATTGACCCGGAGTTTTACCCACCTTTTCAAAAATCAGAATTGTTCTGTTCACACGCTCATTATTATGCTTGAGCTCATAATTCATGCTTTTCTTAAAAATCCCGCCGAGCTTATCGGTTGCGGGTTTAGACTCTTCAAGCTCTTCGGCTGCTGAAATCGACTTCATAGCACAAAACATGCCGTTTTTCTTTATAAGCGGCAAACACAGCTCCGCAAGTATATTAAGCCTTGCCACCGCGCGCGAAACACAGGCATCAAAGCTTTCCCTCTTTGTTTGTGCATACTCTTCCGCTCTGGCACACACAGTGTCAACATTGTATAGCCCTATCAGCTCGGCAACGCTTTTTACAAAAGATATTTTCTTTGCGGTGGAATCCAAAGCCGTAATTTTCAAATCAGGGCGCGCAATCGCGAGCGGAATCGACGGGAAACCACCTCCGCAGCCCACGTCTATCAAAACGGCGTTTTGCGGTATTATGTCGGCAAGTATAATGCAGTCGGCAAAATGTTTCAGAACAATTTCGCCCGGCTCTGTAATAGCGGTTAAATTGGTGTGCGCGTTTACTTCAATCAGTTTTCGATAAAATAGCGTCAATTTACTCAAACTGTCTTTTCTGAGATGCATCTGCAAATTATTTTCCGTCAAAATTGATTCAAGCAAGATTTCAAAATCATTTGTATTCAAAGCATATCCTCACTTTATTCCAAAATATATTAAAAGCACGGAAATATCAGCGGGATTCACTCCGCTTATTCTTGACGCCTGACCTATGGTAAGAGGCTTTACTTTATTGAGCTTCTGCGCGGCTTCAATTCTGAGTCCCTTTATCTGTTCATAATCGACGTCCGGAGACAATTTCTTTGCGTCCAACTTTGACTTTCTCGCAACCTCATTGAGCTGTTTTTTTACATATCCCTCATATTTAATATCGGTTTCCACCGTTATAATGACGCCGCGCGGAAGTTCGGGCCTGTCTTTGTCGAGTTCGGCTGTTTCTTCATAGCTAAAGTCCGGTCTTCTTATCAAATCGGCAAGAGATATTCCCGATTTTGCCGCTTCTTTTCCGCGACTTTGTAAAAAGTCGCTTGCCTTTTCTTTTGAAATATATGTATTTTCCAGTCTTTCGACTTCCGCAATTTCAAGTTTTCTTTTTTGAGTGTAATATTCATACTGAGCGTCGCTTACAAGTCCCGCTTCTCTGCCTATCGGAGTCAGACGACAGTCCGCGTTATCCTGGCGCAACAAAAGTCTGTACTCAGATCTTGACGTCATCATTCTGTAAGGCTCGCTCGTGCCCTTCGTGGTCAAATCGTCAATCAATGTCCCTATATAACTTTCCGAGCGCTTCAATATCATCGGTTCCCTGTGTCTGATTTTCAAAACCGCGTTAATTCCGGCGACAAGCCCCTGCGCGGCAGCCTCCTCATATCCCGACGTCCCGTTGAACTGCCCCGCCCCATACAGTCCCGAAATTTTTTTGAATTCAAGCGTGGCAAACAGCTGCAGCGGGTCTGCACAGTCGTATTCAATGGCATACGCATACCTCATTATCTGAGCCCTTTCAAAACCTTTTAAAGACCTCAGCATTTTATACTGTACGTCCGCGGGCAGTGAGGTTGAAAAACCCTGTATGTACATCTCCTCCGTATTCTCCCCCATAGGCTCGACAAACAGCTGATGCCTTTCCTTATCCGCGAACCGCACAAGTTTGTCTTCTATAGACGGGCAATATCTGGGACCCGTACCGTGTATTTTGCCGGAATACATGGCGGAACGACTTATATTTTCTCTTATTATTCTGTGTGTGTTCTCATTGGTATAAACAATATAACACGGAAGTTGTTTTATACTGTTCGCAGTCTTGGGATCAGTGGCAAAAGAATAAGGTACGATATAGTCTTCGCCCGGTTGTATTTCAAGTTCCGACAGATTTATAGAGCTTTTTTTAACCCGCGCGGGTGTGCCTGTTTTGAAGCGCATGATTTTTACGCCGTTATCCGCAAGAGATTTTGTAAGCTTCTCCGCGGCGGTCATCCCGTCCGGTCCGGACGGATAATTCACATCCCCCACAAATATTCTTCCGGCAAGATAAGTACCCGTGCAGACAATAACCGCTTTGCATTTCCACATCTCGCCAAGATGTGTTATGACGCCCGTTATTTTTTTTTCATACCCGTTTTCATTAAAATCTTCAGTCAGAATTTCAGTCACTTCAGACTGTATAAGCCTCAGGTTTTCGGTGTGCTCTATGACTTCTTTCATCAGTTGACGGTATTTGATCCTGTCAGCCTGGATTCTTTTTGAATGAACAGCCGCGCCTTTTCCGAGGTTCAAGGTTCTTGACTGAAGAGCGACCTTGTCAGCCACACGCCCCATCTCACCTCCGAGCGCGTCAATTTCATACACAAGATGACCTTTCGCCGTCCCTCCCACAGACGGATTGCAAGGCATGTTGGCAATGCTGTCCAACGAAAGCGTAAAAAGCACTGTATCCAATCCCATCCTTGCGCAAGCCAGAGCCGCCTCTACACCGGCGTGCCCCGCTCCGATCACAATTACATCAGTTGTAAGTTCCATTTTCAACTTCATTCCTCTAAAAACCGGTTTTAACTCACATGTCCGCGTTTTCAATATACTTTTTTTGTTCTTTTGTGAGAGAATCTATTTCCACGCCGAGAGAGCGCAGCTTGATTCGGGCAATTTCATTGTCTATATCCGGCGGAACCGAATACACTTTATTTTCAAGTTTTCCTTTATTGCGCGCGAGAAATTCAAGCGATTTGGCCTGAATGGCAAAGCTCATGTCCATTATCTCCGCGGGATGTCCGTTTCCCGCGGCAAGATTTACAAGTCTTCCCTCCGCGAGCAAATTCAGCATTCTTCCGTCACTCAGCTGATAGCCCGTTATGTTCGGCTTTCTTTCAAATATCTTGACCGCGCGGCTCTCAAGATCCTTTTTATTTATTTCCACATCGAAATGTCCGCTGTTTGCAAGTAAAACCCCATCTTTCATTTTGTCAAAATGTCTGCCCACAATAACATCAGAACAACCCGTCACAGTCACAAACAAATCTCCGATTGCCGCGGCGTCATCCATAGGCATCACTCTGTAGCCCTCCATAATCGCCTCAATGGCTTTAACGGGATCTATTTCGGTCACAATGACCGAAGCTCCCATCCCCTTGGCTCTCATGGCAAGACCCTTCCCGCACCAGCCAAACCCCGCGATTACCACGGTTTTTCCGGCTATAACCAAGTTAGTGCTGTTCATGATTCCGTCAAGTGTAGACTGACCGGTACCATAGCGATTATCGAACAATTGTTTGCAATTCGCGTCGTTTACATCTACCATCGGGAAATCAAGCTTACCCGCTTTCTCTCTTGCAAAAAGTCTGTGAATGCCCGTGGTAGTCTCTTCGCACCCGCCTGTGAGGTTTTCGGCGTAAAGTCTGCTTTCTCCGTGCAAAAGGCTGACAAAATCTCCTCCGTCGTCTATTATGAGATCCGGGCGGCACGAGAGAGCCGCCTTGAGGTCGTCCCTGTATTCATTTTCGGTGGCGCCGTGAACCGCAAACACTTCAAATCCGTCGCTCGCCAGCGCCGCGGCGACGTCGTCCTGAGTTGACAATGGATTGCACCCCGTCGCATAAACCTTTGCTCCTCCGCTGCGCAGCACGTACGCCAAATTCGCCGTTTTGGCTTCAAGATGTATTGACATCGCAATCTTAAGTCCGGCAAAGGGTTTCGTTGATCTGAATTCTTCTTCTATAAGGCTGAGTATAGGCATATATGAACGCACCCAGTTTATTTTTTCGCGTCCGGAAGGCGCGAGGTCGATATTTTTTATTCTGCTCATATTAACTTCCTGTTTATTTATATATTTTTAATTTTAAAAAATACAATCAATAAAATGTTGTATCGGTATTATTATTTTATCAGATTGTATGTGTTTCGTCAAGTGCTTAAACATATTTTTACGCGCCGTTTATAAACTTGTTTTTGAATAGACTATACTAAAATCAGTTATCAGAGATTTTTTCTTCTTCAAAAAGTATAAAAACTTCTTTAAAAACACAGAAAATTCACTCAAAAATCAAGTCTTTATTATAGTAAGTTGCATCTGTGTTCATTGCCAGTTTACATTTTAATGATATACTAACAAATATATCACTGAAATGACTTCCAATCTTATCAATATATGTTTGTCTCTTCCGCCTCAGTAAAAAAATGATGCGGAATTTACGAATTAATCGGCGAAAAAACGTAAAAAAGCCCAATGACTTCGGGAAAGGCAAGGTTTATCGGAAAATATGATAAAAATTGAACACCTTATAAAAAACTACGGCACAAACTGCGCCGTTGACGATATCAGTTTTGAGGTGGAGCAGGGGGAGACGGTAGGCTTTCTCGGTCCTAACGGCGCGGGCAAGAGCACTACCATGAATATTCTGACGGGATACCTGTCCGCCACGTCGGGAAAGGTGACCATTTCCGGCATAGATATTCTCTCAGACCCGCTGGGCGCGAAAAAGCTTATCGGTTATTTGCCGGAGCAGCCTCCGCTTTATCTTGACATGACGGTTGACGAATATCTTAATTTCAATTACGAACTTAAGGGATGTACTTTGAGCCGCGAGCACCATCTTGCCGAAATCTGCGAGGTCGTGAAGATAACCGACGTCCGCAAGAGAGTAATACGCAACCTTTCCAAGGGATATCGTCAGCGCGTGGGCATAGCGCAGGCGCTTATAGGAAATCCGTCCGTTATTATTTTTGACGAACCGACAGTGGGTCTTGACCCCAAACAGATAATAGAAATCAGAAACCTGATAAGAACGCTTGGAAAAGACCACACCGTTATACTTTCAACGCATATTCTGCAGGAAGTACAGGCGGTATGCGACAGAATCATAATCATAAACAAGGGCAGGATAGTGGCTGACGAAAAAACCGAAAACATCACTCGCGCGGTGGAAAACAACAGACGTTTCAACGCGAAGATATGCGGACCGCAGAAAGATATACTCGCCCTGCTCAAGTCAATGCCCGGAATAATATATGCGGAGGCGCTTGCCGAAAAGGACGGCGACGCTTACACCTACATGATAGAGAGCGAATACGGAGTGGATATCCGAAAAAAGTTGTTTTATACCCTTTCGGAAAAGGGGTGGGCGCTTGTGGGACTTGAGGCTTTGGGAATGAGTCTTGAGGATATATTCATTACGGTGGTAGACAAATCAACTGCTGACGAATCCCGCGTATCAAGATACGCGAGAAGGACCGACAGAAAGAAAAAAGCCAGAACAAGGACGTCGCTTGAGACCGATGTTGCTGAATCGTTGGTAGAGGATGCCGAAAAGAAAAGGGAAGAGGAAGCGGAGCAGTCAGATACCGAGGACGACGAGGATTAGTATTTTTGCCGCAAACCACCCGACTTCAGACATTTAAATCCCGTTATTGCGCGGGTTTCACAGAAAGGAAACAAAAATGTTCGCTATATATAAAAAAGAGATGCGTTCTTATTTCATAAATCCCATAGGCTATGTATTTACGGGAATTTTTCTAGTGTTTGCTTCTCTTATTTGTTGTTATACCACAATACTGTCGGCAAGTTATGACACTTCCTCATATTTTACGCTGATGATTTTTGCGCTGATAGTGCTTATCCCCTTGCTTACCATGCGATTGTTTGCCGAGGAACGGAAAATGCGCACCGAGCAGCTTCTGCTTACCGCGCCCGTAACGCTTACGGGCATGGTGGTGGGAAAATTTCTCGCCGCGCTGACAATGTTCGTGGGCTGCGTCGCGGTTTCCTGCATCAATTTTATTCCCCTTTATGTAATAGCCAATGCGGAGAGGGGAAACACCTCATATGACACTACGCATATAGGACCCGTTAGCTCGCAGATTATAGGCGGGCTTATAGGATTGATTCTTATAGGAGCCGCGTTTATAGCCATCGGCACCTTTATTTCGTCAATGACGGAAAACCAGCTCGCGGCGGCGGTTATTACCATTTCGGTAATAATCGTGCTCGTGCTTGTCGGAGTCGTTTCACAGTTTGTGGACGTTTACTGGGTGCGCGCTGTGCTTGACTGGATATCGGTGCTCAGCAGATTCGGAAACTTCGGCAACGGAATTTTTGATTTTGCGTCACTGTTTTATTATGCGTCGATTGCTTTTATTTTTCTTTTCCTTACGGTAAGGATTTACGAAAAACGCCGCTGGGGTTGATATTGTATTGCAATTAACGGTTGCAAGGATTTCCGTTATAAAAGCGGAAAACACTAAAAAATCTGCCGGCAGATTGGCGGAATGTTGTAAGTATCATTGAAAACACAGGCAGACGCTTACTCACCGAAGCAGAGCTATATTAATAAAACTGACTTTCGGGAATGCTTAAATAAAACGCGGCATTCTTTGGATTTTTACGGTGAAATATTATAAATAAGCCGCGGTATGCGGCGTGGAGAACATTGATGAGAGGAACAACAAAGAGCCGCCGTATGAAATACGGAAGCGTGAGTGCGGCGCTGACAATTCTGACGGTTGCCGCCGTTGTAATCGCGAACGTGATATTTACCGCGCTTTGCGGCAGATACGGTTGGTATGTTGATATGTCGTCCGATCTGATGTACAAAGTAACAGAGGATTGCAAAGAATACCTTGACGAATATGTAATCAGCGAGGTTAAAAAAGCAAACGACTCCGAAGGCGGGAACGAAAAGGTTACAATTCTTTTTTGTGATGACAGAGAAAATATAGAAAGCGAAATTACTCAAAATTATATACTGGGTTCAGCCCTTGAAATTCAGGAAATGTTTCCGGATTATGTGGAAATCGATTTTCTCAACATATGGGAAAATCCCTCGATTGCGAGAAGCTACGGCATAACCGCGTCCACCAATGTGGCTTTTCTGTACAGCGACAGACATGTGGTTCTCAGTC
Source organism: uncultured Clostridia bacterium (assembly GCA_944381085.1). GTDB lineage: Bacteria > Bacillota > Clostridia > Oscillospirales > CAG-272 > SVTX01. The sequence goes on from CALWJX010000093.1 coordinate 22,628, forward strand.
TGGCGGATTTTTATATTTTTGAAGCCGCGGACACCGAAACGCCGGTGGCATATAACGGCGAAAAAAGACTGGCTACGGGAATGATGAGGGTAGTTCAGGAAAACACCCCGATGTGTTATCTGACCGTTAATCACGGGGAAACCGTGGAAGACTATGAGCTTATGTACATGATAGCCGACGCGGGATACAACTACACTTATCTGGACTTGCTTAATTATGATATTCCGGAAGACTGTGAGTTGCTGATTACTTTTAACCCGACTCAGGATTTTACGTCTAACGACAATGTATCGTCGGTATCCGAAACCGATAAGATACGTGAATATATGAACAACGGCGGTAAATATATGGTTTTCGTGTCTGCCGATACATTTGTGTCGGGAGGTCATGAAAATCTTGAAGAACTGCTTGCCGAATGGGGCGTGCGGTATATGCATTCCACCGGAGAGGACGGAATTGAAAACTGCTACACCATCAAAGATTCCATGCATTCAACCACCACGGACGGATATACAATACTCGCCCAAAATACCCCGTCCGGTTTTGGCGCCGAAATATTGAAAGACATCACAAAGCCAAACGTATTCGGAAATTCTACGTGCATCAGCCCGTCCGATGGGTTTACTCTTGACTCCGAGGGAAATTATGTCTCCGATGCATACGGAAGCACAAGAACACTTACACCTCTGTTTGTATCCGATACAAGCGCGGAGGCGTGGGCGTCGGGCAGAGTTGTCGCCAAAGCCACTGATGACCCGTTTGTCCTCATGTCACTTACAAAACAGGAAAACGCGCAGGGAAATACTTCCTATCTTCTTGCGAGCGCATCCACCGAATTTGGCTCCGAATCCGCCATGCAGTCGGCCGTTTTCGGCAATTCACAGACCCTGTCTACAATACTGAAGTATATGGGTAAGGAAAATGTGCCGACAAATCTGACATTTAAGCCCTTCGGAGATACCGATATTGACAGTATAACCACCGCTCAGTCCACAACAATAACTATTGTGCTTGCCGCAGTTCCGGCGGCGGTGATTCTCGGAACCGGGATAGTAATTCTTGTGAAAAGAAAAAACGCGGTCTGAATGCTTGAGTATGTAAAACCCGAAGCGCGGTTGAAATGTTAAAGCCTCAAAAAGCATTCGGCTTCGGGCGCCGGACGTAAAGTTTTACGGCGCGGCACAGACCTATTAAATACTCAGCGCGAAGGCTCTACGAAAGGAAACGCAAAACCAAATGAATTATATTGTTGCAGAATCGGGAAGGGAGGATAAGATATGAACGAGCAAAATCATCGGTCGGAAGAAAAGCCTGAAGAAAACGACACAGTGAAAGAAGATAACTCCCGGTTATACCGCAGGAAAAGCAAAAAACGGATTTTTGCCGTAAGCGCGATCGTAATAGCGGCGGTAATAGTTTTAAATGTGGCGTTCAGCGCGCTCACTTCACATGAATTGTGGTTTGCCGATCTGACATATACAAGGTATAAAAGCAATCCCTCGTCCTTTTACCGGATGACCGACGTTTTCAAGAATCTCATAGAAGACGAGGCAATACCCATGATAGACGGTGTGAATGAGGAGAGAGAGGCGGCGGGAGAGGATCCAATAAAACTTAAAATCATTTTCTGCACCGATCCTGACTATGTAAACAACAACACATATCTGCGCTACGTCAATTATACCGCCAAAAGTCTTGAAAAAGAATTTAACGACCAGATAGAAGTCGAATATATTAATATATCGAAAAATCCTTCTGCGGTTCAGAAATATAAAATCACATCCGCCGCGTCTATATATTCATCTGACGTTATTGTGGAATTCGGTACCGAATATATAGTCAATAATATTCTTTCGTTTTTTACCTCAAACTCGGATTCCGAAGCCCCGTGGGCTTACAACGGGGAAAAGAGAATGGCTTCCGCTATTCTATCCGTTACCAGAGCGGAGGCTCCTATTTGCTGTATAACCACAAATCACGGAGAACCTTTGTATGACGCGGACGGAAATATTAATGAGGAGTATACCGCTTTCGCGAAGACCATAGAGGGAGCGGGATATATTCTTCAGCCGCTCGACCTTGAAAATGAGGAAATCCCGGAAAACTGCAGGATGATTATCACTTTTAATCCTAAAGAAGATTTCAAAGCGTACGGAAGTCTGGGGGAAAACGGAGTCTCGGAAATAGAAAAACTTGACCGGTATCTTGACAACGCGTATACTTTCTTTTACGTTTGCGACAGGACTACCCCTGTGCTTACAAATCTTGAAGAATATCTTCAGGAATGGGGAATCACGGTAAGCCGGGTAAGCGACTCTGCCGGTACGTACGAGAATTACAGTATAAAAGATACCGCCATGAATGTCGATGCCGGAGTGGGGGACCGGTTGCTCGGCAATTACGCCACAAACGGCTTGGGAGCTTCACTTACCACCGAGCTTCGTTCACTTGGTTATCCCCCAAGCGTAGTATTCGGTAACAGTACGGCTATCTCGGTAGCGGATAATTACAATAAGACATATGTCCAGGCAGACGAGACCGAAGGTACTCAGGCTTACGAATATTACAGTTATGCCAGAAACGGCGTATATAGATATATGTACGATATTTTCACCACGTATGATTCGGCAACGGCTCAGATAGGCGGAGAGACATATGAAATGGCAACAAGCGAAAAGCTGTTTAAAATTATGACAATTACACAGGAGTACAGACAGATACAGGAGGACAATTACAGTACTGTAAATGACGCCTCTTATGTGCTTGCGTTGGCTTCAACCGATTTTGTCTCCAATGAAGTTCTCAACTCCACGGCATACGGAAACACAGATGTTTTGCTGTCATGCCTGAGAAGAACAAGCAGAGAGGTAATACCGGTAAATATTGACCTTAAGGCGTTCTATATATATGATATTGATGAAAACTCAATGTCCGACGAAACAAATAAAGCATATACGGTTTGTTTTGCGGTTATACCTGCGCTTATAGTCTTCGCGGTCGGCACGGTGGTGATTGTAAAACGAAAGTATATGTGATTTCGTCTTATATAAACCCATGAAAGGATGTTTATTTTATGCCGATAACGGATGATAATATTATTAATATAATTTTTAACCCCGGAAAAGGAAGATGCGAGACCCGGACGGTTGAGGCGGAAAAAGGAAAAAGATTTCCGACGCTTCCCAAAGCCAAAAGAGAAGGGTACGAATTCAAGGGTTGGTATACCTCAAGAGAGGGCGGAACAAGAGTAAGTACGGGAGACATTGTTGAGTTCAATGAAGATACCGTGCTGTATGCCGTATGGGTTAAAGCCTCCGACAGTGAAGTGATTTTAGACAAAAGAAAAAACCGAACCATGCTGAGAAAGCAAAAGAGGGCAATAGTTATTCTCGTTGCGGCAGTTGTACTGTTGGCTACACTTCTCGGCGTGGTAAACTATATTATCGATATCTATTTTTACGATGATTTTGACGGTGTAAGATATTATATTAAAAAGAGCGACGGCGTATACGGGCTTTATAATAAAGACGGCTCTGTTTGCGATATAAATGACGAAGGGTATTATCAGACAAAATTGGGAACGCAGCTTGAAATAGATCCCGAAACCGGAGAACATGAAATTTATGCCGTAGTGGACACCGAAGGAACCGAAATGATAGGATATTCCGGCAGAGTGCTCATGTTCAGACAATTGACATACGACGAGTCCTCAACTCTTGACCAATCAAGAGTCATCAAATCAATTGAGGTTCACAACGAGTACGGCGGATATACCTTTGAGCGAAACGACGACATGGATTTTGTCATCAAGGGTAACGAGGATGTGGCATATAATAAAGAAAGCTTTGCAAAACTCGCAGTCGCTTGCGGATATACTTTATCCATGCAGAGGCTTGAAAATCCCAGACGGCTGTCAGACGGGAGCATTGACCTTGCCGAGTACGGGCTTTGCGACCAGACCAGGACAAAAACGGAAACCGATGAAGACGGAAATGAAGTTACGGTCGAATATGAATATTCACCCGCATGGTATGTAATTACCACTATGACAGGGGAACAACACAAGGTAATTATAGGCGACCAGATAGTATCGGGCGCGGGATATTACGCGCAGTATGAGGGCAGAGACACTATATATATCCTCAATTCAAGCGGATTTTCGGATGTTATGCTGCAGAAGCTTGAGGCTGTCGTTACACCTTTAATCATATATCCCATGTCAACCACCACAAACTACAATGTTGCCGATTTCCGTATATATAAGGACATTGATTATAAGGCAATCGAGGAAGAAATTATTGACAAATACGGCGATTCACTTGCCGACATGGATGAGGAAGAACTGACCAAAATTTATTTTGAAACATTTGAGAAGTACAGCACTTTGATGTGTGATTTCTCATTTCAGGATTTGGATGAACGCGCCAACAGCATGTACTCGACCCTGCCATACATTTCACATCTTGAGTATTCGGGCGGATATTATATAAACAGCGATAATATCAGCAATATGCTGTACTTGCTTGCGAGCATGGAATTTGTCGAGGTTGTAAAGCTCAACCCAACCGATGAGGATTTGGAAGAATACGGACTCGTATATCCGGAATATATTGTTGACTTTTTATATCACTCGCCCGATGAAGAGGACGAGGAAATATATATAGCAAATCACTTTGAGGTCAGTTCGAAAAACAAAGACGGACAGTATTATGCCTATTCGGACACATATGACATGATAGTTTGTGTGGACGAAAGCTATTTTACTTACCTTGAATGGGAAGAAGTGGACTGGTATGACCCGGAATATGTGCAGTTTGATATTTCCTTTATCAAAGATATAATTATAGAGTCGCCAGGGTACAGCACGCATTTCAAATTTGAGAATTCCGCGTCAAAAATCGCCGATTATTTTTCTCAGATAGGAAACCAATATACCGACAGCGGAAATAATGTTTATAAAATAGAGAAGAGCGAAGACGGCAAATACGTACTCACCCATAACGGGGAACGGGTAAATCCGATATACCGGGGAGATTATCTTGTAAGCGCGCTGGTATATAATGAAGGAGTAAACGAATATGGAGAATATGCCTTTGTAGAAACCAAAATCGCGGACTCGAACAACGACGGTACAAACGATACGGTAACTTACTATTATTATTATGTGACAATGGTTGACGGAAAGTATACCATCGCCACCAGAATAGTAACCACGGATACGCAAGGCAACAGAATCGCGACTGACCAGACAAGATACGGCACTCCGTATTACACTTCGGATTATTTTGTAACTTCAAACGGATTTTTGTATTTCACCTCGAAATCCTCGTATATGGGCAAAACGCTTGACGAAAAGTACGGAGCGTATAAAAACGGCGAATGGCACACGGGCAATGTTTTCCTTACGGCGGACGGAGCATATGTGCTTGTGGATTCCGAGGACGGTACATGGGCTGAAGTGAAAGGCGTCACAAGCGGACTTTACTTCGGAGACAAGGACGACAGTATGCTTTCAAAGACAAGCATCCAGACAACGCCGCGCTATAATGAATTCGGAGAACTGACAAGGCCGCCGGAAACCTACTACGCTACAACAACAGAGCAAATAAGATATAATGAATCAACGGGCAAAGTAGAAGTTTATAACAGCACTAAAAAAGAATGGGAAAACGCGACATTTGACGATTGTACCATAGGTCTGTGGAATACCGGAGCATATTATAAAACCGAGAGCGGGGAATATATTATAATAAACGAGGAAACCGGCGATTGGGGTATAATGACGCTTAGCACCACTAATTCCTCAAACGCCTATGTCTTTGCCGACGATGTTTTGCTCGACTATATTATAAAAACAACTTCATCGACCGGAAGAGTCCAGGACAGCACCGCGACATATAACTTCAGACAGTTTTACAAAGCGTTGCTGTACGCCTCACTTGAGGGAATGTCTGACCTCAGCGATGAAGAAATGGCTGCTTTGCGTGAACTTGACGATTTTTCCTCTACGGACCCGAATAATCCTTGTCAATTGAAAATAACGATATATTGCAAGGATAATTCCGGCAATGAAAGAAATCTTGTCTACAGATTTTACAGATATACCGAACGCAAGTCCTATATAACAATAGAGGTGTTAGATGAAGCGGACAGCTCTAATTCGGACTCAACGAAAGGATACGGTAATTTTTACGTGCTCGGCTCGTTTATTGATAAAATTATAAGCGACGCGCAAAAAGTAGTGAACGGCGAAGAAGTAGTATCCACATCAAAATATTAAAATTATACCGCAGGCATTTCAGAGTGCCTGCGGATTTTTAAATCTATTTGATTTCTTTTTACTATCTGTTTTTTCTGTCATTATAATAGACAGGCAAATCGCGGAAATCAATATTGAAATAATTTCATATAAGTGGTATAATTGTTAAAAAGAAAGCAATTCTGCTCAATATCTTTTAATAACGGGCAAAGCCCCATCATTAAATGTTTTAGCTTATATCTCATCTCCCTACTGAAAAAATCAAGTGACGCCGACTAAGGAGAGTGGACATTTTAAATTTAGTAATATATGACTTAATATGCTTTCTTAATTTACAATTATCGGAGGAAACTTTTATGTCTGAAAAACCGGAAGTGCCGTTAAATTGTTTTTTTTGCGGAAGCTACAACCCCGTTTATGAAGAGGAGATCAAAAAAGCCAAAGACAAATGTTATAAATATAATCAGCTGTCTCCGAATGACAGGGAAGCGCAGAATAAAATACTCTCGGAATTGTTGGGCGGCATGGGAAGTAGTGTCACAATAACTCCCCCGTTCTGGTGCGATTACGGATACAATATCACTGTAGGCGACTTTTTTTATTCAAATCACAATCTTATAATTACCGACGGGGCGAAAGTAAGCTTTGGCGACAACGTCTTTGTAGCGCCTAACTGTTGTTTCACCACAGCGGAGCACGCGATAGACCCGGAATTGCGCAAACGTGGGGTTGAGGTGGCCAAACCCATAAATATCGGCAACAATGTATGGATAGGCGCGGGCGCTACAGTCCTTGCCGGAGTAAGTATCGGTGACAACACCGTAATCGGCGCGGGAAGTGTGGTTACAAAATCCATACCTGACAATGTGGTCGCGGTCGGCGTGCCGTGCAGGATAATAAGGAAAATTTCAGAAGAGGACAGGACACGTTATCCGATGTTTAATATCAATTAAAACCCGGCTTGCGCCGGGTTTCCGGGTGTAGACAAAAGGCGCATCAGATTAAAATCGCGCGAAAGCGTTCATCCGCTTTTTCTTTGAGCGTGTAGGCGCAAAGGAAAAAAGCCTAGCAAAAAAACGGCATATGGGAATTACGCCACCCGCGTACCCACCGCGCAAACTTTTAAAAAAGTTTAATCAAAACTTTCATCAAACTGCCGAAAGCCCTTGCTTCGGTCTACAGTCTGAATTCTGTATCTTATAACGCGACGAATACTCTTACATATCAAGCGTCAGGAAAGCTTTTTAATATTTTTCTCGGCAAAGCTTCTGTCTTTCATGTCCGAATACAGGTCCATATAATCTTCAAAGGTAACGCTTGTGTTTAATGTCATTATTTCCATATCAACCCCGAAAAGACTTACTTTCAATCCGTTGAGACAAAGACCGCAGCGCTCGTAAAACTGCTTTCTTCTGTTTTGAATTTCTCCGGAGTTATGGTCTTCGATTTCAAGAAAAATTTTTTTATCGCTGTATTTTTCAGCCAGCAAACCGAGCGACTTTGCGCCCAGACCCTTGGAGCGCATTTCCGGCTTTACCGCAAAATAATCTATAAGCGCAAAATCTTTATAAAAATACAGATAAAAAAATCCCGAAAATTCGTTTTCATACATGATTTTACACAGCTGCGCCTTACCGCGCTCAAACATGTCGGTAAGCATTTTGAAGGGCTTTCGTTCCGATTTTGGGAAAGCCGTAATGTACAATTCTTCAATCTCGGGATAATCTATAAGCTCCGCTCTTTTTATTTCCAACATAATATATTGTTTTTTACTCCTTAAATTTCAGTATTTCTTATTTTCTTTTTTAAAAATCCCAGCAGAGAGAAAAAGATGAGCGCACATAGATTTACGCATACAATACTTGCTCCCACCGGGGTTTCGTACAACACCGCAAGTATAAGCCCCGTAAACGCGCAGAAAACCGAAATCAGCGCCGATGTCAATATAACCGAGCGGTAGCTTTTACAGATTCTCATAGCCGCCATTGGGGGAAAAATAATCAATGCCGAGATAAGCAACGCTCCGGCGAGCTTCATTCCTACGACAATTACCGTAGCCGTGATTATCGCGGTAAGCAGATTGTACAAACCGACGTTAATGCCGGTAGCTCCCGCAAAACGCTCGTCAAAGGTCAGTGAAAACATCCTGTTGTAGCACAGCACAAAGAACAAAATGACCGCCGCGCACAACACAAAGCATAAGTTGACGTCGCTTCTTGAAAGCGTAAGAATGGAGGTTGAACCGAAAAGGGAAGTGCATACGTCTCCGCTTAAATTGGAAGATGAAGTGTTTGTAATATTAAGCAACAGATATCCCATCGCCAAGGCTCCGGCGGAAAGCATGGCTATAGCCGCGTCACCCATAATTTTTTTTCTTCCGCCGCTTTTAAGTAAAAAAATAGCCGTAACAACAGTTACCGGAAGCGTTAAAGTCATTCCCGCGACTCCTACAACGGCAGAAACCGCGCCGGCTCCGAACGCGACATGCGAAAGACCGTCTCCTATCATTGAATAGCGCTTAAGCACCAAAGAGACTCCCAGAAGCGCCGAACACAATGATATGAGAATCGCCACAATAAAAGCGTATCTTACAAATGAGAATGAAAAATATTCCGACAGCTTGGAAAAAACATTTTGCTTAACAGTCAGAAAAATAAATAAATTGTTCATTATTGAATTATCCGTTATACCTTAAAGGTAAGATTTTAATTTATAGTTATAAACGGCGAAACCGAAAGCCCTTTTTGACTCTGTTTTAACGTCCCGGAATAACATTTGGTCACTCAATTTATGTCAGTCCCGCCGAATTTATATGCGTCGCTGTTTCCGTACAAGGCGTCATCTCCGTATTGCTTTTCGCACGCCTTATCTCTGTATTTTATGAAATTTTCGACGGGCCCGAAAAAATATTTCGACCTGTCCAAACATAGCACATGCGAGGCATATTTTAGGACAGAAGAAATATCGTGTGAGATCATAATAATTGTTATTCCTTCTTTTTTGTTAATATCATGCACAAGCGAATACATATCGGACGCGGCTTTGGGGTCAAGCCCCGTAACCGGTTCGTCAAGCATGAGAACCCTTGTGGCGGAGCAAAGAGCTCTGGCAAGCAACACTCTTTGCTGCTGACCGCCTGACAGTTCACGGTAACTTCTGCTTGACAAAGATGTTATTCCGAGTTTTTCCATGTTTGTGAAGGCAGTCTGCCTGTCGTTTTTGGACAAAAACGGACCTTTGCTGTGCCGTCCGATGCAACCGGACATCACAATTTCAAAAACCGTCGCCGGAAAGTCACGCTGTACTTCGGTATGCTGCGGCAAAAAGCCTATGTCGTTTCTTTTCAGACTGTCAAGCAAATCTATCTTTCCGCAATCGGGCTTTTTTAGTCCGAGAAGCGCGTCCAACAAGGTGGTCTTTCCCGAGCCGTTCTCCCCCACGATGCAGAAATAATCGCCCTGATATACCTGAAAAGACAGATTGTTTACAACCGCCTTGTTTTCATATGAAAGACTGATGTTTTCCACATCTATTATTTTGTTTCCAATCTGATTCCTGCACTGTTCGGCATTTATTCTCCGGACTTTGGAGTAATTTTTCCATGCGCCCGCGGGATGTATCTTGGTTTCCTTTTCGGTATCCGCGGAAATTTTTTTGCTTTTGAAAACAAAGGGCATTTCAGCTCCAAGCCTCCGTTAACGTCTGTAAATTTTTTCTCATAAGCGACAGATAAGATTCTCCGCTGTCAAACTGTTCATCAGTTATGGATTGGCACGAGTAAAGCGAAAGCACACGCGCGCCGGTATCTTCCGCTATTTTTTGCGCAACCGCCTGATTTGAGTCATCGGTCTGAAAAATATATTCAGCCTGTAGCTCTTTTGCCTTGTTTATAAGAAAAGTAACCGTTTCAAACGACGCCTCGGTTTCCGCCGAGCAACCGGGAAAAGCGGCATAATAATCTATGCCGTATTCCTCTGTAAAATACAGGAAAGGAAATCTGTCCCCGACTATTATAGTCCGGGGGTTTTCACATAATTTTCTGAAATCTTTATCAAGAGCGTTTAAGCTTTCAATATACTTTTCGGAATTTGCCGTATATTTGTCTTTGTTTTCCGGATCGGCTTGACAAATTATTTCGGTAAGTCCCCGGACAATCTTTACGGCGTTTGTTACGGACATCCATACATGCTCGTCGTAAACTTCTCCGCTATGGTCATGCGAGTCTCCCCCATGTTCTGAATATTCCGGAAGCCTTTCGTATAATAGGTCTACATAATCAAATAAAGAACAGGTTATTATATCGTCGTTTTCCGCGGAACGCAATACGCCGTCCACCCAAGCGTCCGACTGTCCTCCGGTATATACGAGAATGTCACACCGCGCGATTTCAAGTATATCGCCGGATGTAGGTTCATAGCTGTGCATATCGGTACCGTTTTTCTGCAGAAGCGTCAGGTTTTCTTCCGTCCCGGTAATTATCCTGCAAAAATCATACTGAGGGAAAATCGAGCATACGATTTTCAAGCCGCTTTCGTTTTCAGACTTATCCGAGCATGATGTAAACACGGGTACAGCCGATATTACAATGGCAATCAACAGAGCCGCCGCTGTCTTTTTCAATTTTAAACATCCTTTCATTAATATTATTTTACGCTGTTTAATTTAACGGCAAAAAACTTAATCTTCGGTTTATATGCTTTTTGCATCTCTTTTTGCCTTTTTTATTTATAACTGTTGACGCGGAATTACACTGTTATCCGCCAGAATATCCGGCTTGTATATCATACTGTCATTTTCGGTTAACTCCCGGATAACCCGGCATGGCACCCCCGCGGCAAAACTGTTTGAGGGAATGTCGCGTGTCACGACGCTGCCCGCGCCTATAACGCAGTTGTCGCCTATCGTTACACCGGGACAAACCGTGACGGAAGCGCCAAACCAGCAGTCATTTCCGATACGCACCGGCTTGGCATAGCAAAAACGCTTTATCTCTCCGGAAGAATTAAGCATGGCGCGCCGTTCATCCGGAAGCATCGGATGCAAAGGAGTGACAATTGTAACATTGGGACCGAAATTACAATTGTCTCCGATGACAACTTCCGCGTCGTCCTGTATCGTCAGATTAAAATTTCCGAAAAAGTTTTTGCCTATTTTGGTGTGCTTACCGTAATGAAAGGATATAGGACCCTGTATAAAGCCACCCTCGCCGAACTTTCCGATAATCTCGGAAAGAATGGCGGCGCGTTTTTCGGTTTCATCTTCGTGAGTTTGATTATAATCCACATTCAGATTGTGAGTTCTCAGCTTTATCGCCTTCAGTTCCGGGTCGCCGGGGCAGAACAGAATGCCCGCGCTTATTTTTTCTTCTTCTTTCACCGAGTTTCCCTCCCGACAAGATACTTTTATTAAATATAAAAAAGACAGCCGATTATAAAAAATTTCCGAAAAAATTAAAAAAAATTGTTATTCGGATAAATTTTTTTTATACCTGTCGATAAATCTTCTTTTAATTTACAGTCAAGACATAGACCGTAAAGAATACTTCTTCCGCAGTCTACGTCAAAAAAATGACTTTGCAGAATATGGTTTTTGAGCTTATCCCCCATCTCGCACTCAAGATGCATAAGCTTTCCGCAGCCGAGGCATTTCAAATGAAAATGTTCATTGCATTCGCTTTTTTCTCCCACATACTGATATACATACGAGCGTTCGTCTTCGCTTCGGAATTTTCGCAAAACTCCCTCCTCGCACAGCAACGAAATATTTCGGTAAACCGAACTTCTGCGGCTCAGATTTCCGTTAAGCTCCAAACAGATCTGATCGACAGTATAGTGAGCGTCGAGATGAGTTGACATAAATGCTATCAATTTCTGTCTGCCTTCTGTTTTATAACCTTTTGGCATTTTTAAACCTCTTTTCGGATTTTAAAAATAACAACCGCTTTTCCGCAATGTTTAAATGAAAATAACTGTGGGCTTTTGAACATCACAATTATATCATATAATATATTTTTTGTCAAGTATTTTGATAATCATTCTCATTTTTGATTTTTAAAAAATTTCCGCCGTATGCATTGGATATAATGAAATAAAACGGACATATTTATGTGCCATATTGTATATTTACAACAAATAAAATCTATGATATAATAGAATCATGTAAAATAGTGGATGGTGAAAGTTTCACTTTTTAGCAGCATCAAAGTGCATATGATTTCACGCATAAATTTTCTGAAAAGGCAAACGCTTTTTACATTTCGCTGACAAATTGACACTTTAAATGATGGAAATTTTTTGCCTGCCTTTTTCAAAGGCGAAACAGTCAAGGACAAGAAACCCTCCGAGCGCTTCACGAAACCGAAAATTTCTTATGTTCTGTTTGCGCAACCTGCGGCGGGATGGGAATTATTATGAAACAAGTATAAATACGATTATTGAATGTGAAACAAAAAACGAGGTCATTATGGAACTGAATAACAAACTAAAAGAACTGAGGATATCTCGGAATATGACGCAGGAAGCGGTAGCCGAACATCTGGGGGTATCCTCACAGACTGTTTCCAAATGGGAGCGAGGGTTATTATCCCCCGATATAGCCCTTCTGCCCAAAATTGCTTTGCTTTTCAAATGTTCTATAGATTCAATGTTTGATATGGAGTCGGCGTGGGGAGATGAACACCGACGCCGTTTTGAAGCAAAAATTCGCGAGCTTTTTGTCAAAAAGGACTATGAAGGCGTATATCGGACATTTTTGTGTGAAATTGAATTAAATCCGGATAACTATACCTACTATCCTGACGTAATGCTCCATGTACTTCGCAAAAAAATGTATAATAAGGATCATGTTGAAAAAATGATCTCGCTTGCCGACCGCGCGGAAAAATACTGTACGGATGATGATATACGAAATGAGATTTATCGCGTTATGATCCAGATCTGTTCCGAGTCGGACGATCCGACAATCAAGGATAAAAGTAAGTATTATTATAAAAAACTGCCTAAATTGCGCCATAGCCGCGAGATATATGCAAAGCTTGTTATGGATGGAGAAGAGTATCGCCTTCAGGTGAAGAAAAACATCATTTATCTGATCGATCTCGCGGAATGCGCGGTCAGACAGCTTATCCTGCCCGACATGCCTCCCGAAGAGATGTTGTTTTATTATAAAAAGGCGGCGGCGCTTTACGAAACGGTTTTAGACGGTAAATACGCCGGATTTTACGACCCGCCGTTGCTTTACGATTATTATGAAATCGCATCAATATATGTTAAACTCGGGAAACCCGAAAAAGCCCGCGATTATATAGACCTTATACTCAAAGCGCTGGAAAAACATATGATCGAAACCGAGAAGGAAAATAAATCAAGATTGCTGTACTCCGCAACATTGCATAATACTGTTTCGAGCGATGAATTATGTAAAAAATTATTGCAAAATATGCTTAAGGTACCGGAACTTGAGCAATTCAAGGACGAAATTTTAGATATACAAAAAAGATTCGACGAATATGTTTCTCAGAAAGGAAAATAAGCGATGAAAACTAAATTTACTTTTTTAGCCGTTCTTTTGTTTGTTACAATCTTACTCGGTTCGTGCACGAAATCGCCCGAGCTTCCGCATAATACCGAGTCTCAAGGTACAGTAAACACACCCGAGATTCCTACAGATGCACAGGCTGATCCGTTTGAAAACCTCCGTGACAGCAGAGAGGCTTGGTTGACTTATGGTTTGTCCGCATATGAAAGCGATAAAGAAGTTGATAATTTAAAAGAATTTTTCTCCGATCGCGCAAATATGACATATCTGACGTTGTATGATCACATGTTCGCATTTGATAAAAAAACTTCCGTTGAGGTTGCCAAAGCACTGTTTTCCTTTATTTATAACGAATACGGTGCGGATGCTCTTCTTGATATAAATAATCGTTGTGAGTACAAAACGGCTTACTTAAAATCGCTTGGTTTGGATACGGAATATACTCAGAATCAGAAAGTGGAAACCTTTTTTACCACAATGGAATTTACATCCGACGCGACGTATAAATATATTATATCATTTGACAATGTGACCTATTATTTCAAGGATTTCGACGCAGGAAGTATTTCACAGTATAACGGATTTCTTTACTACAGCACCACGGGGCTGTCTGAAATGATTAGGTATATGGAAGACAATAATTTGAGTGAAGCGCTTGATACCGAACGAAAGTTTAATTTCTATATGACCTTTGACGGAAGCGGATATTCCAAAACCGTTTATTCCAACGGAAACATGTATATCAACGATTCCAATTCAACTCTTCACGAAGCTGTACACGCAATGGGCGTGACTAAAAATGAGAACATATGGTTAAGCGAGGGAATCTGCAACTATTTCGGCAAAGCTCTTGGCTTTAACGATCAAATTGCGGCGTCTTATATTCAAATCCTTACAATGGCTAAGCAAGGCTACTTTGATGAACGTGCAAACGCCGGTGACAAATCGGCTGTTCTCTATAAAGAGGTATATAAAGCTTATACCGACCGAGGCGGGAAAATTGATTCTGTCGATGCTTTTGATCTTCGTCTGTATACCGATGTGGCGGCAAAAGTTGAGCTGGATTCGGGCTTGTACACTACGCTTGGGGAAGCGTATAAAATAGTTAATAAAGAAGATTGCGAGGCGTTAGGCGATGAGATTTCATACGAGCAAGCCACTTCTCTCATATTATACCTCGCAGATTCATACGGAATAGAAAAGGTGCTTGAAGCATATCAAACACAAAATATAGAAACTGTTTTCGGCAAAGACTACGAAGGATTAAAGGCGGATTGGTTAGCATATATTAATAATTTAAGCTGAATACCGGTATTTAACATATTGACTATATTTAACTTTTTATTATTTTCATTGGAAATAGCTCCTTTTGAGATTTAATTTAGTTTGGTCACAAATTTTATTTCACAAAAGGAGCTGTTTTTCTTTTTGTTTGTCGCCTGTCAATTGAATTACAACATTTGATAATCAATTTATTTTTTTATGTAAATAATAAATTCTTGAGATAATTTTAAGTTTACCTTTAAAAATTTGCTAATTGCTATTGCATTTATTTGTTTTTTGTGGTATAATATATGAGGTTTGAAAAAACATAGATGCTTCTATAGTGACTGTATTTTTATACTTAAGCGTAACAGTGTCAGAGTTGAATGCACTTGTTGTTAATTTAGTCGACTCTCAAATGTTTTGTTGCGACTGTAAACCTATACGGAGAGGTATCGAAGCGGTCATAACGGGGCTGACTCGAAATCGTGGTCGCTATCCGGTAGCCTCCGTTGCGAAATCCCTTGATTTTACGGGGTTTTTCGGGTATCTTTAACTTAATATTTTTGCTTGTTCTCCCCATCAGTTCTCCCCGTTTTCTGAGGTGCTGATGTTGAGATAAATACGGAGACGTATCGAAGTGGTCATAACGGGACTGACTCGAAATCAGTTGATCCGCAAGGGTCCGTGGGTTCGAATCCCACCGTCTCCGCCATTCAAAGCCTGTAAACCTCGTGTTTGCAGGCTTTTTTTCGCCCTTTTCACGCCTCATTCGATCCCTTGCGGGGTTTCCTGTCAGCTTTTTCTGTTCTCCCATAATCGCTGTGGGGAGAACATTGGGGAGAATTGATCCCCAAACCACTCAGCATCGCGTCAGCCGAAGTCAGCTTCGAGCTATAATCCAGATGCGCGTAGATGTTTGCCGTTGTTGAGAAGTCACTGTGACCAAGCCATTCCTGAATCTGCTTCATAGGAACACCATTTGCCAGAAGTAACGAGGCACAGCTATGTCTGAGATCATGATACCTGATATGCCTCATCCCGTTTGCCTTGAGTAAGTCAGGAAATGCGGTTGTCACATAATGGGGCTTGATCAGATCGCCAATCTCGTTGACACATACATAATCAAGATAGTCCTTGATGTAGCTGCGTCCGCACAAGCGACGGTTTTCCTTCTGCTCTTCCTTGAGGGCAAGAAGTCTTTCTCTCATGAATGGAACAAGAGGTAGTGTTCTCATACTCGATTTGGTCTTCGTGGTATCGGCTGCGACCAGGATGCGCTTGCCGTCCAGATCACAAGAAGTAACTGTGTGCCGGATCGTGAGCGTGTTCTGCTCAAAGTCAATTGCATCCCATTTCAGTCCGATTGCCTCACTGCGGCGCAGACCGTAAAATGCACCGAACAGAATAGGCAGCTCAAGTTTTGTTCCTTTGGCGGCTTCAAAGAGAGCGTTGACCTCATCAGCATCGTAGAAGCTGCCGACATACCGGTCTTTCTTCGGACGCTCAACCTTGTCTGCCGGGTTTACATCGATCAGGTCAATCTTCACGGCATACTTGAGAGCCTTGTGAATATTGGCATGATAATGAATGACCGAAGAAGCACTGACGCGCTGGAGTTCCTTCAAGTAAAACTCCTGAATGTCCTTTGCTGTCAGATTCTTGAGTGTGACTTCCTTTTTGCGGAAGTACGGTGCTACGATTTTCTTGACCGTGGTCGAGTAAGAAGCGAATGTCGGAACTGCCACCGAGCTTTTGATGATCTCAAGCCACTGCTCCATGTAGTCCGCGAACAGAATGTCCCCGTTCATGACCTTTGGCTCTTCGGGGTTGAAATTGCGTCGTGCATCCATCAGGATTGCTTCGGCGCGTTTTTTATTGCCCTTAACAGTAAGTCCGGTAGAAATCCACTTGGTCTTTCTTTTTCCGAGAGAATCGGTGTAGTTCAACACGGCGTAGTAATATCCGCTTTTTTCGCGGAGATGTCCTGCTACCATAATTATCCTCCTTTTGCGTAGCAGTAACACCTACCTTATACCGGGATCCTATTATACCAGAACCGGGTTCGAATTGGAGGACCTTTCTACGCACTTTTTTGTAAATATTTTGAGTCCAAACTTTAAGCGGTCACTGCTTCTCCGCATCCAATACAGAGATAAGTGAAAAGATGAGCCTTCGGAATACGATAGGCTCTGCCGACCTTGAGGCTGAGTATCTTTCCTTCGCGCAGAATACGATAGCCGGTCTTTGTGCTGATGCTGAGTATTTCGCACATCTGCTCGATACTCATAACATCGGGATAGTCTTTCAACATGAGCTTATAGGCATCGCGCTGAGAAATAGTTGATGCGGTATTCACCCGTCTCACCTCCGTTAGATTTTGATTTTTGCTTATCAGCAAAAGGATAGGCAGCAGTCCTTTTTTGAATAGACTGCTGCCCATAGTTTTTGATGATAAAGCCCTTTCGGGCGTTTTCACATTGATTATCCTTCCGGCATATTTGCAGCTCGCGCCCCTGCCGAATAGGGAATGCTGCGGACTACCAATGGTCAATCGGTATCATGGGACTCTCACCCCTCCGAGGATCGCTCCGAGCCGCCCCTTGTATTGCAAAGAGACAGAAGTATCATTATACCCAACTTCTCCATCATGGCGATCAGCCGCACCACACGGCTGTTTAGTCTCTCTGTTGATCGCTCGCTCCACAGCAGATGAAACATTTGCATGGAGGTCATGGCGGCAGAAGACAAGTCGCTTCGAGAAAAGAGGAAAGATCCGCAGCACTGACTATTCAGTTTTCAAGGTACAGTGAAGGAGTTTTGCCCCTTCACTTACCTAAGTGAATCTGAGGTCAGTTTTGTCCCAAGTTTTGATAAATTTCTCGAAGAAATTTTTTGAGGCTCATAGCTCGGTTGCTGACGGTGTTTCTGGGAATACCGTATCGTTCTTCAATCTGCCGGGATGTGAGTTCCTTTGTCAGATAATAGCGGATGATGATTCTGTCTCGCTCATCGAAACGAGACAAAAT
This sequence comes from uncultured Clostridia bacterium, assembly GCA_944381085.1. Taxonomy (GTDB): domain Bacteria; phylum Bacillota; class Clostridia; order Oscillospirales; family CAG-272; genus SVTX01. Next base: position 40,715 of record CALWJX010000093.1, read on the forward strand.
ATCCTCAAGCATGATGTTAGACAAAATCTCTTCTTCCATGTCATGAGGATCAGGAATCTCATCGCAAAGATCGTAGCTGTCTCCAAGAGGATGACCGTAACAGAGCTTTCTTTTTAAGCTCATAGTCTCGTCATATCTGTCCTCATTCTCATGGCTCATCAGCTCGTAGTAAACCTCCTTGCTGATTTCCGTGGTGATGCCATTGACCTTCGTATAGTAGGTCCCGGTAGCCTCATCTCTCCAAAGTGCGTAGTTGAAAACCTTGATTTTCATTGTCTTGTCCTTTCCGCTGACGCGGAGCAGCGGAGTGACAAGACAAAAAACGAGCCGCATGACGGTGAGCTTTGATCCCATGCCGATAAAACAGAGTCGTGAAACTCTGTTCATGCGGCATCGGAAGACTCACCAATCAGCGGCTCCATTGCACAGCTATAAAAATATTTATTTGTTAAACGCTAACCTCTACTTGTGGCTCAAGAGAGGATAGCGAAGTAACCGTCTCATACTAAGAACATCAAATACAGTCTCGCGCCCGCACTGTTTGCACTTGGCTTGGACATGACCTCTTGTGTCCTCGAACACGGCGATTGAGTTGTGTTTGCAGTATGGGCATTGCACCATACGCTTCTTCTGCGTCGATATAGCATGACGCGCTCTTTGAATTTTGATCTGCATTTCCGCAGATGGCTCAGTTACACGGATGTTTCTTCTCATGCCCATACCTCCAACGGATAAGAATACTCAAGGTACGGACGATCTTCAACATATCCGAGATGTCTCAGCCGGATCACAGCAGCGGTTTTGGAAACACCGAGCTGTCCGCATATCAGATTGAGCGTCAAGCGGTCACGGTAAGCAAACCTCCCCTCATAGCTAATCAGGTTTTTATTGCCACCGAAATACCACACGGCGAGATCCATTTCCTTCTGAGGCATAAGGATCGCCGCCCCTAATACATTTGCTTGCCATTCGTTCCAATCCTCACGGGTTTTGAGATCACGGAGGGAGTATGCTGTTCGTGCAGCATATTTCTGGCGGCAAGCTGCCTTCGATTCCTCATCCTCCATCGAATAGAGGATTTGATGAGCGCATTCATGGGCAAGGGTAAATCTGCGCTTGCCACAGAGTTCCCGAACTTTGCCGGGACGGATAAAGCTCTCGTCCAGCAGGACTTGATTTTGCCTGAGAGGAATGGTGCGCTTGATTCCCATTTCCTCCGTAATGTATTCCGTATCTGCGTAAGCTGTCAGCCCACAGATGCTTCCATCGCCGGATAAACGAGCGAAGGACACATCCAGACCGAGATAGTCCTTTGCGAACTGATCAATCGGTGTGGCACGAGCGATACGAACATCATTAGCCTCTTTACCGAAGAAAAACTCATTGAAGTCTTTGGTAACGGCTGCTGCGATTTCTTCTATTTGCTTGTGGGTTAAGATCATCATCTGCTCTCCTTTGCTTCTACAAACCATTTATCACCTTCATGAAACAGAAACGACTCCTTTCCTCTGATCATTACGGTGTAACGAATACCGCCGCCTCCAACCTTCTTAGAAGATGCGCGGCACTTATACAGAACTTGGTCGATGTTGAAAATCAGACCGTTCTTCCATCGGATAAAACGAGGATGGAGCGTCCCTTCCTCATCGACATCTACATTAACCGAAACATATGCTTTCCGGCACTGAATACTTTGCATTTGCTCCCTCCGTTCACAAAAAAGTTAAAAAGAAACACGAACAAGTTTTCATGTTCCTATTGACACACGAGGTTTCGTGTGGTATCATAATAACGCGAACAGCATTTCGTGTCAGCAACCATAGTATAGCACGAACAGAATTTCATGTCAATGGGTTTAGACGAAAAAGTGTTCGTGTTCACAAAAAGTTTTAGAAAGAGGTGCCTTATGGTATTCAAAGACAGACTGAAAGAAAAGCGAGTGGAGGCTGGACTGACTCAGGCTGAACTCGCAAAGAGAGCTGGCGTTACTGCTCGTACCATCCAGAACTATGAACTCGGTAATAGAAAACCAGCTAACATGGAAGTTATCCAGAAAATTGCTGACGCGCTGGGAACTACCACGGAGTATCTTCTTGGCAGCAGCGGCACTTATGTTGTTGAAGCTCATGAGAAGGGCGGCTCTAAGGCAGCGCGCGATATTGATGAGCTTGTCAGCGAAGTAACCGGTATGTTTGCCGGTGGTCAATTGAGCGAGGATGCTCTGGAAGGAGCAATGAAGGCTCTGAATGATGCGTATTGGATCGCAAAAGAAAAGAATAAGAAGTACGGTAGACGCAAGTCCAAAGAAGTTCCGCAGGAATAAGTCCGTATTTTTGTACTATTGAATTGTTATAATGATTCCCCACGAATGGAGGTGGAGCGATGAGTGCTGAACATCTCTCGAAAGTCGGCAGCAATCTCGTTAGACGCTGCGGCACACGAGATCCTTTTCGCATAGCGCAAGAGCTTGGCATAGAGGTCTTGTTTTGTGATGACTTCGGTCCTCTCAAGGGTATGTACCGAGTGATCAAGCGCAATCGTTTCATTTTTATCAATAAGGATTTGAGTTCACGAATGCAGCGTATTGTCTGCGCTCATGAGCTGGGACATGATCAGCTTCATCGGTATCTGGCAAAAGGAAACGCTTTGCAGGAGTTCATGCTTTACGACATGACCACGAAGCCTGAATATGAGGCGAACATCGTTGCAGCGGAAATCCTTATTGATACCGATGAGATACTTGAGTACATATATCAATACGGATATACCACGGAGCAGATCGCACGAGCTATGCACACAGATATTAACTTGGTTGCTTTGAAGATCGCACATCTGGCAGAAACCGGATATGACCTTCGCCGGATTGACCATCGAAGCGACTTCTTGAAATGAGGTGGATGCTATGACTAAGACGGAAATAATCAAGGATTTTCTCAAGAAGGCAGTGCTGCCGGTTGTCGTAGCACTCTTCCTATACTCGATATTCAGCCGTATCTTCGTTGAGGACGGAGTAAAGGATTTCTTCCTGATATGGCTTGCTTGCGGAGTACCCTTTGGTATCGGCAAGATGTTCACACTGATTCCGATAGGGTTTGGCATTGCCGGAACTGTTGGCGTTGTTGCGCTCAACATCGTCCTCGGTGGTCTAATCGGAGGCGTGATCTTGATTTGGAAATTAGCAGTGGCAGTTTGGTATTTGCCGCTGACTGTATATAGGCTTGTTGCCTGAGAACAGGAGGCACACAGTATGCCATTACAGATAGTCAGAAATGACATCACAAAAATGAAAGTGGACGCAATCGTCAACGCTGCCAACAGCTCCCTCCTGGGAGGCGGCGGTGTGGACGGCTGCATCCATCGTGCTGCAGGACCGGAACTGCTTGCCGAGTGCAGGAAGCTCGGCGGCTGTGAAACCGGCAGTGCAAAGATCACCAGCGCATATAAGCTCCCATGTCGATATGTGATTCATGCCGTCGGTCCGCGCTGGGCGGACGGCAAGCACGGAGAGCGCAAACAGCTTATCTCCTGCTATCGGACATCTCTTGAGCTGGCAAAGGAAGCAAAGTGTGAGACGGTTGCGTTTCCGCTCATTTCCTCCGGTATCTATGGTTATCCGAAAGATCAGGCACTCCGAGTTGCCATTGACACGATCAGCGAGTTCCTGCTTGAGAATGACATGACCGTGTTCATTGTTATCTTTGATAAAAAGGCATATCGGATCAGCGAAAAGCTGTTCTCGGACATCGAAGAATACATAGATGATCGCTATGTGGATGAGCATACCGATAGTCGTTCCGAGCGTCTGCGCAGGATGAACGCCTTCCGGATGGACGAGCCGATGCCCTGCGAGTCATCCGTTTGCGATGAAGCTATTGAAAAGCTCACAGCTCCTATGGCAGTTAGCTCCAAAAAGGCAGCAACACTCGACGATGCACTGGGACAGATCGACGAGAGCTTTTCGGAGATGCTGCTGCGGAAGATTGATGAACGCGGCATGACGGACGCACAGTGCTACAAGAAGGCAAATATTGACCGGAAACTCTTCTCGAAGATCCGCAGCGACAAGCTGTATAAGCCGTCAAAGCCTACGGTCATTGCATTTGCCATCGCCCTTGAGCTGCCGCTTGTGGAAATGAAGGATATGCTCATGAAGGCGGGCTTTGCACTCTCCCACTCCAACAAGTTTGACATCATCGTGGAGTATTTCGTGGAGCATGGGAACTATAACGTCTTTGAAATCAACGAGGCTCTGTTCGCGTTTGACCAGAGTTTGCTCGGAGCGTAAGATGACAACAAATCGGAATTTGCGGAGGATAAATGATGCAATTCACAAAGATTGATATAAATAATTGGACACGAAAAGAGTATTTCGACCACTATTTTGACAATACGCCCTGCACATATAGTATGACGGTAAAACTCGATATTTCTAAGTTGAAAAAGGATGGAAAAAAGTTATACCCAACTCTTTTATATGGAGTTACAACGATCATCAATCGACATGAAGAGTTCAGGACGGCATTAGATGAAAACGGACAGGTAGGCGTTTTTTCAGAAATGCTGCCTTGCTACACAATCTTTCATAAGGAAACTGAAACCTTTTCGAGTATTTGGACTGAGTTTACAGCAGACTATACTGAGTTTCTTCAGAACTACCAAAAGGATATAGACGCTTTTGGTGAACGAACGGGAATGTCCGCAAAGCCTAATCCTCCGGAAAACACGTTCCCTGTTTCTATGATACCGTGGACAAGCTTTGAAGGCTTTAACTTAAATCTGAAAAAAGGATATGACTATCTACTGCCGATATTTACGTTTGGGAAGTATTATGAGGATGGCGGAAAATACTATATTCCCTTATCGATTCAAGTGCATCATGCCGTTTGTGACGGTTATCATGTTTGTCGTTTTTTAGATGAATTGCAAGAATTACTGAATAAATAAAATCTCTGTTTGCCGAGCTGATTGCTAACGTGTAAATTAAGGGGGGTGCAACCGGAGCATGAAGCAGAAAACCTATATCGCAATCGATCTCAAGAGCTTCTACGCTTCGGTTGAATGTCGGGAGCGTGGCTTGGATCCGCTGGACACCAATCTCGTTGTCGCGGATGAGAGCCGGACGGATAAGACTATCTGCCTTGCTGTTACACCCTCCCTCAAAAGCTACGGCATCTCCGGACGCGGACGGCTGTTTGAGGTCAAGCAGCGTATCAAGGAAGCAAATGCCGGACGGCAGCACGACGCGCCGGGGCGAAAGCTGGAAGGCTCATCATATTCGTTTTTCGAGCTACAAGCAAAGCCGGAGCTTGCGATTGACTTTATCATCGCCCCTCCGAGAATGGCGTACTACATGGAGTACAGCACCCGCATCTATGAAATCTACATGAAGTATGTCGCACCGGAGGACATCGTGGTGTATTCTATCGACGAGGTATTCATGGATGTCACTGACTACCTGAACACCTACAAGCTCTCTCCCCATGACCTTGCCATGAAGATCATTCTGGATGTTCTTGAGACAACGGGCATCACAGCAACAGCCGGTATCGGAACAAATCTGTTTCTCTGCAAAGTTGCAATGGACATTGTAGCAAAGCATATTCCGGCAGACGCAAACGGAGTTCGTATTGCCGAGCTGGATGAGATGAAATACCGTCGTGAGCTATGGTCACATCAGCCTCTAACCGACTTCTGGCGTGTGGGACGCGGCTATGCAAAGAAGCTCGAAGAAAACGGGATGTTTACAATGGGCGATGTTGCGCGAATGTCCGAAAAGAATGAAGACTTGCTCTATAAGCTCTTCGGGAAAAACGCAGAACTGCTGATCGACCATGCGTGGGGCTGGGAGCCTACTACCATTGAAGCAATCAAGGCATACAGACCGAGTACCAACAGCTTGGGTTCCGGACAAGTGCTGCACTGCCCCTATGATGCAGACAAAGCGAAGCTCGTCCTCCGTGAAATGGCAGATATGCTCGTGCTGGACTTGGTGGATAAAGGGCTTGTCACAGATCAAATCGTCATCACGATTGGCTATGACATTGAAAACCTCACCGATCCGGAGCGAAGCCGAAAGTATCACGGTCCGGTTGTGAAAGACCATTACGGCAGAGCTATCCCGAAACACGCTCACGGTACTGCCAACCTTGACAGCTACACATCATCTACAAGGAAAATAATGTGTGCTGTGTCCGATCTGTTTGACCGGATCGTTGATAAAAACCTTCTCATCCGAAGGCTTAACATCACGGCAAATCATGTTCTCCCGGAAGCAGACGCGCCAAAGAAGAACGACGGTTTTGAACAGCTTGATCTCTTCACGGACTACGCAGCGCGTGACGCAAGGCAGAAGCAGGAACGCGCCGAACTTGAGCGTGAGAAAAAGATGCAGCAAGCCATGTTGACCATCAAAAAGAAGTTTGGCAAGAACGCTATCCTCAAGGGCATGAACTTGGAGGAAGGCGCGACGGCGAAGGATCGTAACTCACAGATTGGAGGTCACAAGGCTTAGAAAATCTGATTTTATTTTTGGTAAAAAATACACACAAGATAGAGGTAAAGAACATGAATAATTTTGATGGTGTTGCAAATACATTGTTTGTTCCCTTAGTAGCAAGAATCAATATTTCAAAGAAATTCCCCGAATATTTTTTAGATGAAAAGGCTTTAGAGATGGAGCAATATCTGCCGGAGGGGGCTGATAAGGGATCGTCCGAATATAGCAATATGGCATCTGTTGCTCGTTATTACAATATGGATAAAACGGTGTATGCTTTTGCTACCAAACACAACGAATGCAATGTTGTGTATTTGGGTGCGGGTCTGGAAACCGCCTATGACCGTCTGCACGAAAAAATCAACAAGAAAACCGTTCATTGGTATGAAGCTGACCTGATGGAAGTAATCGAAGCCAGAAAACAGGTATTCGGTCAGCGCGAAAATGAAACGCTTATTGCCGGTGATATGTTTAAGCTGGAGTGGGTGAAAGAGATGGATTGTGCTATCCCTACTCTGCTGGTTGTGTCTGGCGTGTTTCAGTATTTTCACGAAGAAGAGATCATCGCTTTCATCAAGGGATGTGCAAAGGCACTTCCGCAAGGTGAGATATTGTTTGATGCTACAAGTGAATCTGGATTGAAGTTTACGAATTGGTTTATCAAGCGCACCGGAAATGCCAGTGCTATTATGTACTTCGGAATTAACGATAGCAAGGAATTTGCGGACAAATGTGGCATGGAACTGTTAGAAGAGAAAACATTCTTTCCAGATGCATTGAAACTGCTGGGCAAGAAATTAGGCTTTGTCACAAAGGTTTTCATGAAGGTTGCCGAAAGGAAAAAGCAAGTCTTAATTCTGCATTTAAGGTTGATCTAATCATGATAGTTCTGAAGGAGGGATTTGTGTGTACGAAGATATTCTCAATCTACCGCATCATGTTTCAAAGACAAGACCGCAGATGTCTATGCTGGATCGTGCAGCTCAATTCTCTCCCTTCGCTGCTCTCACCGGTTATGATGATGCGATAAAAGAAACCGGGCGTCTGACTGACGAAAAGATTGAAATGGATGAGGACCGAAAAGCAGCTCTTGATATGAAGCAAGCCTACCTCATCGAGATGATCGACGAGCAACCTGAAATCTCCATCACCTACTTCCTGCCAGACACGAAGAAGTCAGGCGGCGCGTATGTGACCGTGACCGGAAACCTAAAACGCTTCGACGAATACGAACGTTTGCTGATCCTGACTGACGGCAAGAAAATACCGATGTATGACATCGCAGATATTGAAAGCGATCTCTTCCGAGGAATGTTTGAATGAAATATACACGCTTAAAAAGACGCTTTCGAGCGTCTTTTTTTCTTTGGAAATGGGACAAAGTGCAACAGTGATTCACTTAGTAAAGTGAAGGGGTATTTTACGGGGAGTACCTACAAGGGAATACGATTTTAGAGAATAGCAAGCACAGCAGGTGTCCGTACACACTGCGATTTTCGATTAAGGAAACCCTCCCCTTAATCTCAAAACTGCTTGTTGGGAAGCCTCCCAAACCCTCTATTTTTACGAAAGGACGGATCGCTATGGCTAACAGAACAAGACCGATACGCATTGAAATCCGCGTATCTGAAAATGAGCATCGCTTAATCAAGTCGAAGATGGCGCAGCTCGGTACAAAGAACATGGGAGCGTATCTTCGCAAGATGGCGATTGATGGCTACATAATCAAGGTGGACTACACGCAGCAGAAAAAACTTGCAGTAGCCGTCAGTCGCATCGCATCGAACATCAATCAGATTTGCCGACGCATCAACTCAACGGGACACTTCTATGAGGACGATGTAGCCGAGCTGAAAGAGAGGCAGAAAGAGATATGGCAGTTACTAAAATCAAGCCAATCCGTGGAACTGTAAACAAAGCAATCGCCTACATCATCGATCCGAAAAAGACTGATGATGAGCTGCTTGTTTCTTCCTTCGGATGTGCTGCCAACGATTCTGTTGCAAAGGAATTTGAGTGGACGCGCAATCTTGCAGCACAGCAAGGAGCGCAGATTCCTACCGTCATCGCTCGTCACCTGATACAGTCTTTTGATGTCGGTGAGGTCACGCCGGAAAAAGCTCATGAGATCGGAAAACAGTTCGCAGACGAATGGCTCAAAGGAAAATACGAGTATGTGATCGCCACGCATATTGACAAAGGACACTGCCATAACCACATCATTTTCAACGCTGTGAACTTTGTCGATTACCATGCGTACCGGAGTAACAAGAGGACATACCGAGAGCTGAGGCAGCTCAGTGATTCTATCTGCAAAGAGCATGGGCTTTCTGTTATTCCTCCGTCTCAGAGCAAGGGCATGGACTACAAGGAATACACAGAAGCAAAGCGCGGAACAAGCTGGAAGCAGAAGCTCAAGCAGACTATTGACCGTTGTGTCATCACGGCAAAGGACTACGATGAGTTCCTTAAAATGATGCAGGATGCCGGTTACGAAATCAAAACGGGCAAGTACATTTCCTTCCGCGCCGAAGGTCAGGAGCGTTTCACTCGCGCTAAAACCATCGGAGAAAACTACACCGAAGAGCGCATCAAAGAACGCATTCAGGGACGCAATCCTCGCAAGAGTCAGATGCAGACCGGGCGCAAAGGTATCTCCCTCATCATCGACATTCAGAACAGCATCAAGGCTCAGGAAAGCAAGGGCTACGAGCACTGGGCGAAGCTCAACAACCTCAAGGAAGCTGCGCGTACTCTCAACTTCCTCACCGAGAATAATCTTCTCCACTATGCTGATCTTGAGGCTAAGGTTGATGATATCCACAGCTCTTTCGCTCGTACCGGCGATGAGCTGAAAAGTGTGGAAGCTCGTCTGCGAGAAGTGCAGCCACTCATAAAAAATAACAGTAACTATCAGAGGCTCAAGCCGGTCTATGATGCCTTCCAGAAGGCAAAGGACAAGACCGCATTCCGGGCAAAACACGAAGCAGAGCTGGTCATCTTTGAGGCAGCAAAGAGTAACCTTCTTGCGATGCAAGGAGACGGCAAGTTGCCCAGCTTGAAGTCACTACAAGCCGAGCAGGAACGGCTCTCTCAGGAGCAGCAGAGGCTTTACGATGAACGCGCAAGCCTCAAGAAACAAGCGAAGCAGATCGACACCATCAAAGCAAATGTTGATGTCTTCCTCAGTCTCGGAAGTGACACGGAGCCTACAAAGGAAAGAACTTCACAGCTTGAATAAGTGATAAAAGAGTCTTAGTAGATTGAATCTGCTCAGGCTCTTTTTATTTCATTGTCATGACTTCTCCGTCATAACTTCTCGACAGGAAAAAATCGTGCGAAACGGTTGAAAAAGTCTGAACTTACCGAAACCCTCTTGAAAAATCGATAAAATTGTGGTATAATAATATTTGACATTCTATGCGGAGGTAAAAATCATGAAGGCAAGTTATAAAAAACTCTGGAAATTGCTCGTAGACAAAGACATGAGTAAAGGTGATTTGCATAAAGCAAGCGGCTTATCATCAAGCACCATGACGAAACTCAGAAAAGGCGAGGATGTCTCAATGGAGGCTCTTCGCAAAATATGTATTGCCCTGAATTGCAATATTTCTGACATCGTAGAGTTTGTCTCAGACAGTGACTCCTGATTATGGGACAAGACAGAGTTTAAGATAAACCGAGGTATTGGATTGGAGTCAGAGCGATGGGAATGATTGTAAAACATAATATGCTGGCTGCCGACAAGGAAGCATTTCGCCTTCTCATCTACTGCTCGGCGCCACCAAATATAAGAGACAGTGCAGTCTCGATAAACAAGTTGATGGCAGAAAAATTATTGCAGCTCAAGCCTTCACGAAGAACGATGAGGATTGAAAAGTTATTCAATGAGGTCATTGACTCTCTACCGGAGAGATCAATCATTAAGGACATAGATGTTCTATTCAATCCGGCATATAAAATCGATGTATTCAAGATGCTGACAACGGCTTGTAAACGAAAAAAGTTTGACATTATATGGTCAGGAAAACTCGACAACAATACACTTGTCTACGGAGAAGAAGGGTTTCCTGACTATCACAAATATGAAATTGAAAACTATGACATCGTGTGTGTCGTATAAGCGGGAGGAACAAAATGAAATACTCAGAATTGATCAGTTTTAATCCGATTGAGGATGTTATTCAGCTTATCACGGCTGACGATGCTGATAAAGCTCGTGAATATGTGAAGACCTATGTTATGTCTGACGCAATGGCTGATAGCCTTCAAGCTCCCGTTATTGATCAGCTTCAAATGGATGAAGTGGTTGACAACAAGGGTGTGCTTGTTGTCGGTAACTATGGTACCGGTAAGTCTCACTTGATGTCCGTCATTTCTGCAATAGCAAAAGACGCGGATAACTTGCAGTATCTTCAAAATAAAAAGTTCGCCAAAAACATGGAACCTATTGCCGGGAAGTTTGAAGTCCTTCGCATTGAAATCGGAGGCGTTACCATGTCGTTGCGTGAGATCCTCTTTGGCTTCATTCAAGAGGATTTTGATGCTCGTGGAATTGATTACGATGTTCCCGATTTTGACACAGTAAAGGACAATAAAAAGCTCATCAAGGACATGATGATGGCGTTCAATGATAAATACCCGGACAAGGGATATTTGATTGTTGTTGACGAGTTTTTGTCTTACCTTACTTCTCGTGATGAGCGTGCTATCGTCCTTGATCTTGAGTTCTTCCGCGCATTGGGAGAAATGTGTTCAAAGTCTAATCTTCGCGTGATTTTCGGTGTTCAGGAAAAAGTCTTTGACAATCCTCGTTTCAGCTTTGTTTCTGACACACTCATGCATGTTAAGGATCGTTTCACGCAGATCATCATCACGAAGGAAGCAACATCGTATGTTGTTTCCGAGCGTATCTTGAAGAAGACTCCTGAGCAGAAAGCACTCATCAGAGCGCACCTTGAGAAGTTCTGTAATCTCTATACCGGTATGTCTTCTAAACTGGATGAGTTCGTTGATCTCTATCCGATCCATCCGGCATATATTGATGTCTTCAATAAGATTTACCTGATTGAAAACCGTCATATTTTGAAGAATATCTCCTTGACTATCAAGGGCATATTCAACACCGATGTTCCTGAGAATGCTCCCGGTATCATCTCTTTTGATAACTATTGGACTGCTATCAAGTCAAACGGCTTGCTTCGAAGTGATGTTACTATCAGCCGCGTTGTTAATGCCAGCCAGCAGCTCGAAGGTATCATCAATACATCTTTCCCGAAACCGGCATACAAGCCATTGGCGATCAAGATTATCTACGCATTGAGCGTACATCGTCTCACTACCAATGGTCTTGATGTTCAGTTTGGATTGACTGCTGAAAACCTGAAAGACGATCTCTGTCTGTATCTCATGATGCCTGAGCAGGATGCGGACTTCCTGCTTGGTGTTGTTAAGGCTACACTTCGCGACATCATGACCACAGTTTCCGGTCAGTTTATTATTTGCAACGAGGCAAACAATCAGTATTACATTGATGTAGATAAAGTTGTTGACTACGATGAGAAGATCAAGCAGAAAGCCTCTTTGATGGCTGACGGTGAACTTAACCGTTATTTCTATCAAGTGGTGTATAGCTGCCTTGAGTGGGATAAGAAGCAGTATGTTTCTGGCTTCAATATCTACGAGCATGACCTGAATTGGGATTCTCACAATATCTTCCGTGAAGGTTATCTGTTTATGGGGCTTCCCGGGGAAAGAAGCACAGCACAGCCGGAGCGTGATTTCTACCTTCACATTATGCCTCCCTATGGGAACTCCGGTGCATCGAGACAGGACCTTGAGGACGAAGTGTACTTTTACTTCAAGTCAAGCAATGAGTTCCATGAGACAATTTCTCTCTATGCAGCTTCTTGCAGCTTGGCAGATATCAGTGAAGGTAAGGACAAGGATGCTTATCTCGCGAAGGCAAATATTCTCCGTAAAAAGCTGGTCAAGTATCTCAGCGAAAACAAGAATACTTGCTTCGATGTTGTATATAACAAAGAGCGCAAGCAGCTGATCGAAGTCTTAAAAGGACGATATAACCGCGATCTCACTTTCAATGACACCATTGACCTTGCTGCTTCTATCTGTCTGGATGGCTACTTCAATAAAATCTATCCGGACTGCCCAGTCATGAAAACAAAGATCACTCGTAAAAATATGGCTGACAACGCCCGTGCTGCTTTCGACCATTTTGCCGGAAGAAAGACACAACAGTCCACCGCTATGTTGCAGAGCTTTGGTATTCTCGACGGGGACAAGATCCGTCCCGAAGGCTCTAAATTCGCTTCATATTATATCGATAAGGTTAAGGCTCTGCCGCAACAAGGTGTTCTCAACTTCTCTGATATGTTTGAGCAGCAAGGTTTGTATTGGCAGATCGACAAGAAGTTCAAGGTATGGCATATCTTTACGCCTATCATCTTCCTGTCAATGGTTTATGCTGGGTATGCAGTAATCACTTTGAAGAACGGCGAAACGATTACTGCGTCCTCCCTTGATAAAGTTCCGAAGACAAACGTTATGGACTTGTATGAGTTCAAGTATCTGTCCAAACCAGCACAGATTTCTATGGCTGAACTCAAAAAGCTGTTTGATGTCCTCGACATCAATCCTGCTCTTCTGGACAATCCGAATGATCGCGAAAAAGGCGTAGAAGCTTTGCTCAAGGCAGCTCAGGAACTTTGCAACAACTCCGTCCTGCTCGAAAGAAAACTGAATGACGGTTTTGAACTTTGGGGGGAGCCGCTTGCAAATCAGCAGCAGATCCAGATGATGAGAAATGCTTGCACTGCCGTTAAGAACGAGTTCAGCAATTACGGCGCAAGATTTAACACTCCTGCCAAGTTGAACAATTTCAGCCTGACATCTGAGGAAGTAGATGAACTTGCAAAGAAAATCGCTCTCTTGAAGCTCATCCCTGAGTATATTACTTTCAAGGCTGAGTGTTCTGCTGTTGTTACCTATATTTCCAGCATAGAGTTTATTGATCTCGGTGCCGCGCTGAAATCTGAGATTGAAAATGCAAAGGCTTCCTTCCGTTCTATCAGAGATGACATCATGGATGGTGTTACCGGTGAGGCTGCTGCGCAGAAGGTTTCCGCTGAGCTTGAGAAAATCAAGGATAAGTACATCGAGATTTACTTTGAGGAACACAAGAAAAAGAGACTGGGCATCGAAGATGCAAAGCGTAGAGGCAAAGTTCAGGAAAGTCTTGCTCTGAGCAATCTGAGAAAGCTGCGTACTATTGAAATCCTCTCTTCCGCGAAGCTCGGAGAGATCGAGAATGACTTGGCATCTTTGAAGGTTTGCTACGATCTTACTCCCAATGAGATGAAGACCAATCCTATTTGTCCTCATTGTCGATACAGCCTTGAGGATAAGGCAAAGAATGTCTACGGTCAGCTTGATAACCTTGAGGATCGCATTGACGCCCTTGTTGCCGAATGGACAAAGCAGCTCATGGACACCATTACCGATCCAATTGTTCTAAGCCAGAAAGAGTATCTAAGCGCACAGCAGGCTAAGGTAATTGATGAGTTCATTGCTTCCGGCTCTCTGCCTCAGCGCGTGGATGACTTCTTTGTGAAGAGCATTCAGGCATTGCTCAAGAACTATGAGCCGGTTGTCATTGAGATTGAAGACCTTGTTCAAAAATTGGATGAGCTGCCGCCGCTGGATGAAATGACATTCAAAGCGAAGCTGAACGATATTATCTCTGCCTACACGAAGGGCAAAGATGCTACGACACTGCGTATTGTTGTCAAAAGAAGAGAAAGCGAGGAATAATCGATGGAAAAAAGAAAACTGACGAAGGAAGACATCGATAAAGTCCGTCATATAGAAGGATTCCCTATTGGAAGCGATGATGATATCATCGCCTTATCCGAAGCTCCATACTATACTGCTTGTCCGAATCCTTTTATCAACGAATTTCTTTCTGAATTTGGAAAATCTTATGACGAATCAACAGATGATTATCATAGAGAACCATTTGCCGCAGATGTAAGCGAAGGCAAAAGTGACATAATATATAATGTCCACAGCTACCACACCAAAGTTCCTCATAAGGCTATCATGCGTTACATACTCCATTACACTCAACCCGGGGATATTGTGTACGATAGCTTTGGTGGTTCTGGAATGACAGGCGTTGCAGCTCAAATGTGTGGTGATAGAGAAACCGTTACTTCTCTTTTGAGTTCCTATTCTGACCTCGAAGAGCGTGTAGGGGCGAGAAAAGCAATTATCAGCGATCTTTCTCCCGCTGCAACATTCACCGCGCTTAACTATAACTATTCTGTGAACACAAGCGAACTCAGAAACGCATGGGATCGGATTTATAGAAGCGCATTGGAGAATTATGGTTGGATGTTAGAAACCAATCATTCGCATAAAGACAATTCTCCGTCATTGTTTTTACATGATCATGTGAAAGGCAGCATAAACTATTCCGTTTGGTCTGATGTCATGATATGTCCTGTGTGCGGAAAAGAGTTTGTGTTTTGGGACATTGCCGTGGATGAAAGCGCGGGGAAAGTCCGTGACAGAATGTATTGCCCTCACTGCAATGGAGAAATGTCAAAGCGTGAATGTGAAAAGTCAATGCATACTTATGTTGATGATATAACCGGAGAATTGGTATCTGCAATCAAGCAAGTTCCTGTGTTGATCAACTATACTTGGTGTGGGAAAAAATTTGATAAGAAACCAAATTCAGAAGATATTGCTCTGATAGAAAAGATAGAAGCACTCAAAGTTCCTTTCTGGTGTCCTTCTGACAGAATGTGCGAAGGAACAGAAAGTCGTAGAAATGACAAATATGGCATTAAGAATGTTCATCAGTTTTTTACGAAAAGAAACCTGATCCTCCTTGGCTACATTTTGAACGAGGCAGATAAGGAGTCGCAACCTATCAAACACAGGATAATGTCAGCTATGAAAAGTTCGTTCTCATATGGAACGAAAATGATCAAAGTGAACATTGGGCGCTTGTTGAATGGCGGCGGTACTTTTGCTATGGGCGCAGTAAGTGGCACATTGTATATACCAAGCCTTATGGCAGAGCGCAATATTCTTGAAGCTATTGACAACAAAATTCAAAGTATCATTAAGCTCTACTCAACCGCCCAACTAAGTAAAAATGTATATATCAATACAGGATCCTCTTCCTGTGTGCCAAACATTCCAGAAAACAGTATCGACTATATCTTTACAGATCCTCCTTTTGGAGATAATTTGAACTACTCCGAATTGAATTTCATTTGGGAAGCATGGGGCAAAGTTTTCACTAATAACACTTCCGAAGCAATCATGAGTAAAACTCAACGCAAGGGGGTTGTTGAATACCAAGAGCTTATGACACAGTGCTTCTCTGAGAACTTCCGTATTTTGAAGCCGGGAAGATGGATGACTGTCGAGTTTCATAACTCTAAGAACAATGTATGGAACGCAATCCAAGAGTCTTTAATGCGTGTAGGCTTCATTATTGCAGATGTAAGAACTCTTGACAAAAAGCAAGGTAGTTTCAAACAAGTAACTACAACAACAGCTGTAAAACAAGACCTCGTAATTTCGGCATATAAACCAAAGGACGAGTTCAGGCAGAGATTCCTGCAAAACGCAGGGACAACAGAGACAGCTTGGGATTTTGTCAGACAACATTTATCGAACATTCCTGTTGTAGTAAAAAAAGAAGATAAAATCGAGCTTATCTCAGAGCGTCAGGGATTTTTATTGTTTGATAGAATGGTTGCATATCATATTATGCAAGGAATCGCAGTGCCGCTTGATGCTCCAGATTTCTACAAAGGGCTCGAGGACAGATTCCTAAAGAGAGACAATATGTATTTTTTGCCCGATCAGGTCAACGAATATGACATGGCACGCGCAACCTGTGATGTAGAGGCAATTCAATTCTCGCTGTTTGTTTCTGATGAAAAGTCTGCGATAGGTTGGTTGTACCAGCAGCTTGACGCAAACAGCGGCGATGGTCCGCAAACTTATCAGGATTTGATGCCTAAGTTCATGCAGGAATTGAAGGCAGTCGATAAGCGCGAAAAAATGCCTGAGCTTTCTGTCATCCTTGAAGAAAACTTCCTCAAGGACGAAGACGGTAAATGGTATATCCCGGACCTAACCAAGAGTGGCGATATTGCGAAGCTGCGTGAAAAGAACTTGCTCAAGGAGTTCCAAGAGTACCTGAATAGCAAGGGTAAGCTCAAGGTTTTCCGTTCCGAAGCAATCCGAGCTGGTTTTGCAAAGCTCTGGAAGGATAAGGACTACGCTGCCATCGTTGCGCTGGCAAATCGTCTTCCCGAAGAAACAATTCAGGAAGATCAGAACTTGCTCATGTATTACGACATTAGCTTGAGCAGAGTGTAATATAAGAAAGTGAGGTTATTTTATGTCTGAAGCAAGCATCAAGTGCTACATGGGTAGTGAAGAAAAAGAAATAACGCAGGAAACGCTCCAATCAGAGATGGCAAAGTATCTACAGATGGATAACCTCAGCTTTTTGGTAGGAGCCGGTTGCTCCAGCAATATTGTTGATAAGAAGGAAACAGGCATCCCGCTTATGAAAGGACTTTACAATTCCTTTTTTGAAGAAAAGCCTGATTTCGCGGTTGCAGGTGTTAAGTTCAATGGTAAATATGACAGCAATCTTGAGAAAATGCTTGAAGCTATGGGTGCAATAGCTGTTGCAAATCAAGTCAAAGAGATTGAACCTGATATTGATGCAAAAATCAAAGAGATCAGAGATTTTATACGCGACAAGATTAAGGCTGGGCTTGAGAGTGAAGAAGTGAAGGAGATTTATAAATCGTTCTATGCAAAAATCACTCAACGCTCAAGAAAGTCTCCGATAAGCATTTTCACAACGAACTATGATTTGTTTAACGAGATCGCCTTGGATGAGCTTGGATTTCCATATAACAATGGATTTTCCGGATCGTACAGACGGAAATTTAATCCAATCAGCTACAACTATATGTATGTTGAGAACATGAACCTAACCAGGGATGTGTGGGAGCGTGTATCCTCTTTCTTTAACCTTGTAAAGCTCCATGGCTCTATTTCGTGGCTCTGCAAGGATGACGAGATATGGGAACGACATTATTCGGACATTCACGACAGCGAGACGGTGATGATCTATCCTACTCCGATGAAAGACCGCACGACGCTTATGGAGCCATATTCCGATCTGTTTCGTACAATGGAAAACCGTATCGTCCAAAAGAACAGCGTTCTTGTTGTTCTCGGATATAGCTTTGGTGATGACCATATCAATCGCATCATTTTGAATGGCTTGGCGGTACCGTCCTTCCGTCTGGTTGTTTTCGGCTCTGGTGACAACATAACCAAGCTAACCAAACTTGGAGACTCGCGCATCACAGTTTACAATTCCGAAGATAAGATTCACTACTTCGGAAACTTTGTCGAAAAAGCTCTGCCTCCCATCCATCCGGATGTAGACGAAGAATTGAAGCTGAAACCCGTCTCTGCAAGCATAGCAGAATTTGAGGAGATGAAGCTTGATGAATAGCCGAAGCATTGGAAAACTAACATCGGTGAGCCAGCGCGGAATCATTGCCGAAATCTACTCTGGATTAGGAAACTACATCAGCACAAATGATGGAGTTCGGTTTGTCGGTGAGGTAGGGTCGTATGTTTCTATCTACGATGTTAACCGTACTATAATCGGAGAAATAACCGGCGTTGAAGAAAAACCGCAGTTCAAAAACGCCGAACTGAATAAGCCAAACAGCAGCCGCTTGGCAACTATCAATCTTGTTGGGGAGATCGTTTCAGAACGGTTTTACTTTGGTGTGTCAAAAATGCCTCTCGTATTTTCTGATGTCAACATCATTTCGCAAAACGACCTTAGAATAATGCTTGAGGTTACAGACGATGAAACTGTTGTAGATAAGGAGAATGGTAAAACTCGTGCTGAATTGCTGAAGCTTGGCACATCGGTCATTTTCCCTGATTACTCCGTGAAGGTAAACATAGACAAGTTCTTTGGCTTTCATTTTGCCGTGTTTGGAAACACAGGTGCCGGAAAATCGAATACCATAGCCACAATCATGCAGGAGATCTTTCGCAAGAAAGACTATGCAGCTAAAGGTGCTAAATTTGTCTTTATAGATTCCAACGGTGAGTATGCAAAGGCATTTTCGGAGATTTCGCAAGTAAACGAGACAGTTCAAGCTAAAGAGTTTGTCGCCTCGGATGACGATTTGGTAGATAATCGCCTTCAGATACCCGTGTGGGCATTGAGTGCTGATGACTGGGCTATTCTTCTTCACGCATCAGAAAAAACACAAATTCCTATACTTAAGAGGGCAATAGATATAGCAAAGAGTTTCTTTGATGAAACCACAAGCAATACTGATGTAAGAAATCATATACTCGCAAGTTCCCTTGTTGGAGTGTTTTGCAGTTCGGATTCGTCCCCGTCCAAGGGAGATAAGCTGATTAGTATTCTATCCACCTTTATGACGGATGAAATAAGCCTTGATACGCAAGTCGGAAAGGTACAATATCAAGATGGACGAGAACGAAAAGAAACAGATGGTACATTAAGAGCTGCCATTAAGGTCGGCTTTGGAAATATGTTGTCGCCTGAAACTGTGATAAAGTATTTGCAAAAGTTTATTAAGTCGGATATTGCTGATAGCCTTTCAAGCTCAAAAGCTGTCCCTTATTCACTGCAACAGTTTTCAGAGGCAGTGCAGTTTGCGACCTTATATGAAGGGAGTATCAGCTCTCAAAGGATACAAGAGTATACCTCAACACTGGTAACTCGGCTTCAGTCCCTTCAAGATGGTATTCAAGGGAAAATACTTGTTAAGACTGAATATGATTCAATAGACAGCTTTATCCAGAGTGTTCTTGGCATACATCAGATTGTCAATATCGATATTAGCTCTTTAGATGACGCTTCCGCTGAAGTGGTGGCAAAAGTCTTTGCCAAACTTCTCCTTGATTATTTGCGAAAACGAGAGAAAAAAGCCGATATGCCAATAAATTTTGTGATTGAGGAGGCTCATCGTTTCATACGCAACGAAACGAATTACGGGCCTCTCGGATACAACATCTTCGAGAGAATTGCAAAAGAAGGGCGTAAATATGGTTTGCTTTTGGGCATATCATCTCAGCGTCCGAGTGAATTGTCTAAAACTGTAGTTTCGCAATGCAGTAACTTCATCATTCATAGGGTACAGAACCCAGATGACCTTCAGTATATTTCGAGGATGGTTCCCTATGTCAATCAGGGTATGATAGATCGATTAACATACCTTCAGACTGGTCATGCGCTTGTTTTCGGTACGGCGATTAATCTGCCAACGCTTACGAGGTTTGATGAAGCATCGCCTAAACCTGATAGTGAAAATGCAAAGATTTCGGAACGATGGTATGTTGAATAAAGGAGTATTTTGATTATGTACAATGTCGGAGATTTGGTGTTTGATACCGCCACCGGTGCAAGTGTCCAAGTGTTGGAAAAGATTGAAGCATGGGGCTATGTGTCCTATCGCGTCTTCAATCTTGCTA
Organism: uncultured Clostridia bacterium; assembly: GCA_944381085.1. Taxonomy (GTDB): domain Bacteria; phylum Bacillota; class Clostridia; order Oscillospirales; family CAG-272; genus SVTX01. The sequence continues at coordinate 60,810 of CALWJX010000093.1, forward strand.
CCGGAGCTGTTTATAAGGCAACGGGAGAACAACTGAATATGGATGGCGGGACCAATACATACGACGAAAACTATCTCCGGTATGTTACACTCTTATCAAAGATCCGCAACGAGACTGCAGGAGGACTCCTGTCATCTCTCGCAAGCGGAGTCATTCCGCTTCCTCACCAGCTCCATGTTCTGAATAGGGTAATGGAGAATAACACCATCCGCTACATTCTTGCTGATGAAGTGGGGCTTGGTAAAACTATCGAAGCCGGAATGGTCATCAAAGAGTTAAAAGCTCGTGGATTGGTAAAGCGTATTCTGGTAGTTTGTCCTACCGGTCTTGTTACTCAGTGGGCGGCAGAAATGCAGGACAAGTTTCATGAGAAGTTCAATGTAATTCTTCCGTCTGACTATGATACTATTCGCCGTCTGACCGACAACGAGGATGTCTACGGACAATACGATCAGGTCATATCTCCGATGGACTCTATCAAGCCCATCGAGCGCCACGCCGGTTGGACAGAAGAGCGCGTCGAAAAATACAACGAGGAACGAATCTATTCCATTATCAATAGTGGATGGGATTTGATTGTTATTGATGAGGCACACAGAGTTGCCGGATCAACCGGCGAAGTTGCGCGATACAAGTTGGGTTATCTGCTCTCTCAGGCAAGCCCATATCTACTGCTGCTTTCTGCAACGCCCCATAACGGCAAAACTGAGCCTTTCTTGAGGCTTGTTCGCCTTCTTGACGAAGAAGCCTTCCCTAACACAAAATCAATAGTAAAGGAACAAGTTGCGCCTTACCTGATTCGTACAGAAAAGCGTGAGGCAATAGACAATAACGGCAACAAACTTTTCAAAAATAGAATTACGCATCTCGTGGAAATGTCTTGGGACGAGCGTCACACCATGCAGAAGGAACTCTACAAGCTGGTTACAGCTTATGTCTCGAAGACCTATAACAAAGCGCAACGCAATCGAAAAAAGAATATGTGCTTGATCTTCCTGCTAATCATCATGCAGCGCATGGTAACAAGCAGCACAACAGCGGTACGCCAAAGCCTTGAAAGAAGACTCGATATTCTCAAGTCTCAAAGTACGCGCATCGGCTCTCTTACCGAAGAAGATTTGGCTGAACTTGATATTGAGGACGGTGTGGAAGAAGCTCTTGAAGCAATTTCTCTTGATTTGGATGAGGAAATATCAGAGCTTGAGAACATCATTTCCATTGCAAAGCAAGCTGAGTTTCAGCACCCAGATGTCAAAATTGAACATCTGCTCAATACGATAGATGAAATAATCGGGGAGGACCGCGATCAGAAGATAATCATCTTTACTGAGTTCGTTGCCACTCAGCAATACCTTGAGCGCATCCTTACAAGTAACGGGTACACTGTATCTACCCTCAATGGCAGTATGACAATCGACGAAAGGAATCTTGCTCTCAAGGATTTCCGAGATTGCGCTAACATATTTATCTCTACTGATGCCGGTGGAGAAGGCTTGAACTTGCAGTTTTCCAATATTATCATCAATTACGATCTTCCATGGAATCCCATGAAGATTGAGCAAAGATGTGGACGAGCTGACCGTATCGGGCAAAAACGCGATGTTCATATTTACAATTTCATCATCGGAGATACTGTTGAAAACCGTGTTCGTCAAGTTCTCGAAGAGAAGCTATCCGTTATTTTTAAGGAAATGGGCGTTGACAAATACTCTGATGTTCTGGACAGCGAAGTTGCAGAATGTGACTTCACGGATGTATATATGCGCTCAATCAGCCATCCAAGCAAGATTGCTGAATCACTTTATCCTGTCGAGGCAGAAATGAAACAGCAACTTGCTAATGCAAAGAAATATAAGGATGTAATCCGTGAAGAAAAAGACCTAACGACGCTCGTGGGCAGCGAATCTGATTTTGATGTTGAAGAAGCGTTGCGTATGGTTTTGACATACTATGATCGCTGGCAAGGAGAGCAACTTAGCCTGTTTGATCAAATTGCCATAAATGATGAGAAAGTAACGAAGCACCTGAATGTGGACATTATGCAGGATCGCTTCTCGCCAATACTTTCCGTCGGAATAAAGAACTTCCCTAATGAGGCTGGTTATTTTATGCTCTGGGAGCTGTCATTGTCCGATAATGATGCAGATAAAAGAATCGTTCCTATATTTGTCAACAACAACTTTGTTCTGCGCCCTATGGCTGGAAAACGGATAATGGATGTATTTCTTGATCCAAACTCAAAATTGACTGTGGGTAGCAGAGCAAATATCTCAAATGATGAGTATGAGCATCTTGAGAAGATGTGTATGGAGTTCGCATATGACACATTTGTTGATCTTAAAGAAAAGCAGCTTAAGCGAAATCAGGAAAGCTACGACAAGTATATGTATGCTTTGTGCCTGAGAATAGAAGCGGCACAGCAAATTGGTATTGAGAATATACGGAAAGCCCGGTTGAAAAGATTGGACGAGGAAAAGCGTTCTATCGAAGAAACCTATATTAAAGGACAAAAAGTATTTCCTGACTTCCGCTTAGTTCTTCTTGCTGGATTGGAGGCTTAAAAATGTTTGGAAGCTATCTCTATGAGCAGTCAGCAGCTCAGTACACAAATAGAATATTGATTATTGACTGCGACGGCTTAGGAGATCGCATTCAACTCGAAAAGGTATTTGAGGATCATGGCTTTATAGTGTTACCGTACATTGATGATCTTTATTTCCGCGTTGAGCAGCATGACAAACTCAGTTGTGAATCAGAGAAATATGCCGTAATTGTCAAACCAAGCCAATACATTCCCTACGACATATATCATGAGTTTACCCCGTTCAAACTTACATATGCTAAGTTGTTCCCCAAACTCAGTGCTGCTGTACTGAAAAATCGGAATGATATAAACCTTGATCTGCTGGTCATGGCATACAAAAATTGTTTTTCTGATTTGTCCGTGAGTCAGTTGACTGAACAGTTTATCCAACGAAAAGTCTATTCACGAGAAAACATTCAAATATATCTTGATATTGCTGTCAAAAAGCTGTCTGAAAAATGCTCCACGGCAAGCAGTTATCAAGATTGGTTTGCCATCGCAGAAGATAAAGCTGCCATCGATGTCATGGCAACGGAATATGATGTGTCTGCTGATACAGATCGGTTTCATGCGTTATTTGTTGACTTTATTGAAAGCAATTTCGGAAAATTGTCTTCCAAAATTGATCGTGCTACGCCTGTAACTGTCAGCAGAGCTATGGAATACATCAAAGATCATAGCGACAAGTTTGTAATTATTGTCATGGACGGTATGTCTGAATTTGATTGGGAAATAATCAGCCGGTCATTCAAAGGATTGGTATATGACAAATCCAACATATTTGCAATGATACCTACTACAACATCAATTTCAAGACAATGCTTGCTCTCTAATAAATATCCGAGCCAGCTTATGGAGCCGTGGAAGCAAAGCAAGGAAAAGCAAGAGTTCTTTGATTGCGCTAACGGTTTAGGTTTTACTAATGAACAGATTGATTATGTTAGAGGATACGAAGTTAGTTTCAGCTCCTTTGTGAAATGTGGCGCAGTAATTATAAACGATGTTGATGATATGGTTCATGGTCAGCAGCAAGGACGAATTGGAATGTTTAATGACATCTCTGTTTTGGCGAAGCAAGGGCAACTTGCAAGTTTGACGAAGCGATTGCTTAACGCTGGTTACGATGTATATATCACAGCAGATCACGGAAACACGCCATGTGTTGGAATGGGAAAACTCATGAAAACCGGCGTAGAAATAGAAACCAAGAGCCGCAGAATGCTCGTTCTCAAAGACTTTGCGGATAAAGATAAGCTGCTTGAACAGTATTCGCTTATTGATTATCCGAAGTATTACTTGAGTAAAGAGTTTGATTACCTCATTTGTGGCGTTGGATGCTCCTTTGATGCAAAAGGAGAAGCAGTAATGTCGCATGGTGGCATTACGATAGATGAGGTAATTGTTCCATTCATAAAGGTAAAGGCGGTAGACAATAATGGCTAAAACAGTAGGATTTGCTTGTAGTATAAAGCTACAATGGATAAAAAGAACAATACAACTTCTTGAAGAAGGTCATGACAAAGAGAGCTTCAAAAAAGAGCTAAATGATTATTTGAGCTTTGAAATTGAAGGACCGACCAGACTTCGAAAGACAAGAGAAATCTTGATGAATATGTGGTATTACGAGCTGGATGATGTGTCTCCTGCGCGGAAAGAAGCTCTTTCTTTAATAGAAAAATACCCTGAATATATCGTACCAATAAGCCTATGCATACTCTATTTGGCTTATCCTGTTGTTGCAGATGTATGTAAGTTTATGGGCAGAATGTTTGAAGCACATGATGAAATCACAAATGCAATGTTGAAGCAGAAGCTCTTTGATGAATGGGGTGAGCGCGGTACACTGGAAGCAACCAGCCGTCGCGTAACTCTGACACTCAAAGAACTTGGTCTCATCAAAGATGCTTCTCGTACAAGATACATCTTGACCAAACAGGAAATTACGAATACCGAAGTTATCAATTTTGTCATTGCAACGATTATGAAAATTGATGGTGGCAGCTATTACTCCTTTAGTGAGCTTCATGATTTTGTACTTCTATTCCCGTTTGATTACAAAGTGAGCAAAGAAGAACTTATTACAAACAATCGGTACACCGTAAGCACATTTGGTGGCGAAGTATCAGTTTCCCTCCGCGAATAAAAAAGAGCCTCAGCCGACACCCACAATGGGCATCGACTGAGGCTCTTCGCACTTCATAGGGGCTTTAACTTAGTGGCTGAAATCGACACTTATCCGCACAGTAACGGAGGAAGACTGCCATATGGGAAAACATACGGGGGTGCTTTCTTGCGCAGCTCCCTGGGCGAAAAAACCGTCATTTTCGACCTTTATCCTGACAGTAAACCACATCCTCAGACCGCTTTGAGAAATAACGGGAACAGGCAACAACTTCGGTGCGGAAGCTCTGCTTGCAATCATGGATGCAGCGGCGGCACTGGTCGTTGTACTTTCGTCTTCCGTCCGTGCCTAAGAAGAATGCCCACTCATCCTTCCATTTCCGGCTGCGGCTCATAATTCCAGATCCCCCTTGCGCTCCTTGTGCGGCACGGGCTTTTCCTTTGGAGGCTCGGACTTAGATGCTTTAAGCCTGTCCATGATGGAGGACTTTTCGCCTTTCTCAGCGGACTTGTCCTCTTTGGGACCGTTGTTGATAATTCCATCAATCATGCCGTAGTCATCCTCCATAGACATCTCGGCTGCCTTCAGCGGATTCTCTCGTTCCAGAGCGGCAATCCATTCGACCTTTTCAACGCCGAAAATGCCGCCCTGAGCTGTATGAGCTTTGAGTTCGCTGGCATCCATGACCATGCCCTCCGTGTCATCGCCGTAAAGACGATAGACGGTGCAGGACTGCATGACCTTGGCAGCAGCTTCCTCTCTCATTGGCAGCATACCGCCCCACGAATAACCATACTCCTTCATCTCATCAACAGAGATGCTGTCATCCGGCATCCGATCAACAGGCATGACCTCCTGATGAAGCAGATCAACGGTATGCTCGTCAAAGCCGTCGTAGACATCAGGGATTGCCAGCTTGCCGTAATTATCGACGATGATACAAGCAGCTTCATCACCGTAGGTGTCATGCTCCATGAGCCAAAAGGAGTGACCGTCAACCTCCATGTGGTCAATCGTGTGCCATGTTCCAATGTGACCGGCAACAGCCAGACCGGAGGTGTCCATATTCATTTCAAAGTCCTTCTGTTCTGCTGCCTGATGCTTCTGCTGCTCTTCGGAAATCATCGGAATAGCAACAATCTTATCACCGAGCTTTGCAAACTGTTCAGGCGTTTTGAAGTGATCGGTGAACTGCTGCATCAGCTCAGGTGTCAGAGAGCCGAAGCTGTCATCGGTCAGACCGACCACCATGAAAGTTCCGGCAACGATGTCATAGATGTCTCCGTCATCATCGCGTAGAGCGCGGTTGAGAGGTAAGCCTTCCAGCTTTGCCTCTTCGTTGCAGACAATGGCAACCGGCTCTTCAAACGGGTACACTGCCTGAATGTAGCCGCCGATCTCATGCTGCAATGACTCAAGACCGGAGTCAATCTCTTTGGCATAAGGCTCTTTTCCCGGCTCAACGACGAGGACAGTGATTGTGCTGTCATGCTCAGGCTCACTGCCTGATCCGGTGATACGGTACTCATCGGGAATATCCTCCCGTGTTCCGTCAAAGTAGTGATTCCAGCCGTCTCCAGTATTGCGGATGTAGCCTTCGTCGGTGAATTTGCCGCTCTCATCCATTGCAATGTCGCGTCCGAAACGCTCATAGTCAATGTAGTTGGCAAGCGGTCCGAGTTCTTTTTCGGAGTAGATACCGGCATCGTGAACATAGTAGTAGCCGAGATCGGATTCATCGTGAATATCGGGGATGAAGTCATAGCAGTCCAGATTGTAGGTCACGTTAATGAGATCGTCAATGTCACTGACCTCATCGCAGCCAGCCTCCATGATCGCTACGAACTTTTCCTGTTCCCACTTGTCCATCTCGTCGATACGGGACGCAAGGTAGTTGAGCTTATCGAGGCTTTCATACTCACCGAGCATATCATAAACGCCGTGTACGGGACATTCGTAGTCGGTGATAAACCATTCCTCATAGACCTGACCGAACTCATCCGTCGAGCCGATACCGATTCGCTCAAAGACCTTCTGCATTTCCTCTTCGGTAGTCGGGAACTTCACCCATTCACCGACAAGCTGACCTTCGTTGTATTTGCCGAGGTTGGTGACAAACGCTTCAAAGTTTCCATCTAATACGGGCATTCACATCCTCCTTTCAATCCTCAAGCAGACTGTCCGGCACGATGTAATACTCATCGAACTCGGCGTCAGTCATGCTTTCGAGCTTCTGAACGGTCTTATAAAGCAGCTCTGCCATCTCATTGTCCAGATCATTGAGGGGCAGATTTTTCATTTCAGAGATGAGCTTGCTGCGGCTGGAAGTGTCGAAGCAGCACATCAGATTGGTTTCTTCCACAGTAAACTTGAACATATTACATCTCCCTTTCGTTGGTTTTAGGTTTCTTTTCCGGCAAAGGCTTTTGAGCCTCCCTTGCTTTTGCTTCCTTACTGCTTTCCTTGAGCTTGGCGAGAACAGATTTCTTAGGCTGTCTTTCTGCCGCCTGCGCTTTCTTTTCTGCCAGAAATGCTTTCTTCATTTCAGCAGACTCTTCATGAGAAAAGGGCATCCCGTACATCTCCGAGACTTCCTTGAACTCGCGGATGTTGTCCTGAACGATTGGAGGCTGATCAGGCTTGCTGAGATTGACCAGCGTAACAGTATCAGCCGCATAATTGACATCGGTGATCTTGTAGATTTGATCGTTGATGCACCATTCCAGACCAACGGGAAAATAGTCTTCGCCACGAAGGTCTTTCACTGTCTCCTGAGTTCCATCCTCACCGGTACGGCTCAAAAAGACATCGTTTCCTTTAGACCACAGCTTAGATGTAGAAGCAGCCCATTCGTCTTCACGAAAACCGGTTACGAGAACATGACCGCCGCCTTCCAGCTCTTTTTGCAGGAGTTTTGTGCCGAGGATCGCTGCTGCGGCTTTTGCGTCTTCTCCATAAATCTCAAAGTAGCCATTTTGAGCAAAGCCGACAATGGCATCCGGGTGGGCTTCCTTGATTTCGTTATAGACTGTTTGTGCCTCAAGAGGCATGGCTTCCAGCGTCTCCACCTTTTTGTCAGGAAAAGGCACTCCGTTATGCTCGACAAGCTGTCTAAAGTCAGATGACAACGCATCCTCAAGATCCTGAGCTGTATCTGCATTGAAAATGACTGCCACCTCATCAATGAGAAACTTGTAAAACTCTGCTCCATGCCATGTGTTGTGTCCATCCGAGGCAACCAAGCCGTCGGCATCGAAGTCAAGCTCCACATCCTTCATCTTGAGCTGAGACAAGACATCGTAGAGGATTTCCGTCTCACGGTCATACACGGGAAGAGTGCTATGCTGCTCTTCAAGACGGTGAATGTGTTCTTCGACGTTTCCGGGCTGCGCATGGAAACTTGTTTTCAAACGCTCCCGTCTCAGGATCATTTGCAGCTCGCGCTCACTTTCAGGAAGATAGGCAACCGATTTTACTTTGCCGTGTTCCTCCTGCATTGCCTTCATTTCACGCCGATACGACTGAAACGGGAGATAATAGGTATTCTGATCTTCAAAGGTAACAGCAACCTTGTCTATCGTGACGGTAAGCTGTTTCATACGCTCTACATGGGCATCGTAGTCCAACTCAATCAGATTACCGACAACCGATCCGTTCTCTGTACCGGTAATTTCAATCGAGTAGGCAAGAATGTCATCGCTCGTTTGATCATGGTAAAACTCCCAAGCCTTGTTCTCGTAGGTGTCTTCGATATAAACCTCCCGTTCACGCATGACATGAGTTCCGTGAGGACGGGACATCCAGAGAAGATGCTTGTCTTCGGAGGATTGTGTTGCAGCTAAACTGCGGATGAGCTTCTGATCAAGCTCAAAATCTTCCTTGTAATGCTCGGTGTGGATGTCCATGATTTTTTGAAGTGCATCAAGCAAGTCTATATTTTCGTATTTCATAGGCATCACTCCAATCCCATGTCGTGCTTCTTCGCTCTTGCCGGGGCTTTACGCTCAGGCTGTGCTTTTGCAGCAGCCTTGAGCTGTTCGCGGATAGAAGGCTTTTCCTGCTTTGCCTCCTGCGCCTTTTCCTGCCTGATGTATTCCAGCGTAGGAGTCAGCTCACGATAGCAGCCCTGAGTTTTCTTTGCCGAATAGCGGCGATGAATGGCAAACATCGGCTCACCGTTCTGTGTGACCGTGTTTCCTTCAATCTTGATTTTGTGTTGAGCCATGAGCTTGTGAGACTGCTCAGAGGCTTTCACCGTTGATCTCATACCGTCGTTGGCATAAGCAATACGAGCCTTGAGCGTGTCCATGACAGCATCCTTGATCTGCTTCTCTTCGGGAGTGAGGCGATGCTTTGGCGCAGCAGCCTTTTCAGGATTGGGTGTGGGTATAGACGCAGCTTCAATCTGTTCCTGCGCCTTGTCCGGCAGCAAATCCTTGAACTGATTGATGAAAAGATTTACCAACCCCGGATGCACCTGACTGACGATAAAGGATTCGCTGTTTTCCTCGCAGACAGAAATCCTTCCTGCCCAATCCTTATTCTCAGCATGATACCTTCCGTCATGAAGATTGTGCTGTACCGTGTTTGCTAACACATACTGAACACGCTCTTCGGAAAACTGCTCAAGTACCGTTTCAACCGCAACTCTTGTGGAGAGCCTATAATCGACATAGTTCTCGCTGATCGCCGCTTCAATGGCTTCTTTGCAAGCAATATTCGCGTCACGGGAGGCACGATAGGTTTCCAGCTCACCGACTTCATAGGCGTAATTTGCCATCTCACGGTAGAGTGGAATGTCGTGATAAGACGGCTGGCTGCTCTCCGCGACAACTGCCTCCTGAGTGACCTCAGCAGATTGCTCTCTTCGGGCAACAAGCTCTTTGAGCTTTGCGTCAATGCTTTCGATCATCTCCGCAGCAGTGCTTCGGATCGTCTCAAGAGAATCTTTCAGCTCTTTGGTTTCCTTGTCCGAGGACCAACCGGCAATGTAGCCGAAGGAATAATCAGAGGTTTCAAGCCCATATCGCTGACAGACAGTGTAGGCTACGCTCTCTGCCTCAACCTCTTTGGTATGCCGGTCTTTCCGATCTTCGGGCGCGGTCTTTTCATCCGGGGTGGTAGCATGGAGCTTTGCGTGAGCAATCTCATGGATGAGCGTCTTGATCGTCTGCATTTCGCTCATCCCTTCGTCTATCGCAATGCGCTTATCGACCAAGTGGTAATAGCCGTGTGCGCCGCCCTCAATTTTCTCAAGCTCAACGGGAACGGGAGAGATTTCTTTCAGGGCGCGCCAGAAGTCTTCGTACTGCTCAACACTTCCGGTCAGCTCTCCAACCATAATGTCGGGAAGCTCTTTGCCATCGGTCTGAGAAACATCAAAAACGCTAACCACCTTGAAGGCGGGACGCATGACCTCCACAGTCTCCGTGACGGGCTTTCCGTCCGCATCCATCACCGGCTTCTGCGTGGCAGGATCAATCTTCTCCATCTCCATTGTTGCCTTATAGGGCGCGGGAGCAAGGATTTTGATACCTTTCTCGCCTTTCAGGACATGACGGTCAAAATTGCGCTGCCACGAGGTATATCCGGCAATGAGGGTAGCGTCCGGTTTCTGCATGGCGATAAGAAGTGTATTGTTGAACGAGTAGTTGTAAAACTTGGACATCGTGCGAAGGTATTCCTTGAAACGCTCGGATTCAAAGAGTTCCTTGATGCCCTGTTCCAGCTTATCCGTGATTTCACGGACTTGCTGGGCATTTTTGTTTTCAGCCATTTCAGACCTCCTTATTTTTCAAACTCCATCTTGAAGCTGACATATTTGCCGCCGGTATCATCCAGCTTGATGATTGCGTCGTAGAGCTGAGGCTTCTTCGGAGTATAAAGCCCCTTGACTCGACACCATCCCTTGTCAAGCAGCTCGGTGGCGATCTTCTTTGTCAGCTTCTTTTTCTTGGAGGCAAAGAACTTATTGTCCTCCCACATACAGAAGGAACACTCTTTGCTGGAACAGTAATAGTTGCCCTTGCCGACATAGACCGGTGATCCGCAGCGAGGGCATTTACCGATGACTTCTTTGCCGGATTCAAAGCGGTTTGCCTCCGCATCTGAGAGGAAGGGGTATGCTTTCACGAGATCGCCGGTCATCTGAACAATGCCCTTGAGGAAGGTATCTGCATCCGCATTGCCGCGCTCAATCTGCATCAGGGTGTTTTCCCACTCAGCAGTCATCGTGGGAGAAGTAATCTGCTCAGGCAGGACGCAGACAAGATTGTTACCATCCTTCGTAGGCACGAGAGACTTGCCTTTGCGCTCGATGAAGCCGGATTTCACCAGCTTTTCGATGATACCGGCGCGAGTGGCAGGAGTTCCAAGCCCCTTCTTTTCGGTATCATCATCGAACTCATCATTTCCGGCAGTCTCCATAGCGGACAGCAAGGTGTCCTCTGTGTACGGCTTCGGAGGCGTAGTGTAATGCTCTGTGACGCTGGCAGAGACGGGACTGAGGATGTCGTTCTCATTGACCGCAGGAAGCACCTTTTCAGGATCTTCTTTGTCTTTGGTCTTGAGGGAGTCCTTAAAACGCTGTTTAATGGTTTTCCATCCTTCCTGAACAACGGTTTTTCCCTTTGTCTTGAAGTCATATCCTTCGCAGGAGAGCGTGACAGAAGTCTCATCGTAGATGTGCTTCTCTCCGGTGGAGGACAGAAGACGCATGGCAACGAGCCGAATGATTTTCTGCTCGGATTCCGGCAGCTCAGAGATGTCCTGCTTCTCAAGCTGGACAGTGGGAATGATAGCATGGTGGTCAGTGACCTTTGCGTTGTTGATGATCCGTTTCATATCGGGATCGTGCCGGATGCCGTCGAAAATCGACACCTTCCGACAGATGATGTCAATGACCTGACGGGCAGTGCCTTCCATGTCATCTGTGATGAACTGACTGTCGGTACGGGGATAGGTCAGGAGTTTCTTTTCATAGAGAGACTGAACGAGATCAAGCGTCTGCTGCGCAGTGAAGCTGAAATAGCGGTTAGCCTCACGCTGCAAGGTGGTCAGATCGTAGAGCTTCGGAGGATTGACCGTCTTCGTTTCCTTTCGGACAGAAGAAATGACGGCTTGCTTTTTATCACAAGCCGCCGCAATGGTTTTCGCCTCTTCTACGGTTTTGATCTTCTCCATGTCTGCTGTCAGACCGTCCTTTTCGACATGGATATTGAAATACTTCTCCTTGTGAAAGGTAGTAATCTTTCCCTCACGCTCCACCAACATTGCAAGCGTCGGTGTCTGAACACGCCCAACCACCAGCTTTTTCTTACAGAGCGTAGTGAACAGCCGGGTGCCGTTGATACCGACAATCCAGTCAGCCTTTGAACGGCTGAGAGCTGCTTCATAGAGCTTATCGTAATCACTGTCGTCACGCAGATGATTGAAGCCCTCACGGATGGCAGCATCTTCAAGGGAGCTGATCCAGAGACGCTTGAAGGGCTTTGTGCATCCAGCCTTGTGGTAGACAAGACGGAAGATCAGCTCACCCTCGCGTCCTGCATCGGTGGCGCAGACAAGCTCGGTGACGCGCTTGTCCTTCATGAGATCGCGGAGAATTTTGAATTGCTGTGCCTTATCCTTTGGAACTTCAAATAGCCATTCCTCCGGCACGATAGGCAGATCGTCATATCTCCACTTGGCATACCGTTCATCGTAGGAGCTTGCATCAGCAAGCCCCACGAGATGACCGACACACCATGAGACGATGTAGTTATTTCCTTCGAGGTAGCCGTCCTTGCGAGATGTCGCGCCTAACACCTTCGCAATGGACTGAGCTACGCTCGGCTTTTCAGCGATGACTAATATCAATAAATGTACCTCCTTTAGAAAAATGTGTGCTTCCATGTCTGATTGTGTCAGAAAAATGTGCGTGATTTCTATTGAAAAATTCAGAAAAATGTGTTATACTATACTCAACCACGCAGAAGGGAGTGATTTGCTTGAAGCGTAACGCAATTCAAGAGCTTATAAAATGGAAGTCCAGCGAGGATCGCAAGCCGATGGTTATGCGCGGCGCACGACAGGTAGGCAAAACATGGCTGATGAAGGAGTTCGGGCAGAATTACTACGAAAGCTATGTCTACTTCAACTTCGACGAGGAAGATGAACTGAAATCCATCTTTGAAGCAAACAAAAATCCTCATCGCATTATCGAGCTGCTGTCCATGATCGCCGGAGAGAAGATCCTGCCGGAGAAAACACTGGTTATCTTTGATGAGATTCAGGAATGCCCGGAAGCACTCAACACACTCAAGTATTTCAAGGAAAAAGCCAACGAATACCATGTCATTGCAGCCGGTAGCTTGCTTGGAACACTGCTTGCAAAACCGAAGTCCTATCCGGTTGGAATGGTCAATCTGCTTGACATCTACCCCTTGACCTTCGATGAGTTTCTTGATGCAACGGATGCAGCCTTGTTCTCTTACTATGAGAGCATTCAAAAGGAGCAACAGATCGAGGAAATCTTCCATAACCGTTTACTTGAGGCATATAACAACTACCTCATTATTGGCGGTATGCCTGAGTGCGTGTCCTCTTGGGTAAAATACAAAGATCCTGCAAAGGTTTCGCAGATTCAGCGCGAGCTGATCGAAATCTATGAAAATGACTTCTCCAAGCACAACGGCAAGGTGAACAGCGGACGCATTCTGATGGTGTTCCGCAGCATCGTTGCCCAGCTTGCAAAGCCTAACGAAAAGTTCATGTACGGGGCAGTCCGTGAAGGCGGCAGAGCGCGTGACTTTGAAGAGGCTATTGAATGGCTCGTCTCAGCCGGAATGCTCAACCGTGTCTACAATGTATCTAAGATGGAGCATCCTCTTACAGCGTTTGACAAGCTTGATCAATTTAAGCTCTTTGTATTCGATACCGGACTGCTCAAGCACATGGCTGGCATTGACAACAGTGCAATCCTCTTGAAGAGCGACTATCAGTTCAAGGGACCGCTGACTGAAAACTATGTTTTGCAGCAGCTTCGCGGTCAATTTGAGGTTGAGCCGCGCTATTTTGCAGACAAGAACAACGAGATTGACTTTGTTCTGCAATACGGTACTGAAATCATCCCCATTGAGGCTAAGGGCGGCGAGGATAAATCCGCGCCTTCCTTCAAAAGGTACATTGCAGACCATGAGCCGGATCACGCCATCCGTTTCTCAAAGCGCGGTTATCGCAAGGACGGGTATATCACCAACCTTCCTTTGTATCTGGCACGAAAAACGAAAGACCTTCTATGATGCAAGCCCCTCACAACCGTTGTGAGGGGCTTTTCTTATCGTTATTCCTCTTCATCCTCCGTTTTCTCATCTTCATCATCCTCAGCGATGTCCGGCTCGGCGTCCTCATTCACATAAGGCTCTTCCTCATAGCCTTCATCGTCGAAGAAATCAAGGTCTTCGTCCTTCTGCTTCTTGCCGCGCACGAACTTGAAGTAGTAATAAGCCGCGCCGCCGATACCCACAACGGCAATCACGCCGATGATCATGCCCATATTGGACTTTTTCTCAGGTTCTTCCGGCTCGATAGGCTCAGTGTCAGGCTCTTCGGCAGGAGACTCAGGAGTAACGCCGGTGCATTCGCTCATAGTGGTTTTGCAGACCGGGCATTCCACATCAATATCACCGACAACGCATTTATCCTCGCAAACACAAGTGGTCAGCTCTGCAACTGCCTCTTCATCCATCAGAGCAAGCAGATCCGCTTCATCCACCATGTTGAGGAAATAAGTCTGGTACTGTTCCTCTTCATCGTTTACGGGAGCATCGTAGTCAATGACGATGTAGAAGGTATTGCCGCTTTTCGTCTGAACGGTGATGAACTGCTTGTTGGTAGCCTTGTCATAGAGCAGATCACGGGTGTAGGCATTGCCCTCATCGTCGATAGGCTCACCTTTGGGCAGCTCAACGGGAGGCGTAGGCTCGGTGGTATCGGGCGTTTCATCGGGCATGGTTGCATCGGTCACGGGAAGATTCTGATCGGTGTCATCCGCTTTGGCAAAAGCCGTTACGGAGAAGCTGCATACCAGCATCACGCAGAGGACGAGTGCCGTCAAAAGGCGAAATCCTTTTCTCTTATTCATTCTCATTTACCTCCATGTTTTCGGCTTTAGGCTGCTTTGAGGGAGAGCCACCCTTCATGTTGGAGAGGAAAGCCATGATCTGTTCCTTGTCCATGACCATAGCGCGGACGGTGTTGATGATCTCAAGGTTTTCCAGCTCGGTTTTCTTTTCGCGCAGCTCACCAAGCTGCTTTTCGATGTCTGCCGACTTGCTTTCCAGCTTTGCGATGTCAGCGCAGACCTTCTGATATTTAGGATTCATAGAAAAATCTCCTTTCGCTTAATAGTTCGGTCTTCCGAAGGCATAGAAGTGAGACTGCCAATAGGAAGTGTTGATGGATGAATACTGAATGGGATCGCCGCAGTGCAACATGACTCCATCACCGACATAAATGCCCACATGGGAAACGCCGGGGGTATCGTATGTGCCGACAAAGAAGACAAGATCACCGGGCTTCGCATCTGCCCTTGATACGGGAGTACAGACATTGTAAAGCCCTTGCGCCCCAAGTCTGCCGGTATTCACAAGCCCTGAATTAGTCAGGACATAGGACACAAAACCGGAGCAGTCGAAGGATGTTTCGGGATTGCTGCCGCCCCATACATAAGGGTAATTCAGATATTTCTCAGCCTCTTCAATGAGTGTTGAGAAGGTTTCATCCGACATATAGCTCGGATTGACCGTGTACTCATCGGGAGGGTTTTCAATGTACTTGTCCACATAAGGAGAGTCCGGGAACAGATCCTCACGGTTGCCGAGTACAGACATATAGGTGGCGTACATGGAGAGCTGATCCTGAGACATGATGTAGACCGGCACATGGCTCAAATTGAAGTTTTCCAGCGTGACATTCATGATGTAGTAGTTATACGGAACTTCAACCTCGTAGGTGTAATAGTGAGTGGTTGTCGCGCCGGTTTCAGGATCAGTGGTAGTGTAGCTGCCAACTCTCGTCTCCGTCCGGTAGCGCACCTCGACGATTTCCTCCGTTGTGAGGATGTACTGCTTATCAAACAGCATTTGAAGCGTACTCTGAACTTCGCTCAGGGTAAACTCAGCCTCATGGAGCGCGGAGAGAATGGAAATCAGCACATAGGGATCATGCTCGATGCCATCCAAATCGTAGTTGTACTCATCGTAGCCGGGGTAATAGCTCTCGAAATTGTCCAGCTTATCTTGCAGCTCTGCCTCCATCTGGCAATACTGCGCTTCTGCGCCGAGCATGGCTTCATCCTCGCTGAGATAGGAGGATGCGATGACCGCCGAGCCGGTTGACGAGAACATAGCCGTACAAGAACTGATACCGGCAGCAAGCAAGACAAGGATCATCAGCCCCACGCCGATCCAAAGAAACACCTTCTTGTTCTTGGCGAAGAACTCCTTGACCTTATCTGCTGCCTTCTCACGGGTTTTCTTTCCGGTCTTTTTGGTGGCAGTTCCGGCAGTCTGAGAGCCAGCCTTCCGAGCCGCAGCGCATTCCTTTTTGATGGCTTGCTTCTGATAGTGCTTGTTCATGTTGGTGCGCTGCTTCTTCATCTCAGGATGTTCCTGCTGCGTCTTCTCATAATGGAGCTTGGTGTCGGCAACTTGAGCCTCATGTTCCAGCTTTGAAACCTTCTCAAAAGGCTTGTTTTCCTTGTTTTGCCGATGATGGCTATAATGCCGGACAGCAGATTCCGCAACGATCTCAGAACGGTGAGCCGCTTCAACGGCTGAGTTGTCCTGCTCAACCTCATGGATTTTGCCGTGAATGCCGGAGGCAAGCGTATCACCGACCTTGCGGATGGATTTGTCAGCCTCGAATTGCAGCTTGCTTTTTACTTTCGGCATCTTGATCTCATCCTCAAAGTAGAGACGGGTTTTGCCCTTGCCGCTTTCTTCATCAAAGACGCGCTCTTTTTTGAGGACTTTTTTTGTAGGCAGCTTCTCACGGGCGGCATCCAGACGCTCATGAGCCTTTTCGGACTTCTTTTCAAGACGATGGATTTTCTTTGTGGAAGGAATGGTTTCGTCGGTGATGGGCTGTTCCGCAGCCGTTTCTGCTGCCTTGCTCAATACCGCTTCACCATCCACATTCCTGACAGCATCCGTCCTTCGCAAATGGCTTGAGACTGCTGTATCGGTGATTACACGCCCGACATCGACCTGAGCCGGACGGTGGACATCCGAAGCGGAAGAAACGGGAGACATTGCCTCATGAACGGGCAACTCACCCGGCTTATATTCCGACTGCACTTGCTCAGTTGGCATTTCCTCTGCATTCTGCTCAGGGAACAGATCCTCCGGTCTTTGCTGCTTGAGCCGGATTTCCTCTTCGGGATTTACTGCTGCGGCATCCTCATGAGGCTTTGCGAGCTGGGCGTCTTCAAGACGCTTAGATATTCTTTCGGATGTACCTTCCGTGAGGTTTTCTTCGACAGCACCTTCTCGCGTCATCCTCATGACAACCTTGTCTTTTGGCTTGTACTCTTCACGGGGCATCAGATTTCACCTCCAATCCGCGCATAGGCAAGCTCTGTGAACGCAGGATTCAACTCAATGCCGACATAGTGCCGGTTGAGCTGCTTTGCAACCATGCCGGTTGTCCCGCTTCCCATAAACGGGTCGAGAACAATGCCGCCTTCGGGACATCCTGCAAGAAGACAGGTTTCCACCAGCTTTGGAGGATAGGCAGCGTAGTGACCGCCCTTGAAGGGGACGGTGTTGATGATCCAGACATCTCGCTTGTTTCGAAGCGGATTGATCATCGCATCCGTGACTTCGCCGCGCTCCCGTGGACGGTTGATGGTCTGTACCTGAGACTGTCCGGGAATTGCCTTGCCGAACTTATTGCCGCCCTTCATGCCGCGCTTGAGCCGTTCTGCCGTTGTGGGAGCAATCGGTTCGGAGATTGCCTTGTGGTCAAAGTGATATTTCCTTGACTTGGAGAAGAGGAAGATATGCTCATAGCAACGGGCGCAGCGGTCTTTGACACTTTCCGGCATGGGGTTTTCCTTCATCCAGATGATGTCGTTTCTCAGATACCAGCCGGAGTCACGGAGAGCAAATGCCAGCATCCACGGGATGCCGATCATGTCCTTCGGCTTGCAGCCCTCAACCTTATTGTTGAGAGCCACAGCCTGACCGTTTCTGCCGTTAGGGTTCTTCGGGTCCACAAAGTCACCCTGATGTCCTTTTCCGGCATAGGTATCGGAGATGTTGAGCCATAGCGTCCCATCGGAACGCAAAACGCGCCTGACTTCTGTGAAAACTTCCGTCAGGCGCGTGATATATTCTCTTGGTGTTGTCTCTTTGCCAATCTGATCCTCCATACCGTAATCGCGGAGTGCGTAATACGGAGGGGATGTGACGCAGCAATGGACGCTTTCATCGGGCAGTGTCTTCAGGACTTCGAGACTGTCACCAGTATAAATTGTGTCGAGCTGTATAGCGGTTTCCTCCTTTCCGCAATCTGACGGGATAGCTTAGTCGGAGAAATACTCGTTAGGCTCGTAGTCCTCGTCCAGCTCATCTTCCCAACGGTCAAAGATAGCCTCAGCCTCCTTTGTCGCCTCACGGTAAAGACCGAGACGGCTCTTTTCATACTCCGCATAGGCAGGCATGAGCTTTGCCATGTCCTGAATGAAGCGGATGTCCTTCGTGCGCATATCCGATACCATGTCGATCAGCTCTGCCATAGTCAGAAGGTCATCAATCATGTCCTCATACTGCGTCTTCGAGATGGTGACGGTTTCCTCGTCCTCATCGTCCTCAGCCTCAGCAAAGGGATAGTTGTCGATGTACTCAGACCTGGGGATGTAGCTGAAACGCTTGCCCTCGCCGCACTTCATAAGCTGGGCGTTAATGTACGCCATCAGCTCATTGCTACCTTCAAGGATCGCCTCTCTGACATGGAGGTAGGCGCGGTGATGCTTGCGCAGCGTCTCTTCCTCACGGATGAGCTTAATCAGCTCAGTGGTCATAGAGATCAGACCGAAGTAGCTGTCCATGCCTTCCTTCACATCTCGGAAGGTCATCTGGACTTTGTTGTCACCAAACTTCTCAGTGAAGTCGTTGATGATGTCGTTCATGGGATTGGTGTTCTTATTCATGTGGAAAATCCTCCTTAATTCTGAATGGTTTCTTCGGGTTTGGTGGTCATGATGCGATACAGCATCGTGTCCTTCGGGAAGTTGTCCTTGAAGGGGACGATGGTAGAGCCGTAGAAGATCAAGCCTTCACCGGCATTGGAGTTGGTAATGTAGTTCTGCTGGCTGGGCGAGATGTTCAGAGCCTTCGAGAGAATCTGTCTATCGCCGGATGCCTGATTGAGCAGATACACAAAATCGGAGTTCTCAAAGATATTCTCAACCTCACGAGAGGCAAGCAAGTCCTTGACATTCTGAGTGATGCCGGTAGGAATACCGCCCCATTTTCTGAAACGCTTCCAGATTTCAACGGAGTATGCTGCCGTCTGTTCCTCCTTCAACAGAAGGTGGAACTCGTCCATGTAGTAGCGAGTGGACTTACGCTGGGCTCGGTTGATGGTCACTCTGTTCCACACCTGATCCTGCACAATAAGCATTCCGAGCTTCTTGAGCTGCTTGCCCAGCTCCTTGATGTCATAGCAGACGAAGCGGTTATTGACATCCACATTCGTTCTGTGATTGAAGACATTCAGAGAGCCGTGAACATAGATTTCAAGGGCAGTGGCAATGCGCTGTGCCTCCGGCTCAGACTGATTTCGCAGGATGTTGTAGAGGTCTTCCAGAATGGGCATCTTCTCCGGCACGGGATCGGAAAGATAGTCCTGATATACCATACGGACGCTGCGGTCAATGATGGTCTTTTCAACCGGCTGCAAGCCGTCCTTGCCTCCGACGATCAGCTCACACATGGAGAGGATGAAGTCTGACTTTAAGGTCAGAGGATTTTCCTCTTCGGAGTAGTTGACATTGATGTCCAGCGGATTGATATAGTCGGTACTGATTGGAGAGATGCGAATAACCTGACCGCCGAGCTTCTGCACGAGGGGGAAATACTCAGCCTCCGGGTCACAGACGATGATGTCATCCTCGGTGATGAGAAAGGCGTTCGTCATTTCACGCTTGGCGGAGAAGGACTTACCGGAACCGGGCGTACCGAGAATCAGCCCGTTGGGGTTTTTGAGCTGCTTTCTGTCTACCATGATCATGTTGTTGGAGAGTGCATTCAGACCGTAGTACAAAGCCTCACCGCCCTGAAAAAGCTCCTGAGTGGTGAACGGCACGAAGATCGCCGTAGAAGAGGTAGTCAGACCACGCTCAATTTCAACCTGATTCAGACCGATGGGCAGCGAGGACATCAAGCCCTCTTCCTGCTGGAAGTCGAGACGCTTGAGAGCGCAGTTATACTTCTGAGCGATGGATGCCGTCTGGAAAACGGCATTTTCGAGCTTCTGACGAGTAGCAGCAGTGTTCATGATGATAATGGTCACGAGGAACATTCTCTCGTTTCGCGTCTGGAGATCCTGCAACAGACGCTTTGCTTCACCGCCGAAGGTTGCAAGGTCAGAGGGGATGATGTCCATATCGTAGCCGGAGCGGACTGCCTTTTTCTGCTCTTCAATCTTCATCTTGTCCAGATCGGTGATCTTGGACTTGATGCTCTTGATTGCCTTCGCCTGATCAATGGTGCGAATATGAAAATTGACCGTGATGTTGCTGTCCATTTCGAGGAAGTCAGCTAACATACGGTCATTGAGTTCCGGCGCGAGAATCTGCAAAAAGCTGATTGCACCGATGGTCTTACCCATTTTGAAGCACTTGCCTTCGCGAAAATCGAAGGAAGTAGGCGCGATGAAATCTTTGGAGTTGAGTCCGGTACGAGCTACCATGTCAAAGGAAAAGCGGAAAGGCTCGTGACTGTCCATATTGAACACATCATGAAGCACTTTCAGACGCTCGTAGCCGGAAAGAGGCTCAGTTCTTACGCCGAGGGTTTTGAAGTTGTTGAGGATGTCGCTCTCAATTCTTTCGAGCTTGGGCTTCGCAGTACGCAGCGAGTCAGCCTCAATCCCGAAGGTAATGTACTTGCGCTTGAGCAAGCCATTGTTTCCTTTGGTGAGCTGTTCCTGCAACATACCGGAATACTCAGTTCGGATGTCGTTGAACTCATCATCCTGCTCAGGAATATTGATCTGCTTCTTAAACTCATTGATGTTCGTTCTCTGGTTGATGAAGGAGAGCTGAACAAAGATAGAGCTGTCGAAGTAGTTGAGGAAGTCACACCAATTCTCAAAGATTGCTGTCTTGTCCTCATTCTGAGCAAGCTGGTAGTTAATATCGTTGAAACGAACAGTCTTGGTGTAGAGGCGGCTGTTCACCTTGCAGATACCGTCACGGCACATCTCCACATAGGGGATCGTCTGCTGTGCGGACTTGCGGACTTTCTTCGATTTCTTGTCCTTTTTCTTCTGCGCGACGATTTTCTTCTTTTCCTCAGCGGAAAGAGCATCGCCGTACACCTTGCCGTTTTTGAATGTCTTTTTAGGCTCGGCGTTTGCCTTTGCCGTTCTGTTGCTGCTGTTCAATCTGCAATTCCTCCTGTTCTTTGATTTCCTGCTGAATAACAGCGTAGAGATTGTTTGTGCGATAAGGACGCACCTTGTCCCTCAGAAACATGGACTTGATCACATGACCGAGGATTTTTTCTGCCGGTTG
>CALWJX010000094.1 GCA_944381085.1 uncultured Clostridia bacterium
TCGGAATAGTGTAGTGCTGGCGGTCTATCTCTTGTTTTCGGTTGCTTGCTTCCTTACCGTACATGAGCATTTGCACCGGGGTTATCGTTGCCGTAGCCTTCCATCAGGTTGACCACGCCCCACACGGCAAGACCAGCACCGAGAGCGATAACGAGAGTCTGCAGAACCGTAACAGCCTGAGTGATAAATGCCATATTGTGTCCTCCTTGTTTTTGAATGTGGATTTTTGAAAATGGGCAAAAAAATAGAAGCCCCGTCGTTGTTCTGCTTCATTGCGCAGTACAAGACGGGGCTTCATTCAGCTTCGACCTCTCCCATGTCATAGAGATCGAACTTGTCAGTGGGCTTTATGACCGCTTTTCTGGAACGGTATTTTTCGATGTCAAAGGCATTCCGCTTATCGAAGTCAGACAGCAGTTTGTATTTTGGATGCTTCGTTATATCAAACTTATCACTGAGAAAAGGTCTCACACCTCTAAGCTGCAAAATACATTTGCCGCCGTCCATGACAGCGATCTCGTCCTGAGACATCAGTTCCTTACCGACCTTTTGGTAGTTCAGCCCGTAGGAATTGTTGGTGGATCGGGTTTCCGAAGTGTTGTAGAGATCAATCGTCTCCTTGCCAAGCACTTCACTCAGCTCTTTCAGAGTGGATTTCTCCTTGCCGCCGAGGAAGAGCGTCGCATCACAGTTGCCGACAATGGTATCGGCTGCATCCTTGTAGATGGTCTTGAGCTGGGACTGCGACTGCAAAATGATGGAGGCTGAGATTTCACGGCTTCGGATGGTTGCGATGAGCTTATCAAACTTCGGTATCTGACCGATGTTGGCGAACTCATCGAGAAGGCAGCGCACATGAACGGGCAATCTGCCGTTGTAAACATCGTCCGCTTTATCGCAGAGTAGGTTGAACATCTGCGAGTACATGATAGCCACCACAAAGTTAAAGGTGTCATCCGTGTCGGAGATGATAACAAAGAGAGCTGTTTTGCGATCTCCGAGGGTGTCAAGCTCCATTTCATCATAACTCATCAGCTCTCTTAGTTCAGCTATGTCGAAGGGAGCAAGCCTTGCACCGCAGGAAATTAAGATCGACTTAGCAGTCTTGCCAGCACTTAGCTTGTATTTGCGGTATTGCTTAACTGCAAAGTGTTCAGGGTCTTTGGCTTCAAGCTCATCGAACATGATGTCAACGGGATTTTTGAAGGTTTCGTCATCCTCTCTGGCTTCCGAAGCATTGATCATTTCGAGCAAGGTAGTAAAGTTTTTCTCGTGTTCCGGTGCTTCGTACCAAATGTACCCGATGTATGCCTGATAGAGCAGCTTTTCAGCCTTCACCCAGAAATCCTCGCCAGACTTATCGCCATCTCCCTTCGTGTTGACGATGATCGTATTGACCAGCTTGAGAATATCCTTTTCGCTGCGGATGTAGGCAAAAGGGTTATAGTGCATGGACTTCTTGAAGTTGATAGTATTCAGCGATTTGATGACATACCCATTCTTTTCAAGCATCCGTCCGCACTCGACTAAGATCGTACCTTTTGGATCAGTCACGCAATATGAACTGTGTAATTGCATGAGATTTGGCTTAACAAAGAAGCGCGTTTTACCTGAGCCTGATCCGCCGATGACCAGGATGTTTTTGTTTCGAGCGTACTTCGGCTACTTCGGACGGCTGTTCATGGTGAGGGCTTCTGTCTGCGTCAGGATCACATTGTTGGAGAAGTCATCATCCATATACGGCTTGATGTCTTCCGGTTTGCCCCATCGTGCAGATCCGTATTCCTCTCCTTGACGGAACTTCTTTCGGTTTTTCCCCTTCATATAGACCGCCAGCTTGAGTAATGCTCCTGCTACAACGCCGATGAGCAAGTCAATCGGATTGAAGCTGGGCAGTGGATTGGAAAATGCACTGCCGAAGTTTGCAAAGCCTCCGGTGAGCTTGCCTAAGAAATCATCGCCGGGTGCCAGACGGAAGACCGTTGCCAGCTTATTGACAAAGTAGAACGCGAATACATACGGGAGATTGAGAAGGATGAGCTTCTTGATGTCCAGCTTCTTTTTCATAGCTCAACGCCTCGATCCTTACTCTTAACCTTGACCTTCTCACGCTGCTGCTTTTTGGACTGCTCCTGATGACGGGAGAGCTTCTGTCTGAGAGAAGGCTTGTCTTTCTGTTTGACCGTTTTTGCGGAAAACTCCTTAAACGCCTGAGTCATGACATCGACATCGCGCCCCTTGAAGAAAACAAGGTAGCGCGGAGGTTGTTCGGAAGTGTCCTTCTTGAGCGCGTAGTCAATCCCGTATTTACTTGCTGTACGCTCAAAGGACTTGATATTTCCGTCGGTCACTTCGATGTTGCTGATAGCGGCATTCTGTTCCACGAGATGCTTGATGGATTGCTTGCCCCGGTATGTCTTAGGCTGAGAGGCTGTTTTCTGCGCCTTCTCAATTTCCTCCACGAACTTCTTGAGAGCTTTTTCCAGCATTTCGCCGGTGATCTTGCCGCCCTTGATAGCGATAGCAACAACTTTGGTATTTACTTCATCCTGCATGGGGACCTCCTTTCTGAGACTTCACAGGGATTGTGCCGTAGCTAAGGCGGCACACCCCTGAGATAAATTGTGATCACGCTTGATACCTCCTTCCGCAGAGTTTATTTCTGACCGTATAGGTCATGATTCACGAGAGCCGAATAGTAGTTGTCCATCGTCAGAGATGCGTTATACAGCGTCGTGAGCATATATGCTCTGATGTTCCGAATGTCGGAAGGGCATTCATTCATTGCGTGAAGGACATACTCTATGTGGCTGCTGTTGAGCTTGAGGAAACGGGACTTTACCACTTGCTGCGGCATATCCTCGCCGTTGATGCGAATCGTAGGACGAGTTGAGCAAATAGCATCCAGCATGATTTCGACCATCTCATTAACGCGGTCAGTATCGAAGCGTTTGTCCTGAGAAAGTATTTCAAGCTCAAGATTGTCCCTAATCATCTCTTCATACTGCGCTCTCATGTCCATCCCATCCATCCCATCAAGATTGATAGATTGATAATTGCTCAAAGAGTTATTTCTTTCTTGAGTAATTACTTGATTAGTAATTATTTGTGCCGGGTTTTCCCCGTGTGGTTTTTCCATCTCTGGACTATCCACATCTGGATTTTCCATATGTGGTTTTCCCGTATCAGGACTTACCGGTTGTGGCTTCTCATATATCTCGAAGACCATGCAGGACATCCTGCCTTTATCGTCCCGTGTTCTGTGCCGGACGAGATAGCCATGCTTTTCAAGCTCCCTGAGTGCTGAGTGAATAGCATCGGGACCTTCCTTGCAGATCGCAGATAAGCCGCGAGTTGAGAACTTCCAGCCGTCGTTAAACGAGAGCATCTTAGAGAGAAGACCGACTGCCTTGAGGGAGAGATTCTTGTCTCTGAGATGGAAGTTTGCCATGACGGTATAGCTGCGGTCTTTGTTTACGCGATAGACTGCCATGTGCTCAACGCTCCTTTTCTGCGTCCTGCGGACTTCGGAGTGTCGATAGAAAAACCGGCGAGTATGGACATTCTTTGAAAACGCAGGACTGATATTTCCAATGCGGACGATGGAAGCAGCAGAATCGGCATTCAGGGCAAATACCATCGCAGCCGCTATCGTAGTGGTTATACGGCGTTTCTTTCATCAATGCCTCAAACGCCAATGCGCATCCATTCGGGTACATTTGCTTACCTCCATTTTTGTTTGAAATAGAAAAAGCCCCGGTACTGTTCTGCTATGCGCAGTGCAATACCGGGGCTATTCCGTTTGACTTATTAAGTTGTTTCGAGCTGGTCAAGAAAGTTTCTGATGAGTAGCATATGTTTCCAAGTTTTCCGCGTGATGTCGAAGCTGTACTGTGAGACGAGGAAGTCTGCAAGACTGAGCTTCGGGATCAGGAACTTACCGGATATATAGAATGCCTTGAGCTTCTTTGCGTTGATCCATCTATGAATCGTTGTATCACAGTAACCGGTTATATCTGCAACATCGACGATAATCAAAAGATCGCCATAGGATTCCATTTCGTGTTCAAGCATTTTATGGAAATCCATCTTTTCATCGTCGGTGAGCTTCGCTAACTCATTGCGGTATGTGATTCGTGAGTTATAGTGACCAGAGCGTTCCTGATACCATTTATCGGGTGCGCGGTAAATCTCCGGGTGAATC
Source organism: uncultured Clostridia bacterium (assembly GCA_944381085.1). Lineage (GTDB taxonomy): Bacteria > Bacillota > Clostridia > Oscillospirales > CAG-272 > SVTX01. Next base: position 4,205 of record CALWJX010000094.1, read on the forward strand.
TGCCGGTCAATCAAATAGAAGATAACATCGTCGGTACGGATTGTGTACCGGCGAGTTTTTTTGCCGGTGTCCTTACAAGGGACTAAACCATGTTGCAGGAGATGAAGGGCTGTTGCTTTGCTGATGTGAGCTATCCGGTAGAACTGATCCTTTGAGATCATTTCGGGGTACTCTCTGCGGATAGCTTCGTAGTATTTCAAGTTTTCAGTCATGCTGATAACCACCTTTGCTTTAGTCTCGGTACAAGGTAGGCGTTATCTGCAAATCACTGTGTTTTTCTCCCCGAGTTCTCCCCAAATTCTCCCCAACGGGCGATTTTTTCCCCAAATCCTGATTTTTTTCGAACTCCTTGGTACATCGGACTTTTCAGGGTTTTTTGCCTCCGAGGGCTGAAAAGTGCTGATTTTTCAAGGGTTTTCAAGCTCTCGCAATGTCTGCGAAAATCCGGCGTTTTCCTTCAAAGTCTGAATGGCGACTCCGACTCGAAATCAGTTGAACCGCAAGGTTCCGTGGGTTCGAATCCCACCCGCTCCGCCATTCAAAGCCTGTAAACCTCGTGTTTGCAGGCTTTTTTCTGTTCTTTTCACGCTTCATTCGATCCCTCACGGGGTTTTCCGTCAGCTTTTCCCATTCTCCCTTAACCGTTGTGGGGAGAACATTGGGGAGAATTGATCCCCAAACCACTGAGCATTGCATCAGCGGAGGTGAGCTTGGAGCTGTAATCGAGATGGGCGTAAATGTTTGCCGTCGTTGAGAAGTCGCTGTGACCAAGCCACTCCTGAATCTGCTTCATCGAAACACCATTCGCTAAGAGAAGCGACGCGCAGCTATGCCGGAGATCATGAAAACGAATCGGTCTAAAGCCGTTTGCCTTGAGCAGCTTCGGAAAGCTTTCTGTGACATAATGCGGCTTGATGAGATCACCAATCTCATTGACGCACACATAGTTAAGGTATTCCTTGTTGTAGCTGCGTCCGCAGAGACGGCGGTTCTCCTTCTGTTCCTTTCTCAGAGCCAAAAGCTGTTCCTTGACAAAAGGAACGAGGGGAAGCGTTCTCATGCTCGACTTTGTTTTTGTGGTGTCCGATGCTACGAGGATTCTCTTGCCGTCCAGATCGCAGGATGTAACTGTGTGACGGATGGTAATGGTGTCATGCTCAAAGTCAATGGCATCCCATTTCAAACCGATTGCCTCACTGCGGCGAAGTCCGTAGAATGCACCGAATAGGATAGGCAACTCAAGCTTGCTTCCTTTGGAGGCTTCAAAGAGAGCGTTCACCTCATCGGCATCATAGAAGCTGCCAACAAAGCGATCCTTTTTAGGACGCTCAACCTTGTCTGCCGGGTTCACTTCAATCAGGTCAATCTTCACTGCGTACTTGAGCGCCTTATGAATGTTGGCATGATAGTGAATGACCGAGGAAGCACTGACACGCTCAAGCTCTTTCAGGTAAAACTCCTGAATGTCCTTCGCGGTCAGATTTTTGAGCGTCACTTCCTTTTCGCGGAAGTACGGTGCTAGCGTGCTTTTGTAAACAAATAATACGGCACAGTACTCGTTTTAGGTGGTGAACAGGATAAGATTACCACAGGCGAAGCATCCATTGAAATCGCAGAAAAACTAAACTGCGAAATACATATGTATCCCAAATACGGACACGCAGCGTATGAAGAAGCTAAAGATTTCAATAAAAGAGTGTATGACTTTCTAATGAAATAATCAAATTCCAATTTGTCGGGGAGTTTTACTTGAAAGAATATGCCACGGTTCGCCGTGGCTTTTTCTTTGTCTTCAGTGGGGCAATATTTGGGATTCGCTGGTTCGAATCCTTTTGTCGGCTCAATGGATCTATTTCAAAAAAATCTTTTTTTAGCGTTTCGTGGGTTCGGATCCTCTCGAAGAAGGGATGGATCTGTTTTGGAAGGGACTATTTGTAAACAATTTGTGTCTAACGCAAAAAACCGGAAGAATTTGAAACCCTGTCGTGGGTTCAAGTCCTTCCGGTCGCTTGCGTTCCGTATTCAGTTCTTGAAAAATCGCTTTTTCGGTAGTTCGAATCCTTCGACTCGAAGAAAAATCGAAAATGGATCTATGGAAATTCGAAAAAAGTTAGGCGCGAAAAAAGCGGAGAAATCTCTCGAAATCTCCGCTTTTCTGCCCTGCGGCGTACCGCAGGGCGGTTTTCATCGGTCGGATCTAAATCGACCGTTAAACATGCACTATGTTTACGTTTTGACACTCCGATACCGCGATGGGATGTTTCCCACCCAGGATTTGGTTTCGTTGCATTGTAAGCCCGTCCACGTTTCGCACAAAGACGGCGTGCTCGTTACTTTGGGCATCGATAAAGTTGTCTTCGATTACGATATTATACATACTCTGGCAGCACGCGTGGGGAGCATCGGAGATAACCAGAATCCCGCCAACCTTGGTCAAAACACCGCATTGTTCAATACGATTTTCTCGGATGGTGACGTTGTGCGGACATACTCCCTCCGACCAGTAAGCTTCGGCGGCAATTTCGATGGCGGGCCCTTCGCAGTGACGGAAATAGTTTTTTTCCAGTAGTACGTCTCTGGATTTGATTAAGATTCCCCGTGCACAGTGCGATTGGATCCTGCAGCCCGAGATCTCCACACGGGGCAATCGCGTAATATCAGCAAGCATCAGACCCTTGGTATCCGCGGGAAGAGGGTGATCCAGTTCAACCCGACAGCACCACTTTTCTTCCATCGGAATACAGGAAAGCACGGTAAAAGTATCTTTGGTGAGAAGAGTATTTCTGTCAACCAATTCTAAAACGTCTCCGACGTCGGGATAATCAAGGGTTTGTGCGTGTGTACCGTCGGGGGTCTTCTCTTGCATGATACAAGTACAAGGGGACAGTATTTCGATGATGTCCTGATAGTAGGCGTGCACGTTTATGAAATCATCACCATGTGCTTTGGAATGGCAATCCTCATAGCGCAGAAATCCTTTTACCGAGGTAAAATGGGTGGCGTCGGTGTTGGTGGACCAGTGCTGCCCGGGGGATGGAATGACCGACAAGCGTCGAAGCAAAATGTCTTCGCAGCGGTTGCCCACAATGCCCATACCCGGTTGGGCGTGAATTTTAACGTCCGTCAGCGTAATGCCTTTTGCCCGTTCGATGAGAATTGCTGGTCGGAAATGATAGGTGTGTATGGTGTAGTATTGCATCCTGACCCTCACACCGCTGTCGGGTTTGACAAGCATTCGGCAGTGGAAGGAATCGAGAACGGTAAAGTCAAATTTGGGTGTGCACAAATAACGATCGGTGTCGGGGTCATAGAAGCGGTCGCGCAGGGAACAGGGAGTTTGGGGCTGCAAAGGAAAATCTTTACCGAAGGATACTTCCACTTCAAGGAAAATCCCGTTTTCCCGTTCGATCGGTTTCACCGAGGTGATTGTTCCATAGCTGTATGGCTTGCGTTTGTAGTCGATGGTCAGACCGCACAGCTCAACGTTTTCACAATCGATGACAGAGACGGGCTCCATAAATCCATCTACCAAAAACAGCGCGCCATACGCAGAGATTCTTGTGTTTTTCTGTCCCGCAAGCGACATCCCGCGGGAATAGGCAAAATGAGGGGAGAACATCACAGGCTGGGGATTGGCGCCAAAATCCCCCGACAAAACGCGTTCCATGGTTTCTTTTGCCAAAGAAGAAGTGATGGTGTAGACCCCGGGCTCTATGATCAGCTCAGAGCCGGGATGGTCTGCCAGCCAGTGCATGGCGCACTCGATACGCTCCATATCGGTTGACCCGGAAAAAGCAGAAAGCACTATACGTTGTTCCATGGAGAAATCTCCTTTAATCATTGTGTTTTAATCGCGCGAATGAATAATGAATGATGAATAATGAATAAGTTTTTTGCGTATCAGATCGAGATAGCAGTCTTTATTATTCCGCTTGTATATAGGCGGCAATTCCATGTTTGATAAATCGATTAACATAATATTAGTATTTCACTCCGAAACAGTAAATACAACTGTGTTTTGTTCGGGTCGATAGTATTCAAAAGCTGAATATTGGTCTTCCACATAAACCCAACTCAAATACCAATCGCCGGGAAACATTCTTTCGGAAACGGTTAGTGTAGCTGTGTAAATATCTTTTTTAGGATCGCCTTTTTCAATGTTGACCCAAGCACTTGCTTCATTTTCGGGTTTTTGTGCTGACTTTAATTGGATTTTGATGATAAACACATCATAGCGAGTATCAACATCAACATTGATGGTGATTGTATCTCCAATTGAAAGCACTCCATCTTTTTTCTCAAAAGTAACATCGTTAATAACGATTTCTTTCAACTTGGGAATACTATCTTGGCGTACTAAGACCTCGTTGCATACTGAACAGTGCTTGCCCTCTGTTTTTCCTTCGGACGCATATGTTGGCATTACTGCCGAATCAATAACCTCTGTATGCGCAAGTGAATCTATGTATTGAGTTTCTTTAGCACCGCAAGAGCAAATTCGTTCTTCCTCACCCTTAACACTACAGGTGGAATTTTTTATGATTGACCACTCGCCATATTCGTGAACATGTGCATCTGTTACTGGATTGGTGTCACCCGAAGATGAGCCGTTGGGAGTATCGTTTTGGCTATTATCACAAGAAGCAATAACGAAAACGCACATCAGTATTAAAGCCAAGGCTAATGTCTTTTTCATGTAAAGGCCTCCTTCATAGTTTTCGAATATCTGTTGATGCTATTATATCACATTTTTGTGAATTTTTCAACTACATGGCTGATTCATATGTAAAGCCAAGGATAGCCTTGGCTTTTGTTACATCGTCATCTCAAAATCCGGTTCTTCATAACCGCCTGTTTTCATGCGGATGAGGCTGCCATCAAAGATGTCCGTTTGCATTGCTTCAACTTCCTGATTCAAGAGCTTAAAGGCTGCGTAGTTACAGTCATCGATGACCACGGTATTTATCTCACCTGACAACAGCATTTTGATATTATGGGGATTTAGGCGGATATCTCCATCCGGAGTCTTGATTTCGAAAACCGCACTTGGGTGCTTCATGAGCTGACCGCGAACGGTTTTCATGAGTTGCTCTTGTTCCTTTTCCCAAGCTTCTTGAAACTGAATGCCCTCGGTGATTACCTCTGTGAATCGATCTGTATCCTCGCATACGTCTTTGAAGCGGATGCCAAAGTCTTCGAGAATATCAAGGTCATCGCAGGAACAGAAGAAACCTCCGGCTTCGCAATCGAAAAGCACTCGGCTGATATTGGGATCGTTTCTGAAAGCCTGTCTGAAGGCTGCTTCCCATTCGTAACCGTTACCGTGAGTCTTGAGTCCGATAGGTGTGGTTGTCGGTTCTCCAATAGATTTAGCATAATTGTCGAATGCTGTCTGACAGTAATCTGCATACTGTCCGTTCAGCAGATCCAGCGGAAGGCAGAGAGTGTAAGTACCGTCATCGTGGTCGACAATATAAAAGGGACGGTTTTCAATGTTGAATTCATTTAATCGTCTTGTAGTTTCCATACGTACATCCTTTCTTTTTCGAGTATGTAAACCTGCGGTTCTTGATTTCACACCGCAAGGCTTAAGGAGAAAATGAAATGAATCACATAACGAGGAGGCGGCACTATGTCCGCAGGTGAATGGGTTAGCCTTCAAAATCACGCTCTACGAGAGGCTCGTCGAGTTCATCCTCGGATTCGTCCTCGTAGTCATCATCCTCGTCGTAATCGTCTTCATCATCGCACAATCCAAGGTCACGCATTCGATCCTTAGCTGCAAACGCAGGGATGCAACCATCGCCATATGCATCAGCATAGGCTTCTTGGCCCGTGAGTGTCTTGTAGTAGCCGATAACGCCACCGTCATCCGGCTCAACGGTATCGAAGCAGAAGAGGGTGTCGATTTGGTCGCTCTTTTCCTTACGCGCGTACTGCACGACAAGGTTGAGAATGTCGTAACGCTTGTCACGCAAACACATGAGGAGGAACTTCGCACGGTTTGCCATGTGATTGATAAGGTTGGCAAGGTCATCGAATTCTACCTCTCCGGTTTCAGTTGCATAGGCTACGAGGTCAGAGTCCGCGATAAGGAACAGAACGAAAGCGAGAATTTCGTCATCGGGGATGAGTCCGTTCGTATATTTGTATTTATTAATTTCCAAACGAATCGAATCCATGAAAAAAGTATTTCGAGCTGCATAGAGGTCTGCAGCATAGCATTCGTTTTCGTATTGATACTTGAAAAATTCACCATCATCGGCTTTGATCTGATCTTTCAGCATACAGAGACCACGCTCAAAGTTGAGGGGATCTGTATGTGCTACTAACGCAAGGAATTCTCCCGGAGCTATCGAATGGTTGATATCCTTTCCTGAAGACAAGGAAAGCGTGAGAGCCGCTTTTCTGTTTTGCATTTGATTTGCGTTCATTTTAAACCTCTTAATAAGTATTCATAGATTGCTCTATGTAAAGCATTTTTTCTATCCGATTGTTGTTTCGCTAAATAACGAAATCCGCGAAACAAAACAATATTTTCGGAAAATATTTCGCAATTATCGTTGACAGTTTTCGCTGTTTATGCTATAATGAAACTATCATTTCGTTAAGGAGGCTTGGCAATGAAATATATGACCTGTGCCGAAGCGCATTCGCTTTGGGGTATTACCGTCCGAAGAATACAACAAATGTGCAAAAACGGTGATATCAGAGGAGCAATCAAAGAAGGAAAATCGTGGCTGATACCGCGCGATACCGTCTGCCCCGCTTCAAATTTGAAAAACTTCCCGGCAGCATCACAACAGTTAAAAAAGAAGCCTCTTCCAATAGGAGTATCCAATTTCAAAAAAGCAACTGCAGATTACTACTATGTGGACAAAACGCTTTTGATCAAAGAGTTCATTGATAACAAATCCGAAGTGACTTTGTTTACCCGTCCCAGACGGTTCGGCAAAACCCTGAATATGGACATGCTCCGTGTCTTTTTTGAGAAAACCGATGAAGACAACGCCGTATACTTTCAGGATAAAAACATCTGGCAATGCGGAGAAGATTATACTTCTTTTCAGGGAAGATATCCTGTTATCTTCTTATCTTTCAAAGATGTGAAATGTGATAATTGGGAGACAACGCTTGACAAAATCGGTAAACTAATTACACTTGAATTTATCCGTCACGGTGAGCTTGAGGCGAGTGAGCAGCTCAGTATTTATGAAAAAGAGTTATATGTCCGGTTTGCCCGCGGTGAGGCAAGCGAAATGCAATATGAAATGTCATTGCAGTATCTTTCCATTATGCTGTGCAAGCATTACAAAGAGAAAGTAATTATCATCATCGATGAATATGATACTCCCATTCAACAGGGACACTCCTGTGGTTTCTATGATCAGATCATCGGGTTTATGCGTGGATTCTTTTCGGGGGGATTGAAGGATGACGCCAACCTTGCCTACGGTTTTTTGACCGGTATTCTTCGCGTGGCAAAGGAAAGCATCTTCAGCGGTCTCAACAATCTCAGAATCTGCTCTATACTGGACAAGGATTACAGCGGTTTCTTCGGCTTTACCAAGGACGAGGTCAAAGAGCTTCTTGCTTACTATGGCGCTTCTGACAAGTATGATGAGGTGTGCGAATGGTATGACGGTTATCTTTTCGGAGACACGGAAATATTCAACCCTTGGTCGGTAATCAATTATGTTGCCGATAAATGCGAACCCAAAGCTTTCTGGCAGTCAACCGGCAGCAACGATATTATCGGGGAAATTATCGGCTCCGCAACGCCCGATGTCATTGAGAATCTCCGTCAACTTCTGAATGGCGAGACAGTAACCACATATATTGATACGAATGTTATCTATCCTGAGGTACAAAAAGACCCCAACAGCATTTTCAGCTTTCTGTTGATTGCAGGATACCTGAAAGTTTCTAAATCCTACTCCGGAGATGCGGCGGTCAATATATATGATGTGTCAATCCCAAACAAGGAGATTACATTTGTTTACGAAAAAGAAGTTCTGGATAAAAATGATTTCAACAACATTGCAATCTCTGTTCAGCAGGCAATATTTACGCAGAATACCGCCAGACTTCAAGAGGTGCTTGAGAAGTTCATGATTGAATCCGTGTCTTTTTATGATGCCGGGAACGAAGGCTTTTATCACGGTCTGCTGCTTGGCTTATGTGCTATTCTCAGTAATCGTTATTATGTCAGATCCAATGGTGAATCGGGATACGGTCGTTTCGATGTTCAGTTGATTCCCAAAATCAAATCCATTCCCGGTTTTATTTTTGAATTCAAACACGCCAAAACAGACAGCGAAGATTTATCTGCGCTTGCAAGGGAAGCATTGAACCAGATTATTGCTCAAAAATACGAAATACAAATGCAATCGCAGGGTATTTCTGAAATCGTAAAAATCGGTATTGCTTTTCGCGGCAAAAAAGCCTCTGTTGAGCGCGGTTGAAATTGTTAAATGTCTGCTATTCTCTGCTTTCCGGGCGAAAATTTCACACATTTTCGCCCTTTTTCTGTTAAACTACAGCTTTTGTGCGGAATCCGTTATGAAGGATGATCGTAAGTTCTTCGGCACTATCGACCCTGATCTGAGCAATCAGTTGACGGATGACGCCGTCCTCGAAGTTCGATATATCTACGCTTGCCTCTGTTATCTGCGTGAAGAGTCTGTCGAGTCTGCTGTCAATGTCAAGAGAAGGGCGTATCTTGGTCTTTTCAACCTCAATGATCTTTCGCAAATCGCTGATATTTGCGGAGATGCGTTTGAACTCATCTTCAAAATCCTTTTGATTTCCTCGTTCGGCACAAATCTTTACAACTCTCATCATGTCATTTTCTTGTTCCTTGAGCTGCGCTTCAAGGCTTGCAATACAGATGTCCGTGCCAGTATCGATGAGGGCGTTACCGAGAGCTGCTTTCAGTTCATCCTTGACCGTATCCTTATCTTCAATGAGGTTTGAGAGCGCTTTCAGAATTGACTTGTGGATTTGTTCTTCTTCTATGGTGGGCGAAGAAGGGCATTTGTCTTTTCCGTATTCAAGCCTTGTGGTACATCTCCACACAATTTTCTTTTGTCCGTTTCGAGCCCATGTGCATCTTCTGTAAGGGCATCCGCAATCGCCGCACACAAGGAGTTCCGTGAGAGCGTATTTACTGCTGTATCTGCTTTTTTTCGGTGTTTCCTCGGTGCAGGGGGAGGCTTTTTTCTTTGCGTTTCTACGTGCATACTCTGCCTGTACACGGTCGAAAAATTCTCGCTCAATGATGGCCGGATGGTGGTCTGTAATATAGTGTTGCGGGAGTTGTCCGGTATTCTTCACCCGCTTATGTGTGAGCATATCGGAGCAGAATGTCTTTTGTGTGATGATGTCTCCCTTATATTTTTCATTGCGGAGGATGGTTTGGAGTGTTGATGGATACCATAGTGCCTTTTTGCCCGGAGCTTTTACTCCGCGACCATTGAGTATCTCACATATACCATTGAGGCTTGCACCGGAGTAGTAAAGTTCGAATATTTCTCTGATTACCTTGGCTTCTTCGTCGACAATTTTTATGCCGTCGCCTTCTTTGTGGTATCCGTAGATATCGCAAGTAAAGGCAACTTTTCCTTCGGCAAAAGCATGTCTGACTCCCCAGGTTACATTTTTGCTGATAGACTCAGATTCGGCCTGCGCGAAGTATCCCATGATGGTTATCATGGCTTCACTTGTTTCGGTCAGCGTATTGATATTTTCTTTCTCGAAGATAACTCCGATTCCGAGTGCCTTTAGTTCTCGGATGTATTCAAGGCAGTCTACTGTGTTCCTTGCGAATCGGGATATGGACTTTACGAGGATCAGATCGATTTTATGTTGTCTGCAATGTTTTATCATTTTGAGGAATTCCGGGCGTTTCTTTGCCATCGTACCGGTTATGCCTTTGTCAGCGTAGATACCGGCGTTCAGCCAATCCTTATGTTTTCCTATTTCTGCGTTGTAGTGTTCAATCTGAGCTTCATAGCTATTAGCCTGTTCGTCATGTTCTGTGGATACCCGGCAGTATGCTGCGACTTTTAAGAGTCGTCGCAGTGGTACGCCGGAGTTCGGTTGTGTTTTTTTGGCTTCAATTTTGTGTACGACCATTTTTTTCTCCTTCTGTTCTTATGATGGCGCCGTTTATGAAGTGTATGGCTATTTTACCTTTAGCATCTACCGTCAGGTGCGATACGGTTCGTTCTATGAGTTCCGTATCCACACCGTCAAGTCTTGGTCTGCCGATGTAGTCCTGTTTAATTGTTTCGGTCAATTCTTCGGAGATATCATATTCGCAGTTATCGTACTTAAGAGAAGCGAGGTTGAGAATATCTTCGAAGGCTGTTTCAAAGTTGAGTCCGGGCGAGTTGAGCATTTGGATTATCTCGTTGGATTTTGCGGTTATCTCAGGTTCGGATTCATATGTTTCTTTGGGCTCTGTCTCGTCGAGAAGTTCGGGGTGGTCAATGACTGAGTTTAAAATATCACGTATTCTTTTATAAAATGGTTCATCGTTGATCACTGTACCGGCACAGCGTTTACATTTCCATCGTCTGTAGTTTCGATTCTGAACATCGTGGACGATTCTTTCTCCGCATTCCTGACAAAAGGCACGCTTCTTCAGCACTGTGGCTCGCGGATCAGTGTTGTAACCACTATATTTTGTGGATATCAGTTTTGATACGGCAGTGAATTGATCGTTGTCAATTATTTGTGGGTATTTCTCGGTACCGCAGTACATAGGGCATTCAAGGATGCGCTTTACCATATGCTTGTTCCACGCGGTTTTTCCCTGGTAGTAATCGATACCTTTGTCAGTCAGATCCTTGGCAATTGCAGAGAATGACTTCCCGTTAAGGTAATCGATGTAAATTCCTTGGATGACCGAGGCAGCGGTTTTATCTACCCTGATATAACCTTCACGTATAACGTATCCATAGGGAATTATCCTTTTCATTATCGTGTCTTCCTTTCTATTTTTTCTTTTATTACAAGCCCACCGATGAGTTTAAACCGTATTGTTTCTGTTTCATCTGCGGTTATTTCAACCACTATCGTTTCAAAGATGTTCTCATCAAATTTAATCAGTTTGTCGGGACCTCTGTCAAGGATACCGATGAGCTTTTTTATATCTTTGATGGCTTTGTCAGCTTCGTTATTATTCAGAAACAGCCTACGCTTGGAACGTAGGCTGTTCAGAGAATGATTCAATTCGTTGCTCTTGTTGAGGAATGTTTCTTCATCCATGAGTCCTCTTTGACGGAGCTGCGCTATAATTGCAAGTTGGTCATTGATAAGAAGTATCTTTTCATCTATTCCTGCAAAATCATTATTTTGTGCTGCCAAGGAGTTTTTGAGAGCGATGAGTTGTGTAACGATGGGGTGGAGGATCACTTTCACGTTGAGTTTGAGCTTATTATAGAGAGTCACGAAAGCCCCGAAAATCTCACTTTCCGGAATTTTTTTGACATGGCATCTGCTTGTGTCATTTGCATAAGTACCGCATCCCCAATATCTCACACCACCGATATTGTGTTGCCTGAAGTTTGCACCGCAGTTTCCGCATTTGATTTTGCCTTTTAGGGCTGCGTATTGGAGTACGATATCACATTTTTTTCGTCTTGAAAATCGGAGCGCCTGTGCTGCTTCAAAGGTGGCTTTGTCAATAATGGCAGGATGACTGTTCTCTACATAGTAAGCATCCACCTCACCGTAGTTTCTCATACGTTTGAATGGGAAGGTTTCCGTTCTGTATCGCTTTCGGTACATCTGATCGCCGATATACTTTTCGTTGGTAAGGATATATACAATACCGTTTCTTGACCAAATTCCCACCATGCCGTTTTTCGGTATTTTCTCGTCATTCAACTCTCGGTAGATCTGGCTGATACTTTTACCTGTAATAAAGTCACGATAGATTCTGCGAACGATATCGGCTTCCTCTTGATTGATCACGAGCTTGTGGTCTATCAGGTAGTACCCGTAAAGCGTATTTTTAAGAAGGTATTCGCCGTTTTCCATGCGATATTGTTCGCCGAGGCGGACGTTCTTGGATATGGAGATCGATTCCTCCTGTGCGTGCGATTCAAGCATTGTAAGCCTTAACTCGGTTTCTTCATTTGCTGTATCGAGATTTTCTTTCTCGAAGTAGATGGTTACACCGAGGTTTTTCAGATGCCTGACGTATTTTAAGCACTCGGTGGTGTTACGAGCGAATCGGGATATTGACTTCGTATAAATTCTGTCAATTTTGCCATGTTCACAATCGCTTATTAACTTGTTGAAGGCGTCACGTTTCTTTGTTGTAGTACCGCTGATACCTTCGTCTGCGTAAATATCAACCAGTTCTTCGCTGATGCTTTCTTCCAACAACTTTTTGTAGTGGATATACTGTGCGGCGAAGGAGTTCTGTTGATCGTCCTTGTTCGTACTGACACGAACGTATGCGGCGGCACGAATTTTACTTTTGCTTACAGGAAGCGGGGCGATTGTTATGATTTGCTGTTGCATCTTAAATCTCCTTTCTGTTTTTATCAGTACAAAGTATACCACAACAAAATAAAAAGTCCAGACTAAAACCGTGCTAATTTGCAGAAGTAACAATAAGTTTGCAATTGTGCTTTGACCGGATCTTTTCTATGGTTTTATCAAATTCCGCTTTATTGATCTCTCCGTTCTTCAAAATGGAAAGTAGTATTTCCCGTTGAATGAGAAAGCGGATATTGTTTTCCATGTTACTTTCCATAGATCCTCCTGTAAGTCTTGTATAAATCAATACCAAGACTTTCAAGTGACGCCTTTTCAATGGCGTCAGCAGATTGCTTATCAATTTTTCCAATGTAGTTTTTTAACCGTTCCTTGTCAACAGTTCGGATCTGTTCGAGCATTGCCATCGAATTTTTGGGAAGTCTTCCATTATCCAAATGGATAGGGACATGAGTCGGCATTTGCATTTTCTTCTTCCTGCTTGTGATTGCCGCGATGATAATAGTCGGAGATGCTTGATTCCCGATGTCATTCTGAATTACAAGCACAGGTCTGATACCGCCCTGCTCGCTTCCTATAACGGGATCCAAATCTGCGTAATAAACTTCATTTTTATGAACAGTCATATGTTTGATACCTCCTGATCAGTATGTAAAAGACTGACGGGTGGATTAATCGGGCAAGCCGAACAGTGCTCCGTCAGTCGAAAAAGTTATACTCTTTTTCAAGAGTCATAAGTTCGTTTTATTATAATAAAATATGTCTTATCGTATTTGTCGCCCGACATCCCCGATATTGTGGTATTACCCACGGGCATATAACAGACGGTTGTCAGCGTAACAACCTCATTGGCCTCTCACCAACTGCCGGGTACTCCGGCATCCGCGCTTTTGGCTACGGAAGTATCATTATCCCCAACACCTGTCATGGCCGTCTCCTGAGTGCTGCTCATGAGTCCAAGTCCTGAAGGACATTTCTGTCGTTCGCTTGTGTGGCTCGCGCTCTCGCGCGGTGTCGGTAACGTATCTGTTATATCGCTATTCAGTTGTCAAATATCAGCAAGGAATTTTTTGTTCCTCACCTATATGAAAAAAATCGGGAGTTTGAGGGGGTATTTTTTGAGTTTTTCAGGAAAAATTTTTTAATGGGTTGACAAACTATCTCTTTGGGAGTATAATATGCATGCATATAACTCTTTAGAGATATGGAGGAGCTATGAAAGAGCTTGTACTTTATCACGGTTCGACCGATATTATTGAAACTCCCGAATTTGGAAAAGGGAAGGCATATAACGACTACGGACAGGGCTTTTACTGTACGGAAAATATTGAGCTTGCAAAAGAATGGGCATGTCTGGAAGGGATTGACGGATACGTCAATCAGTATCGCATCGACCTTGATTCCATCAATATCCTGAATCTGAGTTCAAAAGATTACTCTATTCTACACTGGTTGACGATACTGACAGAAAATCGTAAGATTCGCATTTCCACTCCTGCTATGCGTCGTGGTGTAGAGTGGCTGCAGGCAAATTTTCATATCGACATTACAGCATATGATGCGGTCATCGGTTACCGAGCGGATGATTCCTATTTCTCGTTTGCACGTTCGTTTCTGACAAATCAGATTTCCATCGCTCAGCTTGCGTATGCTATGAAGCTCGGCAAACTCGGTGAACAGTTCGTTCTGATGAGCAGGAAAGCGTTTGAGCAAATTCGGTTTGAGTCTTATGAGCCTGTCGATTCTTCGGTATATTATGTAAAACGGAAAGCAAGAGATGATGAAGCGCGTTCTTCCTATCTTTCTATGCTTGAAGAAGCAGATGATAATGGTATTTATATGCGGGATATTACACGAGGGGAGGTAAAACCGGATGACCTGCGCTTATGGTGAATATTATCTTGACGATGCGATGAATAATCTCGGCGAGGCAGTGGACTATGCGGTAAATGCCTGCCACATATCCGCTGATGATTTTATGAATATGTTTGTGACCAGCGGATATGCCAAACAGTTTTCATCGGGTGTTGCAAAGGTTGTATCGGGGCTTTCCGGTTCAGAACTTGTTTTAACGGTTCTTGAAGCGTCGGGTAAAAAGATAAATTTCATTCCCGAAGCAAGATTTGAATACGATTGCTCTGTTGAATATTGGTGCGGATATATCCTGGCATACTATCAATGGCACTCGGCTATGTCTTTTAAGGATATATTGAAGTTCTTGCCAATGAGCGAGATCGAACGAATGTATTCCGCCTTGCACGAGGCTTCGGAGGAAAAAGCGATAGAGGTGTTTTCATCAGTCATAAAACGAAAAGCTACGTCAACCAAACTGCAGACAGTGCGCAAAACAAGCGGAATGTCACAAAGAGAACTTTCGGAAAAATCCGGAATATCCTTGCGAAGCATTCAGCAGTACGAGCAAAAAGCGAAGGATATCAACAAAGCGGCTGTGGATAGTATACTTGCACTTGCCAATGCATTGGGATGTAAGGTTGAAGATTTAATCGAAAACGCATAATAAAGATGAAGGTGGACGGGAAAACTCGTCCACCTTTTTGGGGTATGATTACCTATATCCTCGTTTGTTCAGTTCTTTTTGTATCTTCTTTTCCGCTCCCGAAATACTCTCCAATACACTTGATTGGTCACAGCCTTCCTCATTGGCAATTGTACGACTGGACATGTTCAATGCCTTAGCCTTATAATACCTGCCCCTTTGCTTTTCGGTCAAAAGTCCGAGTATTTCATTTATCACAGCAGAGTCTTTTGGGAGGGCATGCTGATCGGTCTCCTGACGCAAATATTCTTCTTCCACCGATTCCGTGGAAACCAAATCTGTATCGAGCAGATTTTCAATGCTGACATTATTTCTTGTCGTTAAATCATCATAACGGCGATATTCCAATGCTTCTTCTGTGAGACGTGCTTTCCATGTATCGAAATCTTCAACTGACATTTCGTTGTTGGGAACAATTCTGCGCTTGGTGTTTCTCTTACCGTTTTTTCTCCGGTACTCTACGATGCAGGGATTGCCGTTCTCATCTTTTTCCTTACGGTAAGTGATGGTTTCATCTGCAAAGTTGTATACGAGATCGGGGTTATTCTTGTTAAGTTTATAAAATTCTGCGTTTTGGTAATCCATTTTTGTAATTCCTTTCGTTTGCTTTTCTTTGCTTACAGCAAGCTAAATTTGATTGGGTCAGCAAACTTTGGAATTACGGATATTCAGCTATGTAGGGTTCCCAAGGCATAAAAAAATCCTTTCTGCCGGGAGAGCAGAAAGGAACAAAAAAGGAGCGCATGAAAGTCGCATATATGCCACAAAATATCATCCTGTATTTAACAGCATGATATTTTCATGCAACACATGAAATATTACGACTTTCATCGACTCCTCGGCTTTGAACACGAGATTTATTCAATTGTAATAAGAGATTGAATCCTGCAACAGGTTCTGGTCAAAACCGAACAAAAAAATGGACGCGACCGCGTTGTCCTGTTGTTCGTTGAAGTCATTTTCTGTAATCAACTTCTGATATCCTTCAACCTGTATATGTAGACATACAGGGTATTTTTCCTGATAGTGATAGTGGACGCATATGTAATTTTCAATTTCTCTCCATTGGCTATTCCGATGTTTCTGGACGGATGATCCTGTCAGTTTCCAAATCAATCGCACCAAAGAATGCCTGCCGGTTCCACCAATGAGTTTCCTCGTTGTAATCCTGCATCCAGCCGCATAGCACGCCGTCGATGACGGTAAATGAGGAAAAGGACAGCTTCTCGTTTGTATACACTTCGCGAGTATTCTCGCCGTTGAGGTCACATGCATGCAGAGTTTCTTCGACTATGTAAACGACAACGTCCTCCGGATGTTCCTCGTAGTCCTCCGGCACATAAAAATACCGTAGCTTCTGCGGTAAATAATAAATCGTATCACTCGTTAAACAGAAGCCTGTAACCGGATCATCAACTACCCGTCCGGTCTCACCGGTTCGGACATCCATCCAAATCAGAAATTTCATCTGACAATTTCCTCCGGTGTATTCTACAGGCTGTGTTTCCTGGCTTCCTGCAATGCAATATATTCTGCCGTCCAGATAGCTGATCCCGGTGATAGATGTGTAACCGTGTGCGGTAAGATTGAACAACTCACTTTTTTCTTTGCTTTCAATATCGGTGGCGTAGAGAACACCGTTCCATTCGGTTATGATTTTCCCAGCGCCTACCATGCGCATCCATTCTCCGTCCTCACATTTGAAAAGCGGCTCATCGTTGGAACCGTCCAGAGAAATCCGGCATACGGAATCCTCATAATCCTCCGGCTCGGCAGGATTGCCGCCGGACTTGAGAATTTTACGCATATAGTACCAGTATTCATCTTCGATAAAGGACAATGACCCTGTGCCTTCCTCTATGTCACGCATGGTTTTGAGCACCCCGGTTTCTCCGGTAGCAACATCCTGATAAGCAAGAAGGACATTGTGTGTGAATTACACGCGCCCGTCCCGAACACCGGCAAAAAAGCTCGTAGCACAGTCTAACGGGCAATCCCCCTTGCATTCCGGATCCACACAGGCTGCTTGGAATGTTTCGGTCACCCGATTGAAGCGATATATGCGTCCGTTTGCACAGTATACAAAATTACCGTATTCAACAAGATCGGTGTGTTTGACATTGGTTGTATGAATCGCCGAGGTTTCCGGCGGCGTATTGGTTCCACAGGCTACAGTCAACAGACAGAATAGCAATGCAAATAAAAATATGATTTTCATTGTAATATCCTTTTCTCCGATCTATGGAACGGTTGGCTCGAACAAATCATTCGGAGTTTTCTGACCGAATAATCCTGCCGGTTTCCAATTCAATGGCTCCAAAGAACATCTTCCGGTTCCACCAATGTGTTTCTTCGTCGTAATCCTGCATCCAACCGTAGAGTACGCCATCTATTACAGTAAAAGGGGCAAACGTCAGCTTCTCGTTTGTATATACTTCTCGGCTGTTATCGCCTTTGAGGTCGCAAGCATACAAGGTTTCGTCTACAAAAAATGTTTTAACATCTTCCGGGTGTTCTTCATAGTCTTCGGGGACAAAAAGATAGCGCAGCTTGAACGGTAAATAATAAACAGTGTCATCAGTTATGCAAAAATCTGTAACCGGCTCTTCCAAAAGCCGACCATTTTCACCGGTTTTTACATCAGCCCAGAGCAGGAAGCTCATGTTTCGCTCCCCGCCCGTGTATTCGACATGCTGCGTCTGGTTGCTCAAAGCTGTAAAATAAATCCTGCCATCCAGATAACTAAAATTATTACTGATGGTTGTATAACCCTGTGCGGTGGCATTGAACAGTTCTTTCTTCTCTTTGCTTTCTATATCGGTTGCATATATGCGATCCTCGTTGACAGTAATTATTTTTCCACCACCACCTATTTGTAAATGTTCGGTTTCTTCGCATTTGAAAACAGGTTCTTCTGTGGAACCGTTCAACGAAATCCGGCAGATGTAATCTTCATAATCCTCCGGATCGGCAGCATTGCCGCCGGGCTTCAACCGCATGCACTGGTAGTACCAGTAGCCGTCCTCAATGAATGTGGTATTGATGCCGGAATCCTCGATGTCCTCCAATTTCTTGAGCACTTTGACCTCTCCGGTGGCAATGTCCTGACATGCCAAAAAAGTGTAGTGCGTGAACTGTTGATAAGCGCAAAAATACACACATCCGTCGTATGCACCGGCAAAAAAGTTAACAATGCAATCTAAAGGACAGTCTCCTTCGCATTCCGGATTTATACAAGCGGTATTGAATGTTTCGGTCACCCGATTAAAGCGGTAGATGCGGCCACCGTTGCAGTATACAAAGTTCCCGTATTCAGCAAGGTCGGTGCGCTTGACATTGGTTGTATGAATCGCAGAGGTTTCTGGCGGCGTATTGGTTTCGCAGGATATAACTGATAAGCAGAGAAGTAGTGCAAACAGAAATACGAAACGATGAAGGATGTGTGTGTTCATTATTTTGACCTCTCCATACTAAAATAAAATATCTGCAAGTGTTCTCCATGCACAGGCTTTGCCAGTGTGCATGGAGAACAAACAATAGATTAAGGATATTCTCTCCATCCTCTTGCAGGATCCCAACTACATGAAAAAATATCCTGCCACTTATCTGAAGGATTGGTCTTACTGGTACAATAATGTTCTGCTACTCCGATAAAGGTTTGCCCAAATTCTGAAATTTTTTTGGTGATCGTATGTTCATGAATTCTGCTTCCGGTTTCATCAGAGTTCATTTCTATACCAAAATCGGGGGAAGCGCCGCGAAGCTCCATAATCATAATCGTTGTAAAATCTTCCACCGGTCCACCGCGACAAAAAGAGTTAAAATAAAAGTGATCGGTTTCATTACCCAATAGCAACTCCCAAAATACCACGCTGCTCGTTCCAATGGTGTCGGTGACCGCGGTATACTGCCACTTGTTATAAGTATACTCTTCTGCGTAGGAATAAATTACCATTCCAGATATTAAGCACAATACGGCAAGTGTGATGGTCAGTACTTTTGTAAGTTTCTTTTTCATGATTTTTTCCTTTCTGTTGTTTTTGAATATGTTTTTTCAGCAGATGTCATTCAACAGTTCGTTATACTTTCATTAGGCACCACTCTCCTACATTTTTGTTTTCAATGATATAGTGACAAAATTTTTAAAAAAGTAACGCTTATTTGGAAAAATGTTCGGATTTTTCTCCAAAAAGTTGTAAATAGTAGTCCTCCAGAGTGGGAGCGGCGGGCACGGCGGACGCGAAGGGCTGCTGCCCGCACAGAATCCGCAGACACGCCGGAAGTTCCGAGTCGCCGGATGGGGAGATGTTGGTAATCAGGTACTGATTTTGGATGGTTGGCACGTCATCCTCGGCACAGTGAACCAGCCACACCTTTCCGTCCATGTTTTCGACGAGCTTCTGCGGGGGCGCGGCGTCCACAATCACGCCCTTTTTGAGCAGAATGATCTCCTTCGCGATGAACTCTACATCGGAAACCACGTGCGTGGCAATGATGACGATTTTGTTCAGCGCGATCTCGGAGATATAATTCCGTATCGTAATGCGCTGCTTGGGATCCAGTCCGGCGGTGGGTTCGTCCAGAATCAAAACCGACGGATTTCCGAGCACCGCCTGCGCCAATCCGAGCCGCTGCTTCATTCCGCCGGACAGCGAGCTGATTTTGCGGTCGGACACCTCGTCCAGCTCCACACGCCGGAGGACGTCGGCAATCTGCCGCTCGATCAGGCTTCTTTTTTCTGTTCTTCCCAGACCGTTTCCGAGATTCTTCAATACAGCCATATACTGCAGGAACTGTTCCACCGTAAAATTGGGGTACATGCCGGGATACTGCGGCATATATCCGAGCCGTTGGCGGAACCGGACGCCCATGTTCAGGATGTTTTCCGGACGTCCCTCCGGTTCCTCAAAGGTGATCTCTCCACAGTCCGCCCTCAGGTTGTCCGTGATGATGCTCATCAGCGTGGTTTTCCCGGAGCCGTTGGCGCCAAGCAGCGCGTAGACTCCGGGCGTCATAGAAATGGTAAAATTCTGCAATGCCCGATTGCTCCCATAGGATTTGCAGACATTCTGAAATGATAATTTCATCCCGATTCTCCTTTCCGGGCGGTTCTTTTGCCATTTCGAACCGACCGTTTGTATGTCCCGTTATACCGCATAGCTGCGATTGCGGTCAACGCCGCCACCACAACCAGATGAAGCAGGCAAACAAGGATCAGCCATACCGCCTCTCCTGACCACAGGTCTTCCTGCGCCGAACGGATGAATATCTGCTGCGGCGCGGTCAGCGAAAGCAGACTGAAGCCCACGCCCTGCGGGAGCACCGTCTGCACCAAAAGCTCCGGAACCGCAACCAGCAGCAGCGAGACGCTGATACACGCGAGGATGCGCTTGCAGAAAAACGAAAGGACGCAGACCAGAGCCGAAAGCGAAGCGCCCGCAAACATCTGCATGGCAAAGTCGATCAAAAAATACTGCCGGATGCTGATCGGGGAGGAAACATCCCCGAAGGATACAATGGAATACAGCGTGGCGTCCGGATCCGGCAGAATATAGTTCCGTCCCACAACCGCAAGGCTCACAAGGCGGAACAGAACCGAGAGCAGCAAGCCGATAACAGAATATGTCAGCAGCTTTGCGGCAAAGGTTTTTCTTCTTCCGTTCGGAGTCGAGCGGATCAGCTCGGCGCAGCTCCCGCGGGAGCTGGTCTTTTGATATTCCACCGGAAACGCCTGCACACATACCACAAGCACCGTGGCAAATAGGAGAGCATCCGACGGCAGTGCGAACAGCGCCTCATAGCCGGTGGTATAGATGACGCTCCCGTGATACCCGGTTTCGGCGTTTTTCCGGTCGATATAGGAGACATAGTTCTCCACCTCACGGAATACCGAATCCTGCGTCTTTGCCTCGGTCAGCGTCTGATAATAGGCGTAGTAGTCGTCCGGCTTCATGGAGCCGTTCTCAAACGCCTCCTCGTTTTTCTGTTCCGCTTCGAGGATACCGTCGAGCCGTTCCCGCTCCGATGTCATATATTCCGCTCGCGCGGCGGGATTCAGCTCCTGAATGTCGGTGATGTACTCGTAATACAATGCCTCTCTGTAGGTTTCCATGCTTCCGACGCTGCGGTCTACCGCAACGCCTTTGGCGAGGAGGAGAAGCGCAACGATCAGCACGGACAGACCGATTCGGGTCTTCTTCAGCTCATAAAAGCAGAGGGGCAGCGGTCGGCGACGGCGCTTTTGCTTCGAGAAGCGCTCCCGGAGCCGGATCAGGACATTTTTGCTGCCAAGCATTTTGCCACGCACAGAAAGCGGACGGGTGCGGCGGCAGTAAAACACCGCGCAAAGCGACGCAAATCCCACGCACAGCAGAACCGACAGAATCAGGCAAGCCGCCGGGTACGAAACGGGGATTCCGAACAGCGGTGCCGTTCGGTAAAAGCCCAACAGTCCGCAGCCCTCTGTCATGGCGGAAAGATTGACATATTGAATGGCAGGCGCGGTTCCGAGGTATTCCCGTGTGTGTACAAATACGTTCGCTCCCGCAAAAAGCACGCCGCCGCCGAAGCAGAGTACATAGGGGAGCCGCAGCCCGGCAAGCACGGAAATGAACAGCGACAGCGCCAGAAACCCGGCGATGCGCAGGCCGGTATGCATGAGCAGGTAGCCACCGACGGAGACCGTGTAGGGAACGGTGGCAAAATCCGGCAGCGCCTGAATGGGGGCGGAAAGCGAGGAATACCCCTGCATGATGCCGGTTGCCAGCCCGGTTGTGGCGAGAAAGAGGAGCACAGCCCCCACGGTCAGCAGGCACACCACCGTGAGCTTGGCGGCGTATGTCGCGCCCCGGCCTTTGCCACAGACCCGGAGGATCGGGTCAAATCCGACTGAACGATCATTCAGAAACACCCATGTGACGGCGGTCAGCAGAAACAGGAACAGGAAGACCGACACGGTGTTGTTTTGCAGATATACGTCATACCCGTGCGCGTATTCCTCTCCAAGCACAAGCGTGTCTGCCAGATGCGTGTATTCCGCCAGAACGGCCTTCTGCGACCGTATCTCATAGGAATCATCGGTATAGGAAAAGCCGTATAAATCGTCGATTCTCCGCTCGGTGATCCGGATGACGCGCCGGATTTCCGCGCTTTGCCCCTCTTTGAGATAGTCGGCGCGCTCGGATACCAACCGCAGAATCAAGCGGTCGTCATACTCCGCCGAACCGTAAAAGGTATGCGGAAGGGTCAGGTTTTCATCCCGGATGCCGAGCGCCGCGAGCTTCTCCAGCTCCTGATCATATGCGTCGTATGCTTCGGGATCTTCGATATACTTTGCATATACCTCCCGCACCGTTGACTCAAAGGGCTGCGGGCGGGAGGTATGGAGCGTCAGCGCAAAATTGACCGCCAACAGCACTGCCAGCAGCACCCATATCAGGCGGGATGACAACAGTTTTTGCAGTTCGGCACGGACAAGTCTCATATTCCATCTCCTATCTGGCTGTTATTCCGGTTTTTCCGTCCGGATAATCCTACCGGTTTCCAGTTCAATCGCGCCGAAAAAGGTTTTATCGAATCTGTGTGTTTCCTCGTTATAATCCAAAAGCCACCCGTAAAGTATATTATCAATAACCGTAAAGTTTTTGGCATAATCCATTTTTTCATTCGTATAAATTACACGGCTGTTTTTGCCGTTCAAATCACACACATAGAGCGATTCATCGCTGATGCATACAGTGACTTCTTCCGGGTGTTCTTCGTAATCTTCGGGTACATAAATATGACGGAGTTTGAAGGGAACATAATATATGGCGTCATCTGTTAAGCAAAAACTTGTTACCGGTTCTTCGATTACTTTACCGCTCTCTCCGCTTTCAATATCTACCCACACAAGAAAATTCAATTGAAAGGTTTGGTTTGTGTACTCTGATGTCCGTGACATTCCGCTTCTGGCGAGAAAATATATTTTCCCGTTGAGATAACTTGCCGGAGTTGCCGCATTGATATATCCGTTTGCCGAATAAGAAAACAGTTCGTTTCTTGTTTTGCTTTCAATGTCAATACTATAAATGCCGCCGTCAAGAGACGTTAAAATTTTGCCGCTTCCAACCATTATGATTGCCTCGCCGGGTTCACATATTATAAAAGCCTCATCGTTTGTACCGTCCGTTTTTATGCGGCATATGTAAGATTCATAGTCGTTGGGGTCGGAAGCGTCTCCGCCGTCTTTAAGTATTTTGCATTTATAGTACCAATATCCGTTTTCAATAAAAGTATAATATCCGCCGGAATCCTCGATTTCGTTCAGGGTTTTGAGAACGCCGACTTCCCCTGTCGCCACGTCCTGATATGCCAGAAAGACCTTATGGGTGTATTGCTGCCACCCGCAAAAGTATAAGCGTCCGTCATAAATACCGGCAAAGTAGCTCATCACACAGTCAACGGGACAATCTCCCTCACATTCCGGATCCATACATGCGGGAAGAAAAGTATCCGTTTTTCGATTGAACCGATAAATTCTACCCCATTCACTGTATACATAATTTCCGTATTCCGCAAATCCGTATTTTTTTACATTCGTTGTGTGAAGCTCATTGATCTGTGGCGTTTTGTCCTTTTTACAGGACGTAATCATAAAAATGAAAAGCAACGCAAACGCCGGCAAAATACATCGGATAATTATTTTTTTCGCTTTCATATTAATTCCTCTTAATAGTTATTATTTTCGGTACTATTGCAAATTTGCAGTATCCCTGTTGCATTCAATCCAAGTTTAAATATTCTTCCTGAAGCCATATCGCGGGACGTACACCATACATTGACCTTCCGCTGTTGCTCTCCCCATATGCATATCCGGAAGCTGATCCGTACTTCTGATTAGAGGTGCGTAGCCACCACCAGGAATATATCTCAGGATTCCCGTTCTCTACCGAAAGTCCCTGTTCCAGTGCATACGGCGTTCCGAGACCATATCGATCTGACGAGGAAAAAACCAAATTAAATGCTTCCTCTCTATTTAACAGAAATACACGGTCTGTGGTTTCCGTGTCTTTCAGGTATACGCTCAATATATATTTTTGTTCGGTTTCGTTAAATGCCTGACTGATAAAATCAGTCTGCAACCACTTGCGCAAGCTGCAATCCTTCCAACTCTTTTCTGTCGGGGTATCTTCCATGTATCGCGTGTCCAAAATATATTTGGACAGCAAAAGGTAATTGCCGTCCTGATAATCTATGACCAGCCATTCAATATCCTCACTTCCGTTTGTCAGGTCATTGTCCTGTTCATAAGATCCGAATTTAACGGTCATGTTGGGGGGATATGTTGTCCATTGAGCCTCAAAAAATCCATCTCTGTCACGCATCCAGACGCTGTCTGTTTGTAACTCCGATCCATCAAACCATCCGGCAAAATAATATCCTTCACGGTGAATTTCAGGCAATTGATAAGGCTGACCGTAATATACGGTGATTTTTTCAGTGTCGCATATGCCTCCGTTCGGCACAAAAGTAATGGTATTGGATATCGGACTCCAATGCGCTTTCAGCGTAATATTGTCATTAACTTCATCAGTGCTAAAATCCCATAGGGTTTCTTCGTTATTGACGGTTATATACCAGCCGTCGAAGTTATAGCCTGCACGGATTGGTTCGTCGGGCGGAGTTATAAGTCCTTTTGGGACTTTAGCTTCTTCTGTTTTGTCCGAATAACCAAAATCATATGTAACAGTATATAAATCGGAAAAAACATTGCAGCTTGAAAGGATTAAGCCCGAGAAAGATATGATTGCAATCAATATAATAATTCTGTGCTTTTTTATGTTCGGCAAAATCACCACTCCTTATATTAAAAGGCGGGGCTGTAAAAAACTTTTTGTGAAATTAAATAATACTACAAATAGTTTTTACAGCCCCTATGTTTACTTAAAAATATATAAAATTAATATGTAACCCAACCTGTCGGAGCTCCCATCCAACGATATACATAATTTTGATGCCAAGCATCGGAGCTGTTAGTTTTACTTATACAGTGTTCTTCAATATATCCATTAGCAGCGTATATAATGTTTTTGTCTTCTACTTGAATTCTGTCTTCTATAACTCTGGTCCCGGTGCTATCTGTACTTTTATATTTTTCCTCATTCAAATGAAATCCATCTTTAAAAGACATTGATAATGTTGTAGTGAATTTAGAAAGCTCTCCTCCTCTGCAGTCGGCAGTCATTACGGCATAGGCTGGTGTGGTTTGATCGGCACATGTTCCGGAAAAACTTCCACTACTGTAACCGTATGTTTCTGTTATAGCAGTTTCTTGAGGATCTGTATGGTAGAAACGCCCATCAACCAATGTAGAAGCAGATGAAAAGATTGACAACATAGAAATCAAACAAATAATGGCAGTCAGTGCCGATATAATTTTCACAAACTTTTTCATTGTAATTTTCCTTTCAATAAATTCAATATGATATTTTTATTTGATCTTATAGTTAAAAAATTTATTTTTGTTTTATTTTTTCCTCCTTTTTATATATGATATGAGGAAACCAGTATTATAAAACTTTCATTAAGCACCACTCTCCCCACAAACAATTTTTTGAAAGTTTATTGACTTTCGTCTATATAGTGACAAATTTTTAGCAAAAGTAACGGTTTTTTCAAAATTTTTTTTATTTTTTTTACTGTCAGCAATTAAGCAAATGTAAAAAACAACGCAATATAAACTTAATACATTTAAATTAGACTTATTACTACATTTTCTAAATTAAACCTCTCAAGTTTAATTATAACATATAACAATATATATGTCAAGGATATAAACAAAAATGAAATTAAACAATGATGAGCTAATGAGTCTGTCGAATTGTAAACGATTTTTTATTTGTAAGTATCCCGAATGATTTTTCCATCCGAGATCTCCAGGATGCGGTCTGCCTGTTCGGCAATCCGGCTGTCATGTGTGACAAGCAGGATGGTCTGGTTCAGTCGGCGGTTGGATTCCCGCAGCAGCGATATGATCTCGGCCGAGTTTTTGCTGTCGAGATTTCCGGTCGGTTCGTCCGCCAGCAGGATCTTCGGTTCGGTCATCAGCGCCCGGGCAATGGCTACCCGCTGCTGCTGCCCGCCGGAAAGCTGATTCGGGTAATAAAACTCCTTTTCCTCCATGCCAAGCAGCCGCAGAATGCTCTGAAACTGCCTCTCAACCGGGCGCCTTCCGTCCAGCTCCAGCGGGAGCAGGATGTTGGAGCGCACATTCAGCATCGGCAGGAGGTTATAAAACTGATATACAACCGAGACCTTCTGTCGCCGATAGCGGGAAAGCTCCTGTTCGGAGAGACTGAAAATATCTTCTCCGTCCACAATCACGCTGCCGCTGCTTGGTCGATCCACACCGCCGAGCAGATGCAGGAGGGTGGATTTGCCAGAGCCGCTGGCGCCGATGATTGCCACAAAGGAGCCTTCCTCCACGGTGAACGAGACATGATCGAGCACGGTTGTATCCGAGTTCACCACCGTGTATGTTTTGGTAAGATTCTGAACGGTTAAAATCGGCATGACATTCTCTCCTTTCAATCGCTTTTTTTCAGCTCGTCAATGATGTTGATGTGCCGGACCATGCGGATCATGCACAACGAGATGACCAGCAGAAGCAGCAGCACGCCGCAGCCGACAGCAAGGATACTTTTCCAAGGGAACACAAAGTCAATGTCGTTGCGACCAATAAAGATGTACAACAGCAAATCTCCCAAGAAGGTGGTGAGTATCAGTTGAAACAGAAAACGGAAAACATAGTAAGTCATTTCTACCGCAACCACGCCGCAGAGCTGCGTCTGCTTGATGCCAACGGAGAGCAGCAGGGCAAACTCGGGCTTGCGCTTTCGGAACTGGACATAGAGGATGCTGCATGCGCCGATCAGCGAGAGAATCAACGCTACCAGCGCGGAATAAAGGAAGAAACTTAAAAAATTTTCTGTAGTGATTCGGTCTACTGTAGATTGAAGAGATAACAAATAAGCAACAAGTAGCACGATTAGCACGAAGAACGAGGAGGAAAGAGACATTGTGCGCGTAAACATACGGTATCTGCGCTTATAGTTTTCGTAATTGGCGGACGCCAATCTGCCGCAAATGCCGAAGCACCGATTTATGATTCGATCCCGCAACGTTTCCCGCACCACGACCGAGATGGCATCCTTGGTTTTCGCAATTTCCACTGGGGGTGTTTTGATCAGTCGCAGTGCCGGGCGGACGGATGCGACCAGAACAGTAAAAAAAGCCAGAACAGCCATCATGGCGCAGTATACCAAGGGCTTTTCCTGCAAGAACGGAATCATTGGCAGAGCCATTCGCGCACAGACTGCATGGTTCAGATATTGCAGTAACAGCACGGAAACGCCGGCGCCAATCAGAAATCCAGATGGAATGCTGACCAATGCCAAAATCAGGGCATCCGATACCAGAAAAACCAATCTGTGCTGCTTTTTGGCGCCGAGTGTGGTCAGAATGGAGAGTGTTTTTGATTTTGTTCCATCGTTGAGTGTGAGCACATTTCGGATAGAAACCCATACAATCCATGCGGCAATACAGATAAACAGTATGCCCTGCCGGACTACATTCACATATACTGATTCAGAATAAACCAGTTCGTAAATGTTTTCAACCGGATAATGTTTCACAAAGTTATTGTATAAAATGTTAGCCTGTAAATCAATTAATGCTACCCAAAAAGTGCATATCGTCATCAGAAATGCCATGGACAACATCATAACCAGAAAAATGACACATGTATTTCGTTTGTTGACACGCAGGGACTGGAGAGAAACTACGAATGCTGTTTTCATACATGTTTACCTATGATTCATTTACTGTCCAAAGCAAGTATTCGTTTCCAGACGGATCACGATAATAAATTTCCGTGTCATATCGAGGAACTGTAGATACAGTCATGTCATCATTAATTACCACCGATTCTCCGCTCAAGGCTCCATGTGATTCCAATTTGTTTTTATAAATAATAACTTTTTGATTATGAAAGAATGTATCCCATTTGGATGTTGTAACTTGAAGGCTTTGCTTATAGCAGCGACCTGTGTCGTCATCGGTCATTTTTATAAATTCTGTGCCCCCGGAATTGCCGAGATGATTGACCTCTGAAATGTTCATATCGCATAAGATGTACAGATTTCCATCCAGTTCCGTGATGGTGATGTGTTCTTCGATTTGTTCATAGCTTAAGATAATCGGCTTGGAAAATTCATATACCATATAGCAGCAAACAACAAGTGCAAAACAGGATATTACTGAAATAATGATTCTTTTTTTGATATTGATTTTGCGTTTCACAATCAATCCTCCTGAATAGAAAGGGGCAGTGTCAACAGACGCTGCCCCACTGAATGTCATCCGTAAATTCGGTAATGCGCAGTATCAGTACCAGCAGGTGTAGTTACCTTTACGTAACCGGTCATGTAGGTGGGGAATGGATCAAATGTTTGTGCCCGAGCTTCAATCCATCCCAAAGTGTTTCCACCTTGATATCCTTGATCAGACCAAGAGTAGGTTTCACTATCATAACCCGAAGGTCCCTCTCCGTATGCATAAACAGTCACGTTGATCCCGTTATTAGATCCGAAATTACGCGGCAAGTTGTAATTTTGATATTCCGTTCTAATAATTGCATCAGAACCTCCAAAAATCCACCAGCCTTTGCTTCCAGCTGAATGATGCAGGATTCCATGACCAACAACAGCTCCTTGGTATACAACATCTGCAAACCACACCTCTATGTGGCTTTCTGCTAAATCCCAATCATTAAAGTCTTTATATGTAGTAGCCGCACTGGTTGGCACTATAATCATAGAAAGACAGAATGCAAATATCAGTGCAAAAGTAGCAAATTTTTTCATAATAACCTCCTGAATTTTGAAATATCATTTTTTTGAGAATTGATAACGAATTGAGCATCTCTCTAAACTTTCATTAAGCACCACCCCGCTATAATCATTATATTTGTGAAAGTTCATGGACTTTCATATATATAGTGACAATTTTTTTTGTAAAAGTAACGGTTTTTTGAAAAATTTTTTTAGCTTTTTTGTTTTCTTATAGAAAATGTTACATAAATGTAAATTATATTGTCATATGAACTTATATGGTTTCAATTAAACTTGGAGCGGTGTTTTCTGAATTGTACTTTTTAAGTATAATTATAACATAAAGCGATAAACATGTCAAGGAATTAATATCATGAAAGTGAATTGAAGAACATGGATTGAATTCCCAAAGTAAATTCCACAGTGGAATTTGAAGTAGAATTTACTGTGGGAAAGATTTTGTGGTAGAATTTA
>CALWJX010000095.1 GCA_944381085.1 uncultured Clostridia bacterium
AACCGCCGTGTACCGAACGGTACGCACGGTGGTGTGAGAGGTCGGCTACTCAATTAATGGGTAGCCTCCTACTCGATGAGAGGAAGGGATTCGAACCCTTGTGGGGTTGCCCCCAAACGGTTTTCAAGATTTCTTGCCACTCCGGATTTTGCCGCAGGACAGCGGAAGATAAATGACGCAAAAACCCCGCGTACAGCAAGGTTTTCGCGCGTTTTCGATTCGAACCGCCCGCAAAACTTTTGAAATCAAGGCACGGCTTTCTAAAACGTTTTCTAAAAAAATTTTAGAAAAAACGTTAGAAAAACCGTTTTGATTTTTCGTTTGGCTACCCACAGTTCCGCAATGTTTACAGAAGGTCTTTGGCCTTTCCCGCAAGATACAGCGGAATGTTGGTAAACGCACCGTCCTTGCGGTATCCTCGCTTGGAGAAGCGAATGGCGTTCGCCGGATGATGCTCGGCAATATATTTTTTGAACGACGGTGCGGATTTGTCCTCGCCGCCTTTTGCTTCCACAGGAATGATCTCCATGCCGTTCTGCAATACGAAGTCGATCTCTCCTGATTTGTCGGCATAATACCGCGGCTCCACAGTAAACTGTCCGCGGAGCTGCTGCAGAACATAATTCTCGGTCAGCGGACCTTTGAACTGGTAGTCGGATTTCAGTAGAATAGCGGCATTGTCGATTCCTGCCATGTGTTTCAGCAGTCCCGTGTCAAATACAAACAGCTTGAACTGGTCCAGCTTATCAAATGCCGAAAGCGGATGCTCCATCTTGGAAACATTGTAGACCCGATTCAGCATTCCGGCAGAGACGAGCCACTCAATGGCTTCTTCAAAATCCCGTGCTCTGCCGCCTTCCCGGACAGCGCCGTACATGAACTTCTCGTTCGGCTTGGCAAGTTGGGAAACGATACTGCGAAACACCATCAGGATGCGTCCGCTGTTGACCTTGCCGTTGTGTTTGGAAAAATCGTTTTCGTAAATCTCCACCAGTTCCCGCTGTATCTCTGAAATTTTCGCCGGATCTTTATACTTGAGCCACGATGCAACGCACTCCGGCATTCCGCCTATAATCAGATAATTGTTGTAAGCATCGATCAGCCGATTGTGGAAGATCTCTTCAATCTGCTGCCCCTTTTCTATACTCTCATAGAAGGCATAGAGCGCCGGATCTGTGGCATTCAGAAATTCGTCATAGGTCAACGGAAAAACATCAAGCAGATTTACCATGCCGACCGGGTAGGATTTCGGCTGTGCCAGAAGCGTTCCGAGCAGACTTCCGGCAGCAATCACATGATATTCGTTCGCTTTTTCCCTGAAATATTTCAGTGTGTTCAGCGCTTCGGGGCATTCCTGTATTTCATCAAAAATGATCAGCGTTTTGCCAGGTTGAATTTTGCTCCCGGAGATCATGGAGAGAAGCTCGATGATCCGTGCGGGGTTCTTGTTCGTTTCAAAAATGGACTTCAGCTCGTCCTCTTCGTCGAAGTTGAAATAGACGAAATGATCATAGCAGTTCTGTCCGAACTCCTTCATCAGCCAGGTCTTGCCGACCTGTCTGGCACCGCGAAGTACCATCGGCTTGCGTTCAGGATCAGCCTGCCATTTTTTCAGTTCTTCCATTGCGTTCCGCTTCATAAAATCACCTCTTACGCCTTCTCAACTATAGTATAACACATTTTTCTGAATTTTTCAAGTCCTATTTCACACATTTTTCGGAGATTTATTGATGACAAAACACACGTTTTTTTGTAATCCGAGAAGAATTGACATGAAAATTTTTCAGACGCAAGAAAACATTAAGCAGCCGATATTCTTCACACACAGACGGCTCTTCCATACTTCAATATACCGAAAAATGCAACATTTTACTTTTTTCCTATGAAAATCGACAGTTACCTATTGCATTCAGACGCGTTTTATGCTACAATTAAAATGTATCATTATAACTACCGAACAGGAGTGTAAACATGCAAGATATCATGCAAAACCCGGATCGTTGGTATTCCACAAAAGAAATCTGCGCCTATCTCGGCATCAGCCGCGATACCCTGCTCACATGGATCAGCGAAAAGGGGCTCCCCGCGCATAAAATGGGACGCAATTGGAAGTTCAAAACTGCCGAGGTTGACGAGTGGGTCAAGAGCGGGAAAGCGGGAGAATGATAACAAATCATATTGAATTTGTACATAAAATGGAAAACAAAATTGATATAAAAGAAAACTATATCTACCAATTAGATACAAAGTTGCTTGCCATCCTGCTTCTCGACAAAAGTTCGGGCAAAAATATTATTTGGGCAACCGATAATTATGCCGACAGAGGTATCGGATACCAAAGCAGCGATGAAATCAGAGTGGACTGCATTACGCACCGCAATGGTAGTGTCATCAGACCGCGGACAACAAAATCCAAAAAAGAACAAGCAATTCGCGTTCGTGACAAAGCGGAGGTTTTTACCCCCTCCTGGGTGTGCAACAATCAAAATAATCTCGTAGACAACGCATGGTTCGGCAGAGAAAATGTTTTTAACACGGAAAACGGTCAAACATGGATTACCGTAAAAGATAAAATTACTTTCCCGGAGGGCAAGACATGGCAGGACTATGTGAAAGCCAATCGCATGGAGATTACCTGCGGTGAAGCACCTTACCTTGCGAGCCGTTATGATACCGTTACGGGAAAATGGATAGAAGTGGGAGACAGGATTGGTATTTTGGATCGCAAGATTCGCATCATTAACGAAAATGTTGAAAGTGAGCAGGACTGGATGAAATGGGTGATAAAAGCCTTTCAGTCAGTCTACGGATTTGAGTGGCAGGGCGATAGCTTGCTGATTGCCCGTGAAAACCTACTGTTTTCTTTCATCGACTACTATACAGATCGGTTTACAGTACCGCCGATTAAAGAATATCTGACGAAAATTGCAAAAATCCTTTCATGGAACCTTTGGCAGATGGACGGGCTGAAATATGTAATTCCAAACTCCTGCAAACCGATTGAAAGCTTTCAGATTTCTCTGTTTGATGATGAAACAACTCCCGAACCCTGTCCGGGGTGCCTGCGAAATAACAACTCACTTCATACCGGTATTTATTGCCGGATTATGGATTGGGGTCGCGGGCATTCTATAAAATTCATTGACCTTTTGGAGAGGAGCAAAAAACATGGAAAAGTTTGATTGTACCTATAAATACAAACTCATATATGTTTTCAGTATGCCTTATGACACTCATAAAGGACTTTTGAAAATCGGTGAGGCAACGCTGACAACGGACACAAAGCCGGAATACCTGACACCGAATTGCCGCGAACTCAATCAAGCTGCCATTGCCCGTATTAAAAGTTATACTGCCACCGCCAGCGTGAATTTCAAATTGGAATATACCGAGCTTGCCGTTCTGCAGAGGGACGGATACTTTCACGCCTTCAACGATAAAGATGTCCACAAGGTTTTGATGAACTCCGGCATTCATAAGGTTCAGCCCAACGGTGAAACGGGAGAAGAATGGTTTGAAACCACATTGGATGTGACAGTTAACGCAATCAAAGCCGTAAAGCAGGGCAACTCCGCGCTTTCCGTCGCCGAAAGAACAAGTGCTGCGACCGCAATTGCAAAGATAGATTTCCGCGAGGAACAGGAAGCGGCAATCGAGCAAACCATCAGGGCATTCAAAAAAAGCAATGAGATGCTGTGGTATGCCAAAATGCGTTTCGGCAAGACGCTGACAGCCCTTGAGGTCGTGCGCCGTTCGCAGTACCGCCGTGTGATCATTGTTACGCATCGCCCGGTTGTCAGTGACGGCTGGAGCACGGATTTTGCGAAAATTTTTTATTCGGGTGCGTCCGCACATGACTATTCCTTTGAATTGAAAACCAATGATTCTGCTTATACTTTCGATGAAAAGATCGATCTTGAAAACGACCTGAAAATCAGGCGCCTCGATAAAAACGGTAACTATTTTCTCTATTTTGCGTCGATTCAGGATTTGCGTGGTTCCAAGCGTGTCGGCGGAAAGTTCAATAAAAACAACGCCGTATTTGATCTTGATTGGGACCTGATCATCGTTGACGAAGCCCACGAAGGTACACAGACCGAACTCGGTGATAACGTCATAAAACAACTCCGCAAAGCCAACACTAAGGTATTGGCTCTTTCTGGCACACCTTTCAATCTGCTGGACAAGTTTGGTGAAGACAATGTCTATACCTGGGACTATGTCATGGAGCAGAAGAAAAAGGCGGAATGGGATGTACAGCATTACGGCGACCATAACCCATATGCCGATCTGCCTCAGATGCACATTTATACTTATGATCTCGGCGAAAAACTGAAAAAGTATGTCTCGGACGAATACGATACCAAGGCATTCAATTTCCGTGAGTTCTTCCGTGTATGGTCAAGAGGACCGCACGGCAAGCGTGAAATCCCACAAGGCGCCACAGAAGGCAACTTTGTACACGAAGCGGATGTACGCTCTTTCCTTGATCTGATGGCAAAGGAGGACAAGGACAGCGTTTATCCGTTTTCTACCGACGCATATCGTAATATGTTCCGTCACACGCTTTGGATGGTGCCCGGTGTCAAGGAGGCAAAGGCGCTCAGCGAAATGCTCCGCCATCATCCGGTGTTTATGCATTTCGGTATTGCCAATGTCGCCGGAGAAGGCGATACCTACGAGGAAGACCACGCAAAAGACGCACTGGAACTTGTCCGTAAAACGATCCGTGAAAACAAGTATTCCATTACGCTTTCCTGCGGAAAACTGACCACCGGCGTGACTGTTCCGGAGTGGACAGCGGTTCTCATGCTCTCCGGCTCTTATTCCACTGCTGCCTCGCAATATATGCAGACCATCTTCCGTGTACAGTCTGCCGGAAGCATTGACGGCAAGCAAAAGACCGACTGTTATGTGTTTGATTTTGCCCCTGACAGAACGCTGAAAGTCTTGACAGAAACCGTCCATCTCTCCCGCAAACCCGGCAAAAACGAAAAGAAACGCCGTGAGGCAATGACCGAGTTTTTGAACTACTGCCCTGTGATTGCCATTGCCGGTTCCAGAATGACCAAGTACAGCGTCAACTCCATGATGGAACAGGTGAAACAGATTTATGCGGAACGAGCAGTCAACAGCGGCTTTGAGGATGAATCCATTTATAATGATGAGCTGCTGAAGCTGGACGAAATCGATGCATCCAAATTCAACAATCTGAAAGACATTATTGGCTCTTCCAAAGCCCAGAAAAAGAAAGACAGCGTGGTCGTCAACGGTCAGGGACTGACAGATGAGCAGATTGCCCATCTTGATGATGGGGATGATGATCCTGTCGAAAAGCCGGCTCCGCCTACACCCGAAGAAATTGCAGAGCGGCTGAAAAAGAAACAGGCAAAAGAAGCCCGGAAAAAGGCGATTGACATTCTGCGCGGCATTTCCATCCGTATGCCGCTGATGATTTACGGTGCCAATGTACCGATTGACGAGGATATCGATATTGACCGGTTTGTGGAACTGGTGGACGATACCTCTTGGGCGGAATTTATGCCCAAAGGCGTGACCAAACCGCTATTTGCAGAATTTACAAAATACTACGACCGTGATGTGTTCATTGCGGCGGGCAAACGGATCCGTAAACTGGCGGCAGCGGCGGATAAGGAAACGCCGACAAGGCGTGTAAAACTGATTGCCGAGATCTTCCGTCATTTCAAGAACCCCGACAAGGAAACCGTGCTGACTCCTTGGCGTGTGGTCAACATGCATATGAGCGATACCTTGGGCGGTTGGTGCTTCTTCAACGAACAATTTGAGGACGACACGCAGGAAGAAAAACACCGTCTGGATGAGCCTCGCTTTGTAGATCAGGGCGATGTGACAGCCGAGGTGTTCCGTGAAGACACACATATTCTGGAGATCAACTCCAAAACGGGCTTGTATCCGCTCTATGTCGCCTACAGTGTCTACCGTCAGAAGCTCGAGGATACCACAGATGACGACTGGGAGCCGGAAGAATTGCAGACCATGTGGGAAGAAGTTCTTCGTGATAATATCTATGTGATCTGCAAAACCCCGATGGCAAAGTATATAACCAAGCGTACATTGACCGGTTATCACGATAATGTTGTCAACGCCCACTATTTTGACGACCTTATCAATATGCTCAAGAGCAAACCGGAACAGTTTAAGAAGAAAATCCTCAAGGGCAGCTACTGGGGAAAAGAGGTGAAAGAAATGAAGTTCGATGCAATTGTCGGAAACCCGCCGTATCAGGAGGAAACTAATGGTCAGAGCTCTGCACAACGATCAATATATAACTACTTTATCGATTGTAGTGAAGAATTGGGAACTCGAGCTACATTGATTCATCCGGCGCGCTTTCTATTTAATGCCGGTAATACACCCAAAGAGTGGAATTTAAAAAAGCTGAGTGATACACATTTCAAAGTAGTTAAGTATTGGTCAAATAGTACGGATGTATTTCCATCTGTAGATATAAAGGGCGGTGTTGCCATAACTTATTGGGACAAAAATGCAAAGTATAAACCGATAAAGCTTTTTACACCCTACCCTGAACTCAATTCAATTATGAATAAGGTTGAACCACTTACCGTGCAAAGTTTATCAACAGTCATAACAAATCGTGGCACTTATAGATATTCCGATTTGGCATATTTAGAACAGCCAAAAGAAATGGCAAAAAATTCAGATCGAAGAATAACAACGAGCGCATTCGAACGAATGCCATCATTATTTACGGAGAATAAACCTGATAATGGACATGAATATGTTCAATTACTTGGAAATATTAAAAACGAGCGTTGTTATCGCTGGTTTAGAAAAGATTATATTTCACCTGTAGACAATTTAGATAAATATAAGGTAATTGTTCCAAAGGCAAATGGTTCTGGTGCAATAGGCGAAGTATTAAGCACACCGTTAATTGGCACACCGTTAATTGGCTATACTGAAACATACATTTCAATTGGAGCTACTGCCTTTTTTAATGAGGCAGAAGCAACTTTGAAATATGTAAAAACAAAATTTGCAAGAACCATGTTGGGCATTTTAAAAGTTACGCAGGATAATACCAAAGAAACTTGGAAGTATGTCCCTTTACAAGATTTCACCAGCAGCTCCGACATTGATTGGACTAAATCCATAACAGAAATTGATCAACAATTATATGCAAAGTATCATCTTTCAACAGATGAAATTAATTTTATCGAATCTAATGTAAAGTCTATGGATTCTTCAGTTAAAACGGAATATGAAGTGGCTCTCTTGATGAATTACAACGATTTGGTGGCGTCATTGTTGAAAAAATACGGTACCGCAAAGCATGACTATTTCACCGACAGGGAATGCACCATCAAAAACAAACTTGTTTCCCGTTCTGCCGAAGGTCTTTTCTGCCATCATATCGACGAAGATAAAGCCATCATGCTCAGTAATGACAAATATGCCGCCCAGAATCCGTTTGAGTATCAAAAGGCGAGCAGACTGGTTTATTGCAACCTGCTGGAACACCTGCTGCTACATGTGAAGATTGCGGAAGAGCCGAGAAACCCGGACGCAAACGAAAATGAGTTGCCCGGTATCGGTGGGGCAATTAACTTTATCTGTAAAGACCTCAACGACATTTACGCCGGAAAAGAACCTGCTGATGAATGGCGTAAAAAAGTCGCTGCTCTGGTCAAAGACAGCTTTGACGACTACATCCGCATTCTCCGTCACCTTTGGAACGTAATTGAACAAAACCCGCTCTATAAAGCCGCCATCACTAAGCAAATGCTCTGCACCGGTTGGGGTGGAAAGGTCGTGGATAGGGTTCTGAAGGCGATAAAATGACAGATTACTTAAAGGTGTATGAGAAATTCAAACATACTAAAGAAGTTGGCGATTAAGGCGATGCTCGTTAAATCAATTTTAAAAGCCGCTGAGCAGTGAGATAATTGGCTCAATCTATCATGTCATTTGTCGAATTGCATGACCAGGCTGAAACAAAAGGATCATTTCTTAAAACGAATATATTCCTCATTTTGAATATGCGTTCAATTAATAAATATGTGCAAGAAGGGGGCGTAATGCCGTGTTAAATTGTCGAGGATCAGAATGGAATCGTTGGGATTTGCATGTTCACACTGCATCTTCCTATGATTATAAATACAAGGGAGAGGATGCCGATGATTTGCTATGTCAGAATTTGAAGCAGAATGATGTAAAGGCGGTTGCGATTACTGACCATTTCAAAATTGACAAGGACAGAATAGCGCGCTTACGTTCTAAGACTCCAGAAATTGTGTTTTTTCCTGGCGTTGAACTTCGTACGGATAAAGGTTCAAATAATCTTCATCTAATTCTTGTGTTTTCGGAAGAAACCGATTTATCTGTCCTTTCTGGAGATTTTGATGCAATTATGATTCGCCAAAAAGCGAAATCCGCAGACTCAGACGAGACAATATATTGGGAGTTTGGGGATATTGTTGATTTTGCAAGAAGTCACAATGCTCTGATTTCAATCCATGCGGGGCACAAAACGAATGGGATTGATAAAGAGATTACAAATTCGCTACCAGTGAAAGAGGCAATAAAGAGTGATATAGCTAAAGAAGTACATTTTTTTGAAATCGGTCAAAAGCGAGACATAGAGGATTATGATAAATTTGTTTTTAAGGAAATTGCACGCAAGCCGTTAGTTATGTGTTCTGATTGCCACTCTCCCAAAGAATATGCACCAAAAGAAATGCTTTGGATTAAAGCAGATTTGACCTTTGAAGGACTTAAACAATGTCTTTATCAACCACAAGAACGCGTTTTTATTGGAAATATGCCGCCCGTATTAGATAGGGTGAACAAGAATAAACAGAGCAATATATCCTCAATATCTTGTTCGCGCATTGAAAATCCTATAAATAAAGATTGTGATTGGTTCGATTTTGACATCCCACTTAATCCCAGCATGGTTGCAATTATAGGAAACAAAGGAAGTGGGAAAAGCGCGTTTTCTGATATAATCGGTCACCTTTGTCGTTGTAATACAATGGGAAGTGCGTCGTTCTTAAATGATAAACGATTTAGAAAATCGCCAAAGAATTATGCAAATGATTATACCGCTACTTTAACGTGGCTTGATGAAGAAGTATGTACAAACACTTTGGCTACAAATTTAGATAATAGTTCTATTGAAGATGCACAGTATTTGCCACAAAAATATATCGAAGATGTATGCAATGATTTTGGCGATGTTTTTCAACAAGAAATCGACAAGGTTATATTCTCATATGTGGACAAAGCGGAACGCGGTGATGCACAAAATCTTGATGGGTTGGTGAAACTGAAATCCAAACCGTTGGAAATTAGGTTTCAAGATGAGCGAACAAAACTTGAGGAAATCAACGGAAAAATAATTAATCTCGAAAGAAAAAAAACAAACGAATACCGTAAAACCATAGCAGACCATCTTAAAAATGCCGAGGAAATACTTAAACGGCATGAGAAATCAAAGCCTGTCGAGGTAGCCAAACCAGAGCAAAAAGATTCCGATGTAGAATACCAAACTAAACTTGATAAACTTAACAAAGAAATTCAAGAGCTAAAAGATGCAATAAAAGACACTACCGACAAAATCGCTGATATCAATACTTTTATTGATGATGTGAAAACAGTAGTTGCTAAAGTTTCCTTGCTTGAGACTCAGTTTGGGGAGGTTAAAGTTCAAATTGTAGAATTGGTCAGCAAATATCAGCTTGAGATATCTGATCGTGTCATGGAATTGAATACTCCGCGAGCATTTTTAGAAGAACTGATAACTAAAGCCGAGGAAGACAAAAGGAGTCTCCAAAATTCTGTTTCTGCTGAACACGATGGTTTTTCTGCCCAACTTAAACGCATAGAAGCCGAAAAAGAAATACTGATTGCTTCTGCTGATGTAGAAGAAAAGAATTACCAAAAATATCTTGCGGACTTGGCGGAATGGAACGAAAAACGACTTGCAATTATTGGAGATAAAGACACCGAAGGGTCAATTGAGTTTTATAAATCTGAGCTCAGCTATATTGGTCAAAAGCTTGATGCCGAATATGATGCGCTGCTTGAAGAGAGATATAGCATAACAAAGCAATTGTATGAGGGGATAAAAGAGCTATCCAAGATTTATCAAAACATCTATTCTCCTGTTCAAGGGGAAATAGCACAGTTGCTTGGTGATCTCGAAGATGGCGTTTTGTTTCAGGCGGAAGTTTTTTTGAAAGAATACGATATTGCCCAAACCATTTTGGATTTCATCAATCAGAGATATAACGGCAAATACGGACGTTCACACAATTCGCTTCAAGAAATCGAAGCTCGTGTAAAAGAAACGGATTTTAGCAATGAAGATAGTGTTATGTCTTTTGTGCGTGACATGGAAAATATCATTACAAGCGACTTTGAGTCTGCCAACAACAGGGTAGTTAAGCGACAAGAGTTTTATGATTTTATTTTTGGATTGAAATATATTGGTGTTAATTTCAAATTAAAAATGGGTAGGCGTTCCTTGGAAGAACTTTCTCCTGGTGAGCGTGGCATTGTTTTGCTAATTTTCTATCTTGCACTTAGCAAGGAAAGTAAGCCAATAATTATCGACCAGCCAGAGGATAACCTTGACAACCAATCTGTTTATAGCAAACTTGTACCGTGTATATGCAGAGCAAAACAAAAACGGCAAGTTATTATTGTAACGCATAATCCGAATATAGCCGTGGCATGTGATGCAGAACAGATTATATATTGTGAGAAAAAGGCTGATGCCAGCCAGATCAAGTACGAATCTGGTGCCATCGAAAATCCTATAATCCGGAATCACGTTGTCGATGTTCTCGAAGGCACAATGCCCGCATTTGATTTGAGAAGGCTCAAGTATAACTAAATCATTGTTTCTAACAGGAATTACGGAAGGAGTTTTGATATATGCAGGAAATAAGATGCCCTAAATGTGGTGAAGTATTTCAAGTTGATGAAACTGGATATGACCAAATCGCGCGTCAAGTTCGTGATAAAGAATTTATAAAAGAAATTGAACGTAGAGAAAGAGAATTAGAAGCTAAGCAAGAAAAAGAACTCGAACTGATTCGTTTACAAGAGGAAAAAGAATACACCGCAGGCATTACTAAAAAAGAATCTGAAATTTCTGCCAAAGATCAGCTGATCGCAGAATTACAAGCTAAGTTGGATGCAAGTGAAACGGCAAAAAATCTTGCTATTTCCGAAGCTTTGGAGAAGAAGAATCAAGAGATTTCTAGAGGCGAAAAGGAACACTCCGAAAATCTCATGAAGAAAGATGCGGAAATCTCTGCTCGCGACCGAAAAATAACAGAGTTACAGGCAAAATTGGATGCTGGTGAGACTACAATGAAGCTTGCTGTTGCAGAGGCGGTCGAAAAAAAGAATGAAGAACTATCCCAAAAGATTTCAGAGATTGCTGATCTCAAGGGAGAACTTAAAAACAAAGAAACAGAAAACCGTTTGAACGAAAAATCTCTCAAAGAACAGTATGAGGATAGACTCAGACTTAAAGACGAACAGATCGAATATTACAAGGACTTCAAGGCTCGTCAATCCACCAAAATGATTGGAGAGAGCTTGGAACAGCACTGCCTTACACAATTTAATTCTATCCGCATGACAGCTTTTCCGAATGCTTACTTTGAAAAAGATAACGATGCCAGAAGCGGTAGTAAAGGAGACTTTATCTATCGCGAATGTGGAGAGGATGGTACGGAGTTCATTTCTATTATGTTTGAAATGAAAAACGAAGCCGACACGACGGCTACCAAGCATAAAAATGAGGACTTTTTCAAAGAGCTGGACAAAGACCGCAATGAAAAAGGTTGTGAGTATGCAATTCTTGTGTCTTTGCTTGAAATTGAGAATGAATTATATAACAATGGTATTGTGGATGTGTCATACAAATATCCTAAAATGTATGTTATACGTCCTCAGTTTTTCATCCCGATGATCACCTTGTTGCGGAATGCCGCGCAAAACTCATTACATTATAGGCAGGAGCTTCAAATCGTTCGCAATCAACAAGTGGACATCCTTCATTTTGAAGAAAACATGAATGCATTCAAAGAAGGGTTTGCCCGGAATTATCGTTTGGCTAGTGAAAAGTTTGCAACAGCGATTGATGAAATCGATAAGACCATTGACCATTTACAAAAGACAAAGGCTGCACTTCTTTCCTCCGAAAATAATCTGCGTCTTGCCAATAATAAAGCTGATGAGCTGAGCATCAAAAAGCTCACGAAAAATGCACCGACTGTAAAAGCCATGTTTGACGATTTACATCACGTTGATTAGGGCATTTTTGTTTCCCATGAAATCGTTGAAAATATTGTAACTTCAATAAGAGTGCAATCTGACCACAGAGAGAATCATTTATAGTCATTGTATCTCTCCTCGCTGTAGTCAAAGAAAACCCCAGTCGGAAAGAAATGAGTTTTCAAGGCTTTTTTGCACCAAGCCTGTGTGGAGCCTTTCTAAAAAGCAAAAAGTCTACAAATAAGCACATTTTTAATGCCGAAATTTACCGTTCCCATTTTGCACATCTTGCAAAAGCACACAAAATTACTGATATAGTTTGCATTTTCCGCTGTTTTGTGATCCTCCGTCTATTCGGATATATGGTAGAATCCTACAGCAGAAATAGAGGTGCAAACAATTGGATTTTTCAATACTGAACCATCGCACGGAAAACCTATGAGAAAAAGGAGGTGCATATATGGAGCTCGACAGAACTCTTATAGACAAGGACGGCACACCGAGTACAGAAGAACTGAAAGAATATTTTCGGCGGAATGATTATACTACATTCAAATCAACATATAATCCAAGCCGTGCAAGTCAACCGCAATTGAAGCTGTATCTGAAAGCCAAAGGTTTTTTCAAAGAGAAGTGGCTGTCCGTGCAGAAATCTATGGGCGGTAAAGGCTCTATGAAGAATTTTTCCGCCAACTATCCTCTGCAGGTTCTGGAGAAGGCTGACGAGGAGCTTATCGCCGGAACCGTCGGAGATATTCTGCTGGATGACGAGCTGACTACCCAGATCATTGACTCCTTCTTTGACATGATGGAAGAACCGCTGTCCACGGGATTCACCGCTTACTCAACCTCTGTTGGCAAAACACCCGACGCCCTCACCGACGAGGAGATCGGAATTGTTGTAGATAAAATTGCCGATCTGTTCCTGGAACGGATGGTCACGCTGATGATGCAATCCCAAAGCGTTCCGGAAATACTTGGTGTTGCCAAGAAGAACAGTGCACACGAGGATTTCAATCCCAATGTTGCCGAAAACCGTGACAAGATCGACTT
Organism: uncultured Clostridia bacterium; assembly: GCA_944381085.1. Taxonomy (GTDB): domain Bacteria; phylum Bacillota; class Clostridia; order Oscillospirales; family CAG-272; genus SVTX01. Next base: position 13,351 of record CALWJX010000095.1, read on the forward strand.
TGACCGCAAGTGGAACCACACGCGAACGAAACTCGGCGCACCGCTGTCGCTCGACGAGCTTGTTGCCTCTAATCCTTCTGCCCTTGAGGACGGACGCAGTATATTTGAAACAGGCGACGAGGAATACGAGACGCTGGAAAAGCAGTTCCTTGATACACTGAATGGCACGGACAGAGAGATCTACCTCATGCGCAAGCAAGGATGTACACAAGCGGAAATTGCTGAACGCCTTGGCTACAAGTCACACAGCGCGGTTACCAAGCGTATGGAGAAAATGAAGAAAACGCTCATTGATTTCTGCGCAGATTTTAACAGCTGAATACTTAAAATATCTATTGCCCTTCGGAGTAAAATCCGAGGGCTTTTTTGTTGCTATAAAATTATGAAAAACTTTTTATACAGTCAGGAACATTTCGCCATTTCCGTGTCGGGGTATCTATAGGGTGTAAATCAAAGATATGGGGAATACGGACTTGCCATGATATATGCGGATGCGATGGTATCAATGGTCTTTCGTGCGGTTTATCCGCACACGAAATTGCGGAGCGGAGTGTTCTTCCGGTCGGTGCGGACAGTCAGGTAAGCCCGACGAATGAGCCGCACTGAATGTATTTTTGATCCGTGCCTTTTCGGTGCGGGTCTTTTCTGCATTCTAAATACTGTTGCTATAATGCAGAGAATATGAATTTACAATCAGACAACAGATGCTCTCGGCTCTCGCCGGAGGAGCTGACCCGGATGAATATGCCGACGCGGATACCCGAAGAAATCGCGCCGGAAGCGGGCCTTCCCGAGCGGATAGACGAAGCACTTTCGGATATGGAACAAACCATTTCGGCACTGACCCGGCAGACAAAACAGGTGCAGGTAACGCTGAAAGAGATGGAAGAGCAACGCCGAAAGGATCTCCGCACGATACAGAACCAGCAGGAGGAGGTGAAAAAACTCCTGCGGGAGAAAGAAGAACAGGTTGGGAGGATACTCGACCGAGCCTCACGGCAGATGGAAAAATCCGCTTTGCGGGACGCGGCAATCTGGTGGCTCCGTCTGCTTCTCACATGTCTTCCGGTCATATTCGTCTTGCTCTTGGCGGTCTTTCAGGGCTGGCTTCCGCTGTTTCAATGATTGGAACCAGCGGTTCCGACGAGAGCGAAGAAGCCCAAAAGGAACGCGAGGCAAGAGAAAACGGTTCGGCACTCGGCGCCCTGCTCGGCACCGCAATCGGCGCTGTCACCGCGATCAGTGCCCGGCGCAGCAACGAAAATACCCAGGAGGGACAAGCTCCCGATATCGTCCAAACGCCCGACATTGGCGAAGACGAAGGCGAGAGCGAACACCCCTTTGAATTATCTATGTAAAAATGAAAGAGAGGAATTAAATGATTTATAACCATAATATTTTCAGAAACTATCCCGATTCCATGACGCTGAAGGATGTTGCAGACGCGCTCGGAATCAGTACAAAACTTGCATCCCGTTTGGTACGGGAGGGGAAGATCTTCGGCGTGAAGGTCGGCAGAGAGTACCGCGTCGCCAAGACCACCGTAATGGAATTTATACAGGACCGGCGCACGCCCGACGGGTATCAAAAATGTGTTGGTTCTGTAACTTCGAACCCAAAGGGCTGGACTTCCGGCAAGAAAAGTGATATGCTGTGTGCTACCAGAGCAAAGGAGGCATGAGAATGGAAAAGAAAAAAATTCTGTCCGGCAGTGTTCAGGAAAAGGGCGGCAAGCTGTATGCCGTGATCGGTTACACCGACCCCATCACGGAGAAACGCAAAACCAAGTGGATCGGGCTCGATCTTCCGAAAGGAGAGAAAAAGGCGGTCGTCAATCAGGCGCTCCGCGATGCGATTGACAGGTTTCGGGAGCAATACGAAAAGGAGTGCCGTGGGATACTCTCCCCGGAAAGCTGTTCCTTTCTGGATTTTCTTCACAGCTGGCTGATCAATGTCAAAAAGCCGAATGTACAAAAGTCCACATATGACGGATACGAGGAGCTGATCAACCGCAGAATTGCAGTGTTCTTCGGTGACAAGCTCACCCTCGGGGACATCAACCAGGTGCGGATCAATGAGTTTTACGCTTCCATCCGCGCCGACGGTTGCAAAGAAAAAACGGTACTGGAATATCATAATCTCCTGCACGATGCCTGCGGTTGGGCGGTTCGTCAGGAGATTTTATTATCCAATCCCTTCGACCGGGTGGACAGACCGAAGCCGAAAAAGTACAGCGCCTGCTACTACTCACCCGAACAGGTACAGGTGTTAATGGAAGCCGCAAAGGAGGAACGGCTTTATATTCCGGTCATTCTCGCCGCCTATTACGGACTGCGCCGCAGTGAGGCGGTGGGGCTTATGTGGAGCGACATTGATTTTGAAAGCAAACGCATCTATATCCGGAACAAGGCGAGTGAGGTCAAAAAGGACGGCAGATTGCAAACCGTCATCACCGATGAAATGAAGACCGAATCCTCCAAACGGGCGCTTCCACTGCTCCCGGAGGTGGAGAAAATCCTGCTGGAACACCGGGAAATGCAGGAGGAATACCGCCGACTTTATCGACGGGACTACTCAAAACAGTACCTCGATATGGTCTGCGTCGATCCACTCGGAAACCTCATCCGACCGAACTATATCAGCGAGCGCTTTCCGAAAATGCTCAAAAAGAACGGTCTGCCGCGTATCCGATTCCATGACCTGCGGCACTCCTGCGCCTCCATGCTGATCGCCCATAAGGCGGGCATGAAGCAGGTGCAGATGTGGATGGGGCATAGCAGCATTACAACCACGATGGACACGTATGGGCACCTGGACGATTCCGCCAAAATCGAACTCGGAGAAACCATGACCGAGCTATTGAGGAGAAACAAGAATACGGAGGAACAAACAAATGAAGCCGGACGAGATCACAAAGGAGCAGCTTTATCAACTGCTTCATGTCTCCAAACGCAAAGCGAAATGGATGCTTGATGAGGGCATCATCCCGTGTGTGAACCGTGGGACAAAAACGCACACCTATCTCATCCGGATGGAGGACGTGCAGATATACCTTGAGCGCTCCGACGCGGAGCGGCAAAAAGAGATTCCGATGGGACACTTCAATGCAAAGCCCGCAAAAAGTCACCGAAAAAGAGAAATCCTCCCGCAGAGCGAACTGCGGGAGGAGGACAGACGGGCATTTGCCGGATATCTTGACGAGTTGCTTGCGGATGTGCCGGATGACCTGTCCGTCCTGCAAGCCTCCGCCCTGACCGGATACTGCGATAAAGCGCTCCTTCACTGGATCGCGGACGGAACACTTTACGCCGTGCGTATCTGTTCGCAGTACCATATCCCGAAGGTCAAGCTGATCGAGTTCCTGTGCGGGGAAGGGATGGCGAAAAAGTCACTGAAACACTGTGAAATGATACGAGCATTTTACAGAGAATAACTTCATCAGAGGGGCTAAATGCCCCTCATTTTTCCAATGTTATTTTCTGATTTTCCAACCTCGAAAAAGAAACGTTCCTTTTGCCTATTGGAGCGGTCGGGTGTCAGCTGCTTGATTGATGATATTCTTCCTCATCTTTCTCGCTGGCGGCGTTCTTCATCCTCTTCGGCTTTTCTTTTTTCTTCCTCTTCTTCACGCTTATATTCGCTGTCGTCCCAATTATAAACGTATTCGCCTTGGTCGTAGCTGTATCCGTTTTTGTCTATGTACTCGTATTCACCCGTATCGTAATTATAACAGTATTTCGTCATTCTATCATTTGTCTCCTTTCAACGAAACGATTTTTTCGAACGTCTCATTCAATTCTTGCAAAAGCTCTTTAATTAATGGCGTTCCGTATCTGCTTTCCACATGAATAATATTGGTCACAAAACCAAGGTGCTCGTGTTTTGCAGGGCTATAGAAAAATGAAACGAGATTACTATTCGAGTCAAATCTTAAATTGTATAGAGTCTGCTTCATTAGATAGTCTTCCATGTTGGTAGAATCGAATCCAAATGATTCCTTCTGATACTCGTATGATTTATTGATTAGATTTGTCAATGTTTTAAATGCCTTTTTATTGTGTGAGATTGCTCTTCTGATACACAATTCCGCAGAATCGATTCTGCCATTTGTCAGCATTTCTTCAATAACATCAGCAAGATATGGAAAGAGGAAGGTATTATCTTTTTTCTGCTGATTTTTTACTATGAATTCTTGAGAATAATAATCTATAATTTGATCGTTTGACATAGCAATAGCTCGAATCAAATCAATATTCTTTCGACTCTGTAAATCAATAGCCGGATACCCGACCATGTTGGCACGATGCATTTCGGGAATCTCACGAGCAAGGAGTGAATCCAACACGTCAAAATCTTCATTTTCTATGGCAAGTGCGATCGTTTTTATACGAAGCTCGTCCTGATACTGTATTTCCAAGGGTGTGTGCGTATCTATATCCCCGATTTCACGCCTTTTAACGCTGGTTCCTGCGCCGTAGGTAAACCCAAAATGTTCCCATTCCGATATATCAACAAACCAAATAAACTTCTCACTTATGAGATATTTAATAAAGCCGTAGTTCTTAAACTCGAGTGCATAGTCGATCACCGACTTGCAATATTCGTCACAATTAAGAAACAGCTTATCTTCGCGTTTCATATAGCGTTCCCAAACCTCTCGGTCATGAGAAAATGCTATATCGTAGTTGGTCATATGGCTTCTAATCGGCAAATGTACTTTCCCAGCAGAGAGGATTTCCTCGCACGATACCTCCAATAATTCGGTCACGTAGGGCAAATCATCGACCTGAATCCTCTTTACCCCTTTCAAAATTTGAGAAAAACGGTTAAGAAGCTTTCGGATCTCTTCATCGTTTGTCGAACCGTCTTTCAGCTCAAGATAAGCTCTGCAAAATTTGCGGATAGAATCGTATTTTTTAAGAATAGTCTGTCTTAAATAAATCCCGATTTTACGATCGTCTTTTTCCAATGTAAACATAAACAATTTCTCCTTTTTCCTTTTTCCTTTTTCCTTTGTCTAATTATAGCATAGAAACAGAGCCTCGTATATCCTTATTTTGTGTACACAATTTGTGTACATATAATATTCGATATCGAAATGTACACTGTTTGTGTATATTATAATTCAACTTGCAGCGTTTGTCAATCCGCAGAAAAAAATTGCAAATATTACTTTCACAGACCGTTTTTTAAGCGTAGGGACATATCTTTCATCTGTGGGCTTCATTATAGTACGTTCGAATACCCCAGAAGGAAAAAAGAAAAGAGTGCCATTGGCACTCTCGTTTGGCGGAGGGAAAGGGATTCGAACCCTTGTGAGATTGCTCTCAAACGGTTTTCAAGAAGTCTACCAAAGAATACCGTTTCAGCTTAGTTCGGTGCAGTTCGGGCTAAAACGTTTCGCGAAAATCCTTATTTTACAAGGCTTTTCGGGACTGTTTGGAACTGATATGAATTAAAACGAATTGATCGGAATCGATACAGACCCCTCGTTTTTTGAGAAATTTTTTGCACTTTGGAGAGAATTTGGAGAGAATTCGCGAGAGAAGAATTGCAACTGCAGTACATCGAGATTTTTCTTTTTTTGGAGAGAATTTTTCACGATTTAGGAGAGAATTTTTTATGCGTTACGATTTAGACGAAATTCAACGCTTGCCGGACGTCTTATCCTTGGCAGACCTTTGCCGCGCCTGCCATTTGAGCCATTTGGATGCGCGGTACTACCTCAAAAGCGGACTCATTCCCTATGAGACAACCGGGAAGAAAACGCGGTGTTACCTGGTCAAAAAAACCGCCCTGCTGAGAGCCATTGAAGACTACAGTGAAAATCCCAAGAAATACAAAATTCCGGGAAATTGGAGAGAAAAACAACACTTAAACGGAATCCGCAAAAGCCCCATCATATACCTCCCAGCGCAGGATCTCGCGTCGGATATAGCGGTCGAATATTACCAAAATAAGCTTGCCGATGACTCCGAGCTAATCTGTGTTGCCGACCTTGTGCGCGTCACGGGATACCGCTCCCCAACCATCACGCGGTGGTGCAAGCAAAAGAAGCTCATCGCACACGCGAAAACCAACCGCCTATGGATCGCAAAGGCAGACGCCATAAGGTTTTTGACCTCTTTTAGCTATAACGATATCAATATAAAGTCGCCCCAACATATTGCCGATATCAGAGCGATCTATGACCTGATACATACGACAAAGGAGGGCGAAAAATGATATACGATCTGAACGAAATTTCCAATCTTCCCGACACCTTCTCCCTTGAGGATTTAAGGGTGGTTTGTCACATCAGTAAACGAACCGCAAGATACTACCTACGAGCCGGTCTGATTCCTTGTGAGATCAGCGAAAAGAAGACACACTGCTACACAATCAGGAAACAAGATCTGCTGGACGCGCTCAAGGAATACCAAAAACAGCCCTGCAAATTTGCCATCCCCAAGGCGCTCAACGATGAAAAGCGGCAGCGGCAAGAGGCGCTGAAAATGATGGTGGAACAGCGGATACTTTCCATCAACTGTCTGCCCGAAAAAGACCTCAAATCCCCAACGCTCAAGAAATATTATCAAAAGAGGTTGGAGAACTGTCGTGATATGCTGCAACCGCCGGACATCGAGAGCATCACCGGATATCCGCGAAAGATAGTTCGCCGCTGGTGCGTGGAAGACAAACTCCATTGCATTATGCTTGACTCTCGCATTTGGGTGAAAAAGAAGGACATGCTTTCGTTTCTCTGCTCCGGGGAGTACAACAGCATTATGCGCAAATCACAGATACATCTTGACGACATACACGAGATCTACCGAAAGATTCACAGAGGAGGCTAAAAATGACGAAGGATAGAATGATACAGAACGGAATTGAATACGAGCGCAGAGGGGAGCAATATTATCCCCTGCTTGACCTTGGCGAACAAACAACCTATGATATCGGCAAGTACGGCAAGATGCACCTTGAGTTTATCAAAAAACACCGCAGAGGCACATACACCACCCTGATGACCGAAAACCGCTTGAATGAACATCTCCACAACATCGACGAGCAGGCGCACGAACAGATCGACTTACATATCGCGCAGATGGCAGAGCGAATGGGCATAACCGAAGAACTCAAAGCCTCAGATCTAATGCGCTGGGTACAGATGATGAATAGCATCAAAGCAAGCGCCGAGGAGATCGTGATGAAGGAGGTCGTGTACAAATGAACTCTATGATTCAAGAACTTTGGCACGGAAACATCATCCCCGGGGAGGATAGCCGAACCAACTCCAAGGAAATGAAAGAACTGCTCGGTTACATGTCACGCCACCACGAGGATTTGGAAAAAAGCTTCACCGATGAGCAGAAGGAGATCTTCGAAAAGTTCCACGATTGCTGGAGCGAGTACATGAGCCTTGGCGAAGCCGCTATCTTTGAGTATGCGTTCAAGCTCGGCGCGAGGCTGATGCACGATGTTATGTGCGAGGACGAGATGAAATAACCCCTTGGTCTGGGCACACCGTGCCCAGACCATTCGTCACAAATAGTGTATAATATTTGTGATAGCATCTTTATGCTATAATAAAAAAACAAAGGAGAAAGTTTGAAATAAACTAACCTTTCTCGCCAATCAAAAGGCATAGAAACAAAGACTACCGGTAGGTAGCCGAAAAAA
>CALWJX010000096.1 GCA_944381085.1 uncultured Clostridia bacterium
CAAGCGGATACTCAATACCTTTCGGTAAAAAGCATCCGCTTTTTTTCTTTTTTCAGCTAAGTTAATGACTCAGCCCCCGTAGGTTGGCATAGAAATGTCAGAGCGTTGTCGTATCTGTTGTCTGATGAATCAACAGTTCCACCAAGGCAGCAAGAACATTGCTTTTTGTGATCATTTCATAACGAAGCGTCCGCCCGTCACTTTCAAATACGGAACGCAGAGCATACAGGAGATATACTTTATGCTTTTCAAGCAGAATGAATAAGGTATAGCATTCTCCGTCTACGGACAGCTTTTTTTCATAGATCGGGCAATATGGATTTCTGTGTGCATTCTGCAAAAGATCGGTTTGCAGTGTCTTGTAGTTTTCGCAGGTTAAGTCTTTTACCGTCATTTTGGTTTTTCCTCCAATAAAATTTTAGATGGTTTTCTGTTCGCACGTTGAACAGCAATATGGATAAGTTTCTTTAATACCTCCATTCCCCCTGTATTTTTGGGTATGCGCAACTCTGTGCCTCCCGAAGTTCATATATGGAAACTGAGATACAAAAGAGGCACAATGACTACCTGCTTTCCGAAATACCGATTCTACAGGGCGAAAACGGTACATACGGAAAAGTAGCCATGAGCCTCCTCAAAAACAAAAACCGCGCAGGGATAAAAGCGATATTCGCTCGCTCTTCTACATCCCCACACGGATAAATTCTTACGGTTTCGGTAATTTCATCTTCCGATTTCTCGGAGGATTGATTACCTTCGCGGAAAGTACAGTAAAATTTTCATAAACCCATTGAAAAAAGCGGTAAAATATGTTATACTGTTCTTGCCGCTGGGATCCGATATTTTCGGTCGCGTAGGGTGCTCTTCTCACCTGAAACGGAACATTGGCAGAGTTCCTACCTCTGTCAGTGCCCGGCGGTTTCTTTGTTCTCTCAGAGAACTCCAAACCATAAAATTCTGAAATACTCAACATTCGATTGGTTCATATATTAACTCTCAAAAAGCCAAAAGTCAACCCCTTTCGGAAAGTTTCTGAAAGAGAAAATCCGATTTGGTACATTTGCTTCCCCCATTGTTTGGATTCGAACCACCGAAAACCAAATATTGCCCCGCAGAAATCAAAGAAACCGCTTTTTGCATACATAGCCAAACGCTCATCAGCCGAGCGTTTGGCATATTTTATTGCAGAAAGGAACGATTCAGATGAGAGCAAATATTTCAAGAGGAGACAAAAGCGCCTCCATATATTTTCCTGTGGGGAGAGCGCGGTTAGCCGGTGTTCTCTCCTATCTGGGAATAGACCACATGAATGATTTTGACCTGTCCTGCAGCGGAAAAAACGCGATGGATATTGACGTATCACTGGAACCCACAGGTGTCGCCGAGAGGACCATCGCGGAGCTGTGCCACAATGAAGGAATCTCTCTCAGCAGGCTTAACGCCGCCTATGAAGCTCTTGATTCTTTACCGTATGAAAAGCAGCTTGAAATCATGGACAAAGTTGCAAATCAACCCCCGGAAACCTTCCATGATTTCAGAAATATCCTGGACAGCTCGGTTATCCCAACCGTTGTGACAAAATTCTATTGTCCACTCACCGTGACACTCTATGCAAGAAACCGTTGGGATAACATTGACGGAGACGGTTACGAGGAAGACGGACGCTTTGCCGCCCGGTATGCCGACAGAATACGTGAGGAGATGAGAGAGTTCAATGCCGAGGACGGCGAAAACATGGCGAAATATTTCTACGGAAACAATTCGATCTGTGCGAAACTGCGTTCTGTGGTGTGGGATTTTGCCGAGCGTGGTGGCGAACTGTACGGCTGCATTACCGTGGAAACCGCGGGAGCATTGACACCGGAACAGGAGCAGGAGCTTAAAGACTGGATCAGTGGTCAGAACTCGGACGGTCTCGGTGAAGGTTTTGAACAACGGGAAATCATCCTCAACAACGGTTACAGTTCGGGCGAAATATATGTCAGCCTATGGCATTCCGGCGACGATTACTTCATAGATAACGAAGACGAATTCGCGGAACGTCTCGAAAGACAGAGCATGACGATGGGCGGGATGTAATGGCGCTTTTGTTCTCACATGTTCGGGTATCCACTCCCGAAGGCAATGAAGCGGATCTTCTTGTCAGCGGCATTCCGAGAGAGTTTGACGACTTTGGGTATTACACGAGATTAGAAGATTTCCTTGACAGCATCGAGGAAGACGCCGAAATCAGCGTACACGCCGAAGCCTGTCTCTACGGCAGTGGCAAAACTGTCAAAGCCTCCAACGAGGAAGTCGCATACCTCACGCTCCGCATGAATGCCGATAATCGATTTCTGACCGGTCATTGCGACAATATCGAATCTGCTGACTTCACCTGCAGTTATTCTCCCGATGAACGATTCGGGATGGATCGGGGGTGATGAAGACAGATATGTATTACAATGTGCTCCTCGGATATGACGGGATGAACAGCGAAGGCAAAAGTCTCTGTTCTGTGCATGAAGTGGCTGACTTCATTCTGACACATGACGTTGCTTGGATTACCGAAGCGGACGGAACGCCTCTGCTGAAAGCAGAAAATGGAGACATTCTGTATATCAACGATATGAGATATCGGGACGAGCTCCTGACTGAACTCCGTAAAGGCGAAGGCTTTCGCGGCAGGTACGGAGTATGAACCGTATTTCTCACATAAAAAACCATTGGTACAGGAGGTATACAAGTGAATGAATATGAAAAACTGCGTGTAAAAGCAAAACAAATCAAAGAAGGATATCCGAAAGGGACACGCCTTGAGCTCAACTCGATGAGCTCTGATGAGCCTGACCCCATACCGCCGTTTACGAGAGGAACAGTTGTTGCCGTTGATGACATCGGCACGATATTAATGCAGTGGGACAACGGAAGAACACTCTCATTGATACCCGGAAAGGACACGTTCCGGAAATTGTCGGATAAAGAATGTTTTGAGGAAAAAACCCAAAAAAACTTTGAGCGATTCAGCGCAGCGGTTGACAGAGATATTTTCCCCGCTATAGAAACCGAAAAGCTGTCCGGAGAAAATAAACGCGCGTATATCAAAGAAATTATGGAAAAACTCCACGCGCTCTTTGTCAGCGTCTACGGTACTGATACGGTAACTCCCGATCACGGGTATCTTGAAGTTCCCGGAATTGTCCGGGCTTCCGGAGGTGAATATTTTCCCGCGCTGCTTGGGATCGACTTCGGAGCTTCCGGGGAGCATTGGAGAACCTGCTTTATCACACCGCATGGAATTTTTGAGCAAGACGATGAAGAACCTACAATGGAACAGGAACAGTTTCTGCAATCGGTAATTCCCTATCGATATTGGTATACGATCAACTTTCACGATGATATCCACATCGATTGGAATCTCTGCCCTGACGAGATATGGGAAATCATATCCGAATGCAAAGGAAAAACATTTGAACAGACAGGAGGAATGATTCTCTGACACAGCAAATCAAATATTTAGACATGTTCGCCGGAATCGGGGGCTTCAGATCAGGCCTCTCGCATTACGGCGATTTTTTTATGCCCATAGGTTTCTGCGAGATCGATCCTTACGCGAGACGAGCCTATGAGGCAATCTATGACACGAAAGGAGAGATGTATTTTGAAGACGCGAGAACGATCGTTCCCGAAGACCTGCCGGATATCAACCTTATTTGCGGAGGATTCCCTTGTCAGAGCTTTTCAGTCGCTGGAAAGCGAGGGGGCTTTGAAGACGCCAGAGGAACGCTTTTCTTTGAAATTGCCCGGATTGCCCGAATTAAAAGACCTGAATATCTGCTCCTTGAAAACGTTCCCGGACTGCTATCGCATGACAGCGGCAGGACATTTGCGACCATCCTCGGTACGCTTTCTGAACTGGGGTACGATGTCGCGTGGCAGGTTCTTAACAGCGCGGATTTCGGTGTTCCCCAATCCAGAAAAAGAGTGTTTCTTGTCTGCTGTCTTGGAGAAGAACGCGCCGGAGAAATATTATCTTTCACCGAATCAAATCCAAAAACTATTATTCAAAAAGTCGGCGGCAGACAAGGTAACCGAGTCTATGACCAAGACGGACTGAGCTGTACGCTGACTGCCGGAGGTTTTGTCGGGAACACTGGCTTGTATTCGGTTGGGCAACTCCCCATAAAGTCCTTTACCAAATCCGGTTATCAGATTGCCGAACCCGGCGACAGCATAGACCTGGCATATCCCAATCTCAATTCAAGACGCGGACGTGTCGGCAAACAAATCGCCCACACGCTGACTACGAGCAGTACACAGGGATTTTATTGCATCGATATGAATCCCGAACCCAAAATTACCGGGCTTGCCCGTTGCATTACGGCAAGACAGGATTCGGGGATCGGCAACCATCGGGGTGAACATTCCGGTGTGTTGGAAAAGTCAGAAGAAAGACCGTGTGCATTTCTGAACCCGGAACGGGAAACCGTCCGTCAGCAAGGCAGAAGGATAAAAGCCCCGGAAGAACCGATGTTTACACTCACAACCCAAGACCTGCACGGGATCACAGAGCATGACCGTATCCGAAAGCTGACGCCTCTTGAATGCTGGCGTTTGCAGGGCTTTACCGACGAACAGTTTATGAAAGCAATGGCCGCCGGACTCTCGGATGCAAGGCTCTACAAGATGGCGGGCAACGCGGTCAGCGTTCCGGTCATTACGGCTCTCGGCGCTGTGATCAAACGAATTCACGAGAGACAAGCAAAGGAGGCAGATCATCATGCCGAATCATGTAACCAATGAATTGCACTTTCATCATTGTACGGAAGAACGCTTCCATGAGATCCTGAAGGATATTCAGAACGACGAATACGGACTCGGTTCCATAGACTTCCGAAAGCTGATTCCCGAACCCGAGGGTCTCTATATGGGCGATCTCGGAATCGAAGAAATGAAACGCTACAAGGACAACAACTGGTACGACTGGCGCGTGAAAAACTGGAACACGAAATGGAACGCCTATGGCTTTGAGGCGCCCACCTACTCCGGTGACGCCGGTACGATGACATTCCTCACGGCAAACTGTTCTCCGTTCCGTGTTCTTTTCAGGCTGTCCGAAAAGTATTCCGATGTTGAATTTGAGCTTCGCTATGCCGATGAAGACCTCGGATACAATGTGGGCGAGATCTCCTTCGCCGCCGGAGAGTTGATTGATGACAATACTCCACGGGATGGTACTGCCGCGGCACAGGAGCTCGCCGCGGACATTCTCGGTATCGATTTGACATTTGACGTCAGTTCCGCTTCCGGATACGTGCTGTCCTTTCTCGGCAATTACTACGAATACTGTGAGGGTGTTCATGTATCGCCGCCATTTCGGTGCGACGCTTCTCTCGGTCATCCGGTCGTCCTCTGCTATGATGAGGACAACGGCAAGGTGTGGCTGGAACCTGACAGACTCCAAGACAATGATTCAGGCACACTGGAAGAAGCAGTAGCCAACATCCGTGCTTGGGGCGTCCATCGCTGCGATTCCTGGGACGACTACAACGGATATGTACACTGCCTTGGAGATGACGCTATGGAGTCCGCCTGTCACAACGGGGAAGGTATGACGCAATGCTGACCTTCTTCATCGGTCTGTTTGTCGGCGGCGTCGTGGGCGTATTCACGATGTGTCTCTTTCAGATCAACAGAAAATAGAAAACGGTTATCAGTAAAGGTCGTTTTGCGGAAAGAAAAGCAAAGCGGCCTTTTCTTTTCGCGGACAGAGCCGGAAAGGACAAGAATGAACAGTTTTATGTCTTGGGTAGGCGGCAAAAAAGCGCTGCGGGATCAGATCGTTTCACGTCTTAGCCACTCCTGTGACAGATATGTCGAGGTGTTCGGCGGCGGAGGCTGGGTCCTTTTTCACAAGCCTCCCGGAAACTTTGAAGTATACAATGATTTCAACCCGAATCTTGTAAATCTCTATCGATGCGTGAGAGATCACCCAAACGAGCTGTGCGAGGAGCTTCGGTATTCGCTGAATTCCAGAACCGATTTTGAGCACATCCGTGAAATTCTCCGCAGCAAGACAAACATTCCCGACATCAAGCGCGCCGCCTGCTTTTATCAGATCATCAGGCAAAGCTACGCGTCAGGGCTCGACTCCTTCGGGGCGCAGCCGCACAATATGTGGCGCAACTTCCCGCTGATCACTGAGGCGTCCCGACGCCTGCAAAACGTGGTGATCGAAAACAAAGATTTTGAGAAGCTCATCGCACAGTACGACCGCCGGAACACCATCTTCTATCTCGATCCTCCGTATTACAAAACCGAGGACTATTACGAGGACGTGGATTTCAAACGGTCAGACCATGAAAGGCTGTGCGGCGTACTTCTGAAGATCAAAGGCAAATTCCTTCTCTCATACAACGACTGCCCGGAGATCCGGGAGCTGTATTCAAAAGAAGGAATCATGATCGAATCCACTACAAGATTATCGAATATTGCTCAACGCTATGATGCCGGAAAGCATTACCACGAATTACTCATTTCAAACTATGATACCTACGAGGAAGGCTTCCCCGCAAGGCAGCTCACTCTCTTCGACGATTTCGAAGAATCCGAAAAAATATGAAAGGAGCACAAAATGATATGGAAATCAAATGTAAAGTAAGTTTCACTCTCCCCGAACAGCTGATCGACGCGCTTGACATCGACGAGGATACCCCCATCGTCGCGTCGTTGTCCGGCAATCGCGTTGTCATCGAGATCATTGACGAGGAAGACGATCCCGACACGGACTGCGCCGAAAACGATTCTTATGAGGAAAATGACTGCGGCTTTGACTGTGACTGTGAGGATTGCGAATATTTCTGCCCGCATTGCGGCTCATGCGCGCTTGACTGAAGGAGGTAAGGTTCCATGGAAAAGCTCTACAGACTGATCGGCAAAAAAGGCAGAACGACCTTGCCTTTTGAGATCCGTATGAAAATGCGCATCGGATACAACAGCCTTGTCTCCTATGAGATGAAAGACGAGAACACGGTCATTCTCCGTCACGAAAAAATATGCGACGGATGCAAAGATCAGACAGCAAGAGAAGGCTCTGTTCTGGATGTAATCAACAGCCTCACGGAAACCGAGCAGAGGGCTCTGTTCAGGTACCTCTCCGTCAGGTTCGCCGCCGCGGAGAAACGCTGATGGCAGTTTATCTTTACAGAAACTCACTCTCCGAAGCAAGACGCTGTGACGAACTACAGTTGTGGCGTGATTCTTACAAGGAAAATATCCGCTGCAGGGACAACCTCGACAAGATGGTATCCGAACAGTATAACGGAAACATCCTTCCGGATGAGATCATCAAAACAGCTTGTCAGGAATTCGGCATTGACCGTGTGGGTTGGATCTTGGCGAACACCGTAATCGAAAACGATCATGACGGCAGATACCGTCCGGACACCAAACAGTGGGCAAGAACCTCATTCTATATTCCGAATGACAGTCACAATTGCAAATTCGGTCTGCGGACACATCCTGAACTGGTCAACGGCATGGTCGGTCAGTACCGCGCATATCTGAAAGAAGAACTCGGCATTCTCGGTCGCGATTTTTGTCTTCCGAACAGCGATAACGACGATTATACCGGAAAGCTTCTGATCATGCGGAGCGACTCCCTTTCGGACGAATACAAGAAAGGCGAGTTTCAGTATTTCTACACGAGCGGCGGAAACGGTTGCCGTCCTACTTCTGCCGGCCGCAAAGTCTTCGGTTTCTTCGTATCTGACGGAGAGAAAGCGCAATTCGAACGAACCGACTTTCTCGGCATCGCAGACCCGAGTCAGTGTCCGAATTGGGTAAACGAGAAACTTGCTGTTTTCCTTGAAGGGCAGCAAAACACAGAAGAAGGAGGCTTGACGCTCACATGAGAATCAACATCTATCAGATAGACAGCGAAAAAGATACAAACAGTGTCAAGTTCATTGGTTACGATGAAACGATGAAGCACGGCAGCATCATTTCACAGAACTATAAGTGCGTATTCCGCGGCGATGTGGACGGTGATCTGGAAGCCGTGTACAGTCTGTTCAACGCAGAGGAGCGCCCCGGAACCTATCAGGGACATTCTCTCTCGGTATCAGACATAGTTGAGGTTATCAGAGACGATACCGGACAGACGCAACCCGGCAGTTATTTTGTTGACCGTATCGGTTTTGAGAAGCTCACAGACTTTGATCCTTCACAGTGCGCGGAAATGGACGGCGTGCGGATGCTGATGATCCAGCCGCATCAGACACCCGTCGTCACTTATGTCAGGGAGAAACTTGCCGACCTGCAGAGAGCCGTCAGCGACCACTGTGAGGAAGCATATATCGAATACACCTACCCATTTGACGATGACTGTATGCTGCTCGGGAACGAGGAAGCAAAGCTCATCCGGATGGAAGGAAACCGGCGTATCGGCGACAGTATCTATGCCGGTCCTATCTTCGTCACAAGAGATGACGGCGAAGGCGGGCTGTGCAGCCTGACGGATGAACAGGTACAGAAGTACAGCGAGATGTTTGCTGTACCTGAAAATATCAGTCAGGATGAGGTGCAAAGCGATTGCGGCTTTACGTTTTACAGCTGGAACTGATACACAACCGGCAGGTGCGCAACTGTCGGTTTTTTATAGATATTCTCGCGGAAAGGAGGTCAAAGAATGGCTTCAAAAAAAGGCTCCGGCAACGCTGCTCCCGTTCAGGAAAAGCAGAAACCAACCGAACAGGCAGAAAAGACAACCGAAAATACGCGGACGGAATCTGCACAAACACTCGTTCCCGATATCAGCGTCAGGATCGATAAGATTTTCAACGATGAGACAAAAAAGCTCAAGGCATTTGCCAGCGCGAACATCGGTCCGTTCGCCGTACACGGCATCCGCGTCTTTGAAAACGAAAAAGGCATGTTTGTGAATATGCCTTCCAATTCCTACAAGGACGCGCAAGGCAACACGCAGTATGAGGACGTGTTCCACCCAGTCACAAAAGAAGCTCGTGAAGCGCTCGTCAGGCACGTGATCGACGGGTATACACACGCGCTCGAACAGGCACAGTCAGGCAGTCAGGCTCCCGTTCCGACGTCCGTCAGTCAGACGATGCAGCAGATGTGATCCGCACCCAATCCGGGGAGTGAAAGAGAAGCACTCCCCGCTTTTCATTTTTATCATCAAAATCAAAAAGCAAAGAAAGAACGAGGTAATCAAATATGAAGAAACTCATCAACTCCATCAAGAACAAACTTAACTCCATCGCAATTTCCGCAAAGACCGCAATCAAGTCCACCTCCGGCGAAGGGTATATTGACACCGGCGTCAAGATCATTATCGGCGTCGTCATCGGCGGTGTGATTCTCGCGGGTCTCTACGCGCTCTTCAATACCACCATCATCCCGTCTTTAACCACGAAAATTCAGGAAATGTTCTCCTACTCCGGAACCTGAGCCAATCCATCGGGGGAGCTCATGCTCCCCCAAAACGGAAACAAATTCGGGAAAGGAGTACTTGGATGACACACGTAAAAAAAACAATATGGAACAAATCCGGTGAAGGATATATTGATATCGGTGTAAAAGTCATGATCGGCGTCGTCATCGGCGCCTTGATCCTTGGCGGTTTGTACGCCCTTTTTGCAACCGTCATTTTTCCCCGGATGAACGAAGAAGTCGGCGGCATGATGGACTACGGAGAAGACGGTGCGGTTGTTCAGAGAGTTCTGGACGATCAGACCGGCACATATGTTCTGCAATATTCCTATGACGGGAAGCATTGGCAGGGCGTACAGATGCCGGATTACGGGGACGGCGCTTCGGTGTATCAGATGATTGACGGCGGAGACGAAATACAGGAACAGGCGGCAATCGTGAAAAAAGGCACGAGTTACTATCTGATCGCCTCTTCGGACGGGATCCATTGGACAGAGCAGTTCAGCTTTACGGCAACCGGCATCACCCACTTTTATTACGGAAGCAGCGCGTCGCTTCCCAAAACATCCGGGTCATTTGACGGCAACAGATTCGTCATTCGATGGCATTCCTCCGGCTCCACGTATTATACCGGAACGGCAGTTCAGGCAACCTCCTGGAAAAAGCCGACCTGGTCTGACATGATTCTCCTTTGATGAAAGGAACGATGAGAAGAAATGCATGATTTTTGGAAACCGATCATTGATCCGATCACTTCGATGACGCCTGATTTTGGTGTAAATAAGCCGACGGAAGCGACAGTTCAAATGATCCTCATTGTTTTATCCGCTTTGCTGATCACAGGACTGTCCGTGTTGATCGGCCGGGTGCTGACGCAGGTTATGAGAAAAAAAGGGTTTTTATCAAAGCCGACCTTCAACCAGGTTCTGTCCGGAATGACGGGGCTGTGCCTCTTTTTGCGGTTCGGTTTTTCCGTAGCGCTCATTCAGGGACTGTTTTTGTTCTTTATTCTCCTGTACGCCTCTATTTCAGATCTGACAAGCCATACGGTAGACGATTTTGTATGGGTCACTGTATGCGCGCTCGCTCTTGCCGGTATTCCCACACTGGGTTTGACCTCTATGCTTGCAGGTGCTTTGTTCGTGTTCATCCCGCAGTTGTCTTTGGCGCTGATTCCTCCGCACAAGACATTGGGAGGCGCGGACATTAAGCTCTCAACGGCTCTTGCGTTTCTGCTCGGAACATGGAAAGGCATCACCGCGTATATCGTGGGGCTGCTTTTGGCAGTTGTCATCATCAGCATCTATCATCGAAAAAAGAAAAGCGATACAAAGCAGCCGTTTGCGTTGGTACCGTTTCTCGGTATCGGCGCCATGGTACTGTTCTTTGTATAAGCAGAAAGGAAACAAATGAAAAAACAGAAAGTAAAAAACAGCGGTTCAAAGACAATCGGCAACCGCACGTTCGGGAACCGAACGATCATCGGTATCGTCTGTATCGTGGCGGCGCTTGCCATCTGCTTCGGGATCGCTCCGCTGATCAATCGGGTCAATGACGGAAAGACAGAGATCGTGCGGATCTGTCAGACCGTGATCAAAGGCAGTCAGATCGGCGAAGGAGATGTGGAAATCGTAAAGGTCGGCGCATACAATCTCCCGTCAGGCGTACTGACGAAAAAGGAAGACGTGATTGGCAAGTACGCAACCGGCGACCTTTACCCCGGCGAATATATTCTGCCCGCCAAGATCACCTCGGATGTGGATACGGCGTCGGATATTCTCGAAGGACTCGGCGGTACGCAGAAAGCCATCTCCCTGACCATCGGCTCCTTCGCGCAGGGGTTGTCCGGGAAACTGGAAACCGGAGATATCATCTCGGTGATTGTATATTCGCAGAAAGACGGATCGGCGTTTACTCCCGGAGAACTGCAGTATATCCGTGTCATCACCTCCACCACCGCACAGGGGGTGGATAAGGCAGACCGCACCGACAACACACAGCCGGTAACCGTCACCCTTCTGGTCAATCAGGAGCAGGCAGAGCTTCTCGCACAGTATGAAAAGAGCGCTTCCATGCACTTTGCTCTGGAGTATCGCGGGGATGCCGCAACCGCACAAAAATATCTGGACAGGCAGAACGAGTATTTCGCGTCGAAGGGAGCATGACGGATGGCGGAAGGAAAAATCATTGCCGTGTGGGGCTCTCCCCACAGCGGTAAAACCACGTTTGCGACCAAGCTTGCGACAGCCATCTACTCCTCCTTCGAGTCTACGGTAATCACCTTGTACACTGACCTGGAAACGCCCGTGATCCCTGTTCTGTTTCCTTTTGAAAAGAGCGAGGATCTTGGCTCGTTGGGATATCCGCTGTCAAAGACCGAGGTAGAACAAGGCGATATCATCAGAAGCCTTGTGACTGTCAAGAATATGCAGAACTTCGGCTTTCTCGGTTACAGGGCTGGAGAAAACAAATACAGCTATCCCAAATTCGGCAGAGCAAAGGCAGAGGAGCTTTTTGAAGGGCTTTGCAGACTCGCGGATTATGTGATCGTAGACTGCACAAGCAATCTCGACGGTAACCTGCTCGCGCAGACTGCCATCGAAAAAGCAGACCAGATCCTCCGGCTCTCTTCTCCCGACCTGCAAAGCATCAGCTTTTATCTTTCACAGCTCCCGTGCATGAGCGACAGCAAATACCGCCTGGATGAGCATATTCAAGGCGTCAATACACCGAATGCCGATGTGTTCATGCCGATTGAGGAAGCCAAGGCACAGCTTGGCGAGGTTTCGTTTACCGTCCCGTTCAGCCTGTCTGTCAAGGAGCAGATGCAGAAAGGCACGCTCTACGAGAAGACCTCGGATAAACGCTTTGATGGCCGCATGAGAGAGATTGCCGGTCAGGTGGTGGCGTATGGTACGGATTGAACTGTATGACCTGCTCTCCAAAACACAGGAGCATATCGCAAGGTATTACGCGACGGCGCTCACCGACGAGCAGAAGCACGACCAGCTCAAAGCCTATATCGAAAAGTATATCCTTGACGGCGGATTTCTTGTTCCGGGCTTTACCGATGAGCAGCTCATCGACCGTTTGTATGCCGAAATGGTGGAGTATTCGATCCTCACACCGTTTCTCGGTTCTCCCGACATTGACGAGATCAATGTCAACGCCTGGGATGACATCGCGCTGACCGATTCGGACGGCAGAACGGAAAAGCTCTCCGAGCATTTTCGCAGCCCCCAGCACGCCATTGACATCGTCAAACGGCTGCTGCATCACAGCGGAATGATCATTGACAGCGCCACGCCGATTGCACAGGGACATCTCCCGAACAATACCCGCATCACGGCGATCAAAAGCCCTGTTGTGGACGAGGAAACGGGGATTTCGGTTTCGATCCGTCTTCTGCATCCGCAGAGAGTTGACCGGAAGCACATCATTGAGGGCGGAATGGCGACCGAGGAAATGATCGCATTCCTCGAAATGTGTATCCGGTATGGAGTATCGGTCGTCATTGCCGGTCGAACCAGTTCCGGCAAGACCACACTGATGAACGCGCTCCTGTCGGGTATCCCCGATGACAAGCGGATCTACACCATTGAGTCCGGCGCCCGTGAGTTGTTCCTCGTGAAGAAGAACCGATTCGGTGACACGCTGAACAATGTGGTGCACACGCTGTCCAGACCGAGCGAGAATGAAGCGTACAACATTACGCAGGAAGATCTTGTGGTGGCGGCGCTGCGGTTTGACCCCGATGTGGTCGTCGTTGGCGAGGTCAGAGACGCCGAAGCCAACTCCACCGTGGAAGCCTCGCTGACCGGACATACAGTGGTGACCACTGTTCACTCCGGTCCCGCCGGATCGGCGCACGGAAGGATCGCGCTGCTCTGTCAGCGCAGATTCCAACTCGGTATGGAAGTCTCGCTCTCCCAATCCCGTCAGGCATTTCCCGTTGTCGTATTCGCGCACAAGTGCGAGGACAACAGCCGGAAGGTCATGGACATCACCGAATGCGAGGTGACACCGGAAGGCAAAGCCTGTTACCGTTGTCTGTACCGGTATCACATTCGGGAAAACAGTTATGAAAACGGCAAATTTCAAATCCAAGGCGAGTTCGAAAAAGTCAACTCTCCTTCCGAGTACCTTCGGACGCTTCTGACACGCTCCGGCGTCCCTCTGGAATTGTTGAATCAGTTTTGATCCGGGATGCGGGAGGAAGGCAGCCTGATGGGACATTCAGGCAAAAAAACCTTCAGAAAAAACGCATACCCTCTTGACGAAGTGGCATAATTGTGATATAATATGACTACTATCGATAGGGGGTGTTTCTATGAATCATGGGATTTCTATCAGACCGTCGAAGGACATTCGCACAAACTATGCGCAGATTTCCGCGCTGACGCGGAAGAATCCCGTCGCGATAACCGTAAACGGAAAAGAAGATACCGTTCTCCTCAGCCACGAGGATTTTCAGGAGCAGCAGATGTATATTTCCGAGCTGGAAGCGAAGCTTGCCGTATATACGCATCTCGCGCAGGCAATGGATGATGTCAGACTCGGCAGAGTTCAGGACGCCGACGCCGCTTACGATGACATCCTTGGGGAATTGGAGAAGCTCGACATATGAATTTTCGTGTGCGTTATACCGACACCGCAAAGCAGGATCTAAGAGAAATTGCCGTCTATATTGCCGGGCAATCCAAGGAAAAAGAAACTGCAAAACGCTTTGTGAATGAACTTCGGGAAAAAACGAAAATATTGGAAACCTTTCCCGAAAGCGGAGCTGTCCCGAATGACAGAATTCTGAAAAGCCAGGGCTACCGCTTTCTTGTTCACAAAGACTACCTGATTTTTTATCATTACAGCGAACAGGAAAAAACGTCATATATTCTGTCGGTCTTTCATGCCAAACGGGATTATGTAAGGGTTATGAGAAAATTGATTTAACCGGAATTCATACGGTAAGATATGCCAAAGGCGAGCCTTTCAAAAGGTTCGTCTTTTATTTTTGAACAAAGGAGTGTGATTCATGACTTTTATTTATTTCATCTGTTTTTTGCTGATCACGGCAGGTACCATCATTCTTTTACGGCTCAATCCCGAAAAGATCACAAATGACCTGATGCGGTTTGTCTCGCCCAAACAGACGCTCCGGGATCAGGTACTCACGGCAAGAGGAAAAAAGAGATCCCGAAAACTGACTGTAGAGCTCAACCGCATCCGGGACGCATTGGAGCAGACCGGCAAAGGCAGTCTGTTTACCATTACCTGCGCGGCGTCCGTCGTACTCATGATCTTCGGATGTATCATTGCCGTCATGATCGACAACGCGTTCCTGATACCGGTCTTCGCCGTTGCCTTCGCGATGATTCCGTTTGCCTACGCCAAACGAACCGTCAGCTTTTATGACAACCACATCAAAGAGGAACTCGAAACCGCGCTCTCCATCATCACCACATCCTACGTCAGAACCGACGATATCGTCACGGCGGTCAGGGAGAACGTGCAGTATCTCAAGCCGCCCGTAAAGGACATCTTCGCCGGATTTGTGGCCGAGAACATGATGATCTCCTCCGACGTCAAACAGTCGATCCGGCATCTCAAGGAGAAAGTCAGCAACAGCATCTTCGATGAATGGTGCGACACCCTGATCGCCTGTCAGGATGACCGAACACTCAAGGACACATTGATGCCCACCGTGGCAAAGCTCACCGATGTGAGGATCGTCAACAACGAAATCAAGGGCATGCTGTCCGCCGCCCGTACCGAATATTGGATGATGGCGGCAATGGTAGTCGGCAACATTCCGCTTCTGTATTTTCTCAACAAAGACTGGTATGCCGCCCTGATGTTCACGACGCCCGGAAAAATTGTCCTTGCGGTCTGCGCTCTTGCAATCGTGGTCACAGCCGTACTCATGTTCAGGTATACGAAACAGGTCGAATACAAAAAGTGAGGCTGCCTATGGAAATTGTATTACAGATACTCATTGCATCCCTCGCCGCGATCGGTCTTGGATGGATCCTCGCCGATGTACTGAAAATACCGAAATATCCCGTATCCAAGGCAATTACAAGTCTTGGAAAGCGGAAGAACAGGAAGACCAATCCCCTTGACATCTGGCTCGGTGACCTTGCCAACCTTATCGCCTCCAAACTCAGGCTGAATGAATACAAACGCCTGCAGCTGAAGATCGACCTGGACAGCGCCGATATGAGTATGTCCCCCGAACAGTATGTGGCAAACGCCATCGTGAAAGCGCTCTTCATCGGCGTCTTCGCGGTGCCGTTTCTGTTCTTCGCTCCGATCATCTCTCTTCTGATTGCGGTGATCTCCGTTGTCATTTATTTCAGCGAATACCGCAAAGTCAGTCGCGTCATCAAGGAAAAGCGCAGACGGATTGAATATGAATTGCCCCGTTTGGTATCCAACATTGACAAAACACTCGTCCACAGCCGTGACGTTCTCGGCATCCTCGACTCCTACCGTGAACACGCGGGAGAAGAGCTTCGCCGGGAGCTGGATATTACCGTAGCGGATATGCGGTCCGGTAACTACGAGGTGGCGCTCACCCGACTGGAATCCCGTGTCGGTTCCTCCATGATGAGCGATGTGACGCGGGGACTTGTCAGCGTGATTCACGGAGATAAAACCGACGTTTATTGGGGCAACCTTGTTCTTAAGTTCTCGGACTATCAGCGGACACTCCTCAAAAATGAGGCGCACAAAGCGCCAAAGAGGGTCAGAAAACTCTCCATGGCGCTCCTGTTTTGCTTCATGCTGATTTATGTGGTCGTCATCGGTCAGGTACTCATATCCTCTCTCGGAGGTATGTTTGGATGATTGGCATGAACTTTAAGAAGATCAAAAACCAAAGAAAGCCTGTTCATGCCCGAAAGCAAAAGCGCGCTTTTGCTTTCCTGAACAGATCAGGCGAAACCTATATCGACGTTGCCATTACGGTGATGATCGTTGCCTTCGTCCTGATCTTTTCGGTGAACATGGTCTCCCTTGTGGCGCTCAATCAGAATATGAAGACGATGGCAGACCAGATCATTGACTACGCGGCACAGAACGGAACGACCGATATCGATGATTATATCGGTTCTCTCAAAGAAAAGAACGGGATTGATTTTTCGTATTCGTTTTCGGGGACAGATTATCACAGCGGTGAGAAGGTACAGCTTGGCGACGTCATCGAGTGCAGACTCACTTGTCGGACAAGTGTTCTGGGATTTGGTGAATTTGTATTTCCTGTAACCGTTCAGGCGTCGGCAAGCGGGATCTCACAGGTCTATTGGAAGTGAGGGGCGGAAATGCTGAAAAGGATAAAGCAAGCCGTCTCCTCCAAGACGGGCGAGGCGTATATCTATGTCTGCGTGCTCGTCCTCTTTATTTCCATGCTGGTTTCGGTCGTCATCCTTTATATGGGGCTTCTGGCACAGGTGCAGATTCAGAAACGGGATGTGAAAAACAAGCTCGACAGCTGTGTGGCGGAGTATGCGACCGAAGCATTTGACTCCATCAAGCAAGGCGACAATTATGAACTGCTCGACCTTGAAAAGCTGAAAGAAAACGCATACAGACATCTTGGATTCGGAAGTGATGACACAAGCATCACCTATGACAACGGCAACTGCACGATGAGCAGACCGACAGTCACTACACTGTCCGGCAACGGTTTCGGCCTTACAGCGACCTACACCGTGTCATTCCCTATATCATGGGGCGGAAAAACATTCGCGGATCTGCAGGTTCCGATCACCGTAACGAGCTATTATCGATTCAAGTAAACAGAAAGGATGAAACAACTTGAGTAAGAAAAAGAAAATGATCATCAGCGTAACTGCCGCCGTTTTACTCCTTGCGACTGCTTTGGTGTGCATTGCCTCTGTAATTGGCAGACAGAATGACATCAAGCGCGCGTGGGAGGAATACGAACAGGCGCAGAACGCGACTCATACGCCCGACACAAGCGAAACCAATGTTCCGCCCATCGTGATTCCCGATGATACGGGAGAGGAAACCGGAAAAGACGATATCATTCTCGATGTGACGGATAAAGACAGAACTCCCGACCCCGGAGTGACCGACGTAACCGTTGAATACGGAACGAAAGAAGGTGTTGACAATGCTGAATAACCGGTGTATTATACCCGCAATCATCATTCTGCTTATCGTTGCTCTGACGGTCGGTTTGTATTATATTTTCAGAGAAGACGCCGAACAGGAAGACGAGCAGACGGAACCCTCGGACACAACCGCGGATGATACAATTGTCATTGAACCGGATTACCGCTTTGAACACATTCAGGGGCAGCCTGTCATCGAGTTTGACGAGGGCAGCGAAATATATCTTGATCCAAGCATTGTCCCGTATCTTGAGCGAATGGAATCCGGCGTTCCGGCGATTGATGAAAACGGAAACTATTATTTCGACGCGGACGGCGATATTGTATATGACATGAGCGAAGAACAGAATCTGGAATGGGTTTTGGATAATCTCATTACGCTCATCAATCACTTTGCAAAAGAGCAATATTCCATGGATGCAAGCCATCAGAT
>CALWJX010000097.1 GCA_944381085.1 uncultured Clostridia bacterium
CAAGCGGATACTCAATACCTTTCGGTAAAAAGCATCCGCTTTTTTTCTTTTTTCAGCTAAGTTAATGACTCAGCCCCATGAAATGCGGATACCGTGCATTCCTCCGGCGTTTTATCATCCCGCAGCCCTTTGAAAACCGGCTGGCGCATTCCGCCGCGCTCGGTCTTTTCCATATATTTGACGGTACATACGAGCACAGGCGCAAGCCACACCGCGTTCTCATTTCCTGGCGGCGCCGCAAACGGAGGAGCCTTGCGCACGGGAATTGCTTTGATCCGCCTGAAATTCTCACCGCCGACGCCAAGCGTAACATGCCCGCGACAGACAAGTCTGCCATTCTCATATTGTCCGAGAACAAGGCTTGTCATGTGATTTTCCTTTGGGATATAACCGCAGACCACAAAATCCTCGTCTTTGAGGTTTTTGCACTTGATCCAATCCTTTGTACGCTTGTCGAAATGGTAAAGGCTGTCCTTCCGCTTTGCCACAATCCCCTCCAGGTCCCGCTGTTCGGCAAGCTTGTAAAAAGCGATTCCTTTTTCCTCGATAGATCTCGATTTGGCAAACCGCGCGGATTCGGAGATCACCGCCCGATCAAGCAGCTTCTTTCGTTCCGTCAGCGGCAGAAGATTGACCGAATGATCTTCAAAGTATAGAATATCAAAGGCGGTAAAGCAGGCGGGAGATTGCTTTGACGCAAGCTCGATCTTCATCGGACTTGACATCAGGCTTCTTCGCTGAATTTCGGAAAAGTCAGGCTTGCCGTCCCTGATGACGGCAAGCTCTCCGTCAAGGATACAGCGGCAGCTTACCTGCCTGTGTATCTCGGACAGCTCCGGCACCTTCTGGAGCAGCTTCACATTGCGTTTGTTCCGCAGTTCGGTTCCCTTATCAGGGTCAAGATAAGCAATGCAGCGTTCTCCGTCGAGCTTCAGCTCATAGATATAGTCTTTACTGTCAAAAGCTTCGCCTTCCTCTCCGATCAGCATTGGTTTGATATTTTTGGTTTCAAACAAATCATTCATTTGACAAGCACGCCCGCGTCCTCAAGGCTCTGTTTCAGTGCTTCCATTAGATTGACCGCGCTGAACTCAACCTCATCCGGCGCCGCCACAAATTCTTTGCCCTGAACCTTGCTGTTGATAATCGCCCACAGCTTCTCGCGGTACCCGTCTTTGTACTGCTCCGGCTCAAAGGGCTTGACCATCGCGCCGATGAGTGTCTTTGCCATCTGCAATTCGGCTTCGGATACCGACGTCTGTGCCGGCTCCTTCGGCGCGTCCTTGATCTCATCCGCGTAGAACAGCGTCTCAACCAATATTTCTGTTTCGGACGGGATGAGCGCCAACAGCTTTTCCTTTGTCCCCATCACGGTTTTTGCCACGGCTACCTTGTTCTCGTCAAGCATCGCGCGGCGCAACAGTTCATACGCCTTATCGCCGCCCTGTTCCGGAATTGCGTGGTAGGTTTTATCGAAGTAGATCGGACGGACATTTTGCAGATCCGTGAAATGCAGAATCTGTATGGTTTTGTCCTTTGCCGTCTTTGCCTTTTCAAAATCCTCGTCCGTCAGCGTCACATATTTGCCCGGCTCATATTCAAAGCCCTTGACTATATCGTTCGCGCCGACCTCTTTTCCGCACCCGGCGCAGACCTTTTTATATTTTACTCTCGAACCGTCCTCCTTACATAGCTGGTTGAAGTGAATATCGTTGTCCTGTGTCGCTGTATACAGCCCGACCGGAATATGCACCATTCCGAATGAAATCGCTCCTCTGTGTGATACCGCCATGATGTTTCCCCCCATAAATTCAATCTGTTTTTTATACATAGTATTCCGAATTTTACGGAAACTTATTTATATGCCTTTTAGCAGTTTTCAAAAATTGTTTTCTTTGCTTACAGCGATATCATTTTTCAGACCTGAGTGTCCTCAAATTTCATTTGCATAAAAAAAGCAACCGTTGTCTGGCGATTGCTTTCGTAGGGTTGATATTTAAAGCTCCATTTTGGGAGAATAATCTTCGGCGATGTTTTCCGGGACGTCGTCTTCCGTGGATACATTTCCATGCATGGACGGTTCGACTCGGCGCTCACATATGATTTGCTCTAACTGTTGTATTCTTCTTTTCACTGCGTTCGTCACGGCACGAATGCGATTTTCATCAATATAGTTTTCATCTGTATCTTCCGACAGCACCCCTCTGATGATATCTTCCACATCATTGAGCTTTGACAAATCAAGCCAATCAAAGGAGCGCACCAGCCGCAACTGTTCCGTATGATGGTTTTTGAACGGCTTGCATATGACGTCCTTTTCGGATCTCATTTGTCCGGGGAGCTTATCATATCCCAAAGACGAGCCGCTGTCATAGATCGGAGCCATTCCGAGCCATTCGAGCGTTTCGGCATTTCTCAACGCTCCGAAATTGTTGAAATGTCTGTCCTCGTTGGCGATGATATAATCCAGTGTGATCATGCGGTCAAGAAAGGAAATAACCTCTTTGATTCCAAGAGCTTCACAGCAATTCACAAAGTGCCCATAGACCGATGTGCTGTTATCTTTTTTCTGTGTCATCATAATACGCCATGCGGGAATCAGTTCCGTATTCTCATCCACAAAGTCTTCGCATACGGAATACGGTGCTTCTTTGTTCCAGATGAGCGTATACGGCACATGCGGAATGCCCAGTCTTTCCATGATCTTTGTTGCGATCACTTCATTGAACGGCTGCTGACGAAACGGATTGGAACCGCCTTTGATCAGATATCTCTTGCCGTCTATGATCTTCCAACGCTTTTTCAGAAAGCCGTCCGTAGTGTTATCGGGCGAGGAAAAGTTCAGTTCATCGGCTTTTCTGGCCGCACCGAACAAGATGTCCCCGATATCATCCGAGAACGGATGGGTAAAGAAGTTGACGTCATCCCAGCTCAGGTCGCTGCCTTCCGGCCTGATCCAGTATTGATCCGACAGGCTCAGACCATAGCATCGGATCAGCAGTATTTTCGTATTGGTTATTTCAAGAGTTTCAAGCGCTTCTCTGATCCCGCTTCTGCTTGCAGGGATCGATCTGTCCGTCCACCATTCATTGAGGGACGCTCTGTCCGTCACCCCTTTTCTGAACGGAATGCCGATCGGAAAATGTTCGGGAGCATACACCTCTCCTATTCTTTGAATAAACCCTGTTTCATCGTCAAGTTCAATTGACGCAGCCTGTATTCTTTTGTGCATCAGGGCAAATTTCAACACATTCACCTCATTTCTTTTGCTTTTTTCCATGGGGGTTCTTTTCAAGGCGCTTACCCGTGTCTGCAATTCTTTTCTTTCATCGATCAGTTTTACAAGCGGCTCAACTTCATCATCTTTGATATATCTGCTTTGTTTGCTCCCGTTTTCCGACCATTGATGATAATAGTAGATTTTTCCGCCAATCGTCTTTTTTGAGATATAACCTTTGGGGAGCTCTTTGATCCTCGCGGTCAATTCCGCAAGCTGTTCGAGTATTTCATTCCTGTCCAATTTTGATACTCCATTCTACTGATCAGTGTTATATCTATATTATACCCCGAATTAACCCCTTTGTCAAGCGCGTTCTGTAATGAATCCGGAAATATTTATCTGCCGCCTGCTTCGCCGAAGAGCTTCGCCTTATATTCCGGAGCCTTGACCTGCAGCAGGTATCTTTCGTTACCGCATTTGAACAGACAAGTACCGCGTTCCGGGTATTTGATGAGATCAAACTCGGATTCTTCAAGCTGCAGCGCGTCGATATAGTCCTTTGCGTTGATATTGCCGCCGTTGAAGAGGAACTGATGCGTCGGGATGGAAAACAAGGGCTTTGTGAATTCCTTGATCTCCGGCAAGAGAAAATCCTCGATATTCTGACTGGCCAGAATGATCGAGGATTCCTTTTTACGCACACGCTTCATGGCATTGCGGATATATTCGATTGCCGTGAGGTTTGTTAGAAAGAGGTACAGCTCATCGATGGACGCCGCGGTGCGGCCTTTGGTCAGAAGCTTGTGGTTCATATATGAGAGGATGTTGAACAGCATCGCGTCTTTGAGCTTCTTGTTTGCATCCATCAAACCTTTCACGCCAAAGCAGATGAATTTGTCATCGGTGATGTTCGTGTGCCCATTGAAGAACTTGCTTTCGGCACCCACACACATGGAATTGAGACCGAGACAGAGCTCACGGAGCAGGTCTTCGGTGAAAAGAGATTTCGAGCCTTTTTCGTATTTCAGATATTCGCTCTCGACGATCCCGTACAGGTCAGCCATGACGGGATAGTCCTCGGCTTTGAGCTTGTCATAGTCGGTGTTGTCGTAAATGCCGAACTTACCGTAAAGTTTTGTCAGAAGGATTTCAAGAGCGTCAATCTGAGCATCGTTGAAATCTTTGTAGACTCGGAAGAAATCCTTCAGATAGGCGATGTGCTGTGAAAGACGGGTTGCTTTTCGGAAGGCTTCTGGGCAGGCGGAGCCGGCATCCGGATCGGACAACGGATCTGCTTCAACAGCGGCTTTCCCGTCGCCCGTGTCCGACCACTCCTTGGGTTCCAGGGGATTGATGATATACTCTCCACTCATGAGATCAATATAGCAACCACCGAGATTGTTGCAGAGATCCTTGTATTCCTGTTCGGCGTCAAGACAGATGACAGACTTTCCGGCCATTCTCGTGTTGGTAAGAATGAGCTTGAGAAGATACGACTTACCCTGACCGGAGTTGCCGAGGATGAGGACATTGGAGTTGGTTTTGTCATCGCTCCGGCGGTCAAAATCCACGATGATGTTCGTGCCATACTTATCCTTCCCAAGATAGAATCCGTGCGGATCGGTCTTACCCGAATAGTTGAAAGGATAGCAGTTCGCGACCGCCGAGGCAGGGAGCACCCGTTCAAACTGTGTGCCGAAAACATTGTGACCGCAGGGCATACAGGCGATGAAGCCTTCCTTCTGTCGGAGCGTGAGCCTGTCTACCGAGAGCTTTTCTCTTGTCAGCTCCATCGAGACGTCCGCTTGCAGCTCCCTGAGCTTTTCGAGGCTGCTTGCTGACAGCTCAATGAATACCGCGCAATGCAGAAGCGGTTCGCGGTTCCGGCGGAGGTCATTCATAAGTTCCACGACATCGCAGAGATTACCTTCTCCCATAACTGAGTCTTCGAGATCGTTGGAGTTTGCCAGCATCTTGTTCTTTCTGCTTGCGTTCTGGAGAATTTTACGCTGTTCGAGTCCGTCCACAAAACGGGTGTACATATGCAGCGTGACGGCTTCCTTGTCCCCGAAGCGTGACAGGATTGCCTGATCCGTGGTGTTAGGCGGATACTCCTTGATCGCCCACACACAGCGGAAGCTGTCGCCGCAGATAAAGTGATCCACGTTGAATTTGATGGTTGAAGGGACAACCATATCGAAGAAGTCTTTCACGTAGGCTTCGCTTGAAACGACTTCCGAGGGGAGTGTTTTTTTCTTTGCCATTGGGTTTCCTTTCCGTTAAAATAAGCCATTTTTCTTTTGGAATTCGGCATGTACTTAATTATGTAGAAGAAGCAATTATCAAGCCTTCCCGTTACGTGTGTCTATATACGATATTGTGTGAATGGAGGAAGTATGGTAAAATAGAACAGGAGAGCTAATATACATCGGAGGAATAGGATTGATTATGAAAAAAATAACAATGAAAAACATAAAATCATTTAATAGTTACCTGATAGGCGAGGAGAAGGCGCAAGCGACTATCAGTAAGTATATACACGATGTTGGAGAATTTAAAGTGTGGTTGGGAGAGCAAGAATTATGCAAGGCGGCCGTTCTTGGATACAAGTCTTACCTTTGCGAACATTATGCACCTGCAAGCGTCAACGCCGCGCTCTCATCATTGAACAGCTTTTTTAACTTTATGGAGTGGTATGATTTGCGAGTAAAAAACTTAAAGATTCAAAAGCAGATATTTACATCTACGGATAAGGAATTGACAAAAATTGAGTATGAGCGTTTGTTAAAGGCAGCAAAACACAATCGGAACGAACGTCTTTATCTGCTGATGCAGACGATTTGCTCCACAGGCATTCGCGTGTCCGAGGTATGCTATATTACCGTCGAAGCGGTAAGCCGTGGTATCGCGGAGATCAACTGCAAGGGCAAGCACAGGCGGGTTTTCTTGCCCGTGAAGCTTTGCAGTATTCTGAAGCAATACATCAAAGGGCAAAAAATAAAAAGCGGCGCTGTTTTCATAACGAAAAACGGCAATCCGCTTGATCGCTCAAATATATGGTCCGACATGAAAAAACTATGCAAGGCGGCAAACGTATCGGAGAAAAAAGTATTTCCGCATAATCTTCGGCATCTTTTTGCCCGCACATATTACAGTTTGCAAAAGGATATTGTGCGATTAGCTGATATCCTTGGCCACAGCAGCGTAAACACAACGAGAATTTATACGATGGAGTCCGGAGAGGTACACCGCAGGCAGATTCAAAAATTAGGGCTATTGCGATGTTAATTAAAAAAACTATTACATAATTTCGATTATGTGGTAATAAAATTTTAAACTTATAATAATTATACAGTACTATTCATGCTTTGTCAATACCTTAATGAAGAAAAGTTAGCGATAGTCATAAAAAATCTAAAATAACAGTATGAGAAACAGACCAAGGAAACGTATTAGTTTCATTGGTTTCAAAGGTATGCACTTTTGTATGCCTTATTTTTTTGTTTCTGATCTATTTTACCACATAATCGAAATTATGTAGTAAAATTTTAGGAATATGGAGGACAATAACAAAAACAGAAAAAGGTTATTTATGGCATAGTAAATCATCGGCAATTCTAAATTTTTAATGGAAAGGAGAATCGAGTATACTCGATTACGGAAAAATGAAGAACAAATTGTTAATAAAGCTATCTGTCTTGTTTTGTATGGTGTGTATGTTATTTATGTCTGCGTGCAGTAAAACCGTAAATTTCAGCTTGAATTTTATGGTTGATGGTGAGATATATAAAACCGTTACCACAGCAGGCAATGAAACCATCGAGATGCCGGAGGATCCTGTAAAAGACGGATTTGTTTTTGACGGCTGGTATTTGGATGAGGAAACTTGGCAACATCCGTTTACGGCGGATTCATTGCTGAATGAAAAACTTACCGAGAATATGACAGTATATGCAAAATGGCTTGTCGATGACATTACAACAAAGAATTATGATGTTGTCTTTCATTCTATGGGAGGGAGCGAAGTTGCCACTCAGTCTGTTTTATACGGGGCTCTTGTAGATGAACCGGAAGACCCGGTCAAATCGGGCTTTATTTTTGCCGGATGGTATAAAGAAGCTGATTATCTGACAAAATGGGATTTTTCGGCAGACACGGTTAAAGATAATGTCACGCTGTACGCCAAGTGGGTTAATGAACCAGATACTTCTGGCAGCAGTATTCTGGAAGTGGTTGGCATGACCATGGACGGTTTGACATTGTCTGCAGAAGTACCGAATTCACAGAATAATTATTCGGTATTGGATATAATCACGGTAAGCCCTTATGCGACCTATCGTGTAACCACAGATATTGAAGGAAAGAATGATGTTCCGGCGGGATCGCTTCCACTTCAGCCCGGAAATAATACTTTTTATATTTTTGTTACATCGGGAAACGGTTCCAATCAAACACAGTATACTGTAAATATTTATAAACGTGAAGTGTTTACTGTAACCTATGATTTTGCAAACGGAACTGATGATGACGTCAGAACAGTTGAAGAGAGTTCTTTGCTCACCTCTCCGGAAGCATTGAAGAACGGCTATACGTTTGCGGCATGGAAATATAACGGAACTGTATGGGACTTCACAAAGGATAAAGTCAGCGGCAATATGACCCTGGTCGCTTCTTATACGGCAAACAGTTATCGGGTACGGTTTCAGGCAAATGGCGGTTCGGAGATCAGCGATCAGACAGTGGTGTTCGATGCTGCCTTTGCAACAGAAGTTCCGTCAAAATCCGGGTATACTTTTGTCGGGTGGAAGACCGCGGAGGGAGAGTTTCTTACCGATGCGAGTGGAAAAGGAAAAGTCGTTTGGTCAATTGCCGGGGATACGACTTTGTATGCTGTCTGGGCACCTGTTGGGTATGAAATTATCTATCATAATGTCCAAAACGCGACCCATGCAAATCCGCCGACATATACTGTGGAAAATGAACCGCTTGCGTTACTCCCGGCAAGCAAGGCGGGATATACATTCTGTGGTTGGTACACGGATCCCGAACTGAAAACAGCAATTGCCGAGATCGAGGTCGGCACAACCGGAAACCTTGATTTGTACGCAAAGTGGGAAGCAATCGAATATACCGCAACCTTCATGAACGGTGATGACGTTGTCGGAACAGTAAAATTTACAGTGGAAACCGAAACCTTGTCGGAGCCGAATGTTCCGAAACGTCCCGGATATACTGGGAAATGGGAAAACTATACGCTCGGTGTCGGGAATATTACAATCAATGCCGTTTATATACCGATTACATATACCATTGTATATGAAAATACCAAAGGGACAGTCAATTCCAACGTGACCAAGTACACCGTTGAAAGTGAAACGATTAAACTTTCGGATATCGTGTCGGACGGTTACATCTTTGAAGGCTGGTATAACGGAGAAACCAAGGTGACCGAAATTCCGACGGGAAGCACGGGCAATATTGTTTTGACGGCGAAGTGGACACCTGTCGTTTATACAATCATCTATGAAGGAATAAAAGACGCAGTCAATCCAAATGCGACCGAGTACACCATTGAAAGCGAAACGATTAAACTTTCGGATATCGTGTCGGACGGTTACATTTTTGACGGTTGGTATAACGGAGAAACAAAAGTAACCGAAATCCCGGCAGGAAGCATGGGCAATATTGTTCTGACGGCAAAGTTGGAAACAATCGAATATACCGCAACTTTCAAGAACGGTGATGATGTTGTCGGAACAGTAAAATTTACAGTAGAAACCGACACCTTGTCAGAGCCGGATGTTCCGAAACGTCCCGGATATACCAGTGCATGGGAAAACTATTCGCTCGGAGCCGGGGATATTACAATCAATGTCGTTTATACTCCGATTACATATACCATTGCTTATGAAAATACCAAAGGAGCAATTAATCCTAATGTGGTTGGTTACACGATTGAAAGTAAAACGATTAAACTTTCAGACATTGTGGTTGACGACTATATCTTTGAAGGTTGGTATAACGGAGAAACCAAGGTAACCGAAATCCCGGCGGGAAGCATCGGCAATATCGTTTTGACGGCGAAGTGGACGCCTGTCTTTTCAACAATCATCTCAGGCAATACTGTTACATTGGTTGAATATAGAGGTACAGCCGTCAATGTAGTTATTCCAGATGGCATTACCGTTATTGCATCCACGGCATTCCAAAATAATACCGCTATTCGTTCGGTCAGCATTCCGAATTCTGTTACAAGAATTGAAAAAGGAGCGTTTTCCGGTTGTAGCAGTTTAAGTAGCATCACGTTGCCGTTTGTAGGCGAAAGTCTTAATGGAACAAGTAACACGCATTTTGGGTATATATTTGGAGCATCAAGTTATTCAGATAATGTTGGATGTGTTCCAAGCGCGCTGAAGACGGTTGTAATTACAGGTGACACGAGTATCGGTTCTTCTGCATTCTATGGTTGTAGCAACTTGAGAAGCATCACGGCATCGGATAGTGTGAGGAGTATTGGTGAGTCTGCGTTCCAAGGATGTAGAAGTTTGAGTAGTGTGGTGGTACCGGATAGTGTGACAAGTATTGGTTTTGGTGCATTAAAAGGTTGCAACAATTTGAGTAGTATCACGTTACCGTTTGTCGGTGAACGCCTTAATGGAACAAGCAACACACATTTTGGATATATATTCGGAGCATCCGCTTATTCGTCAAATTCCAGTTCTGTTCCAAGCTCGCTAAAAACGGTTGTAATTACAGGCGGTTCGAGTATTGGTGCTTCTGCGTTTTATGGTTGCAGCAATCTTACGAATGTAATAATCGGAAACAGTGTGACAAGCATCGGTAAGTCTGCATTTTATGGTTGTAGCAGTTTAAATAGCATTACGTTGCCATTTATAGGTGACAGTCTCAACGGAACAAGCGATACGCATTTCGGATATATATTCGGAGACGGGATAGGGGTTAACGAATATGTTCCAAACTCGTTGAGAACAGTGGTGATTACAGGTATGTCAAACATCGGTACTGGTGCGTTTTATGATTGTAGCAATCTTACGAATGTAATAATCGGAAACAACGTGATGAGTATCGGTTATCAGGCGTTCGATGGTTGTAGCAATCTGACGAATATAACCATCGGAAACAGGGTAACAAGCATTGGCTCTCAAGCATTCTACAACTGTTGCAATTTGAGCAGCATAACCATTCCGAACAGTGTGAAGAGCATTGGTTCTGAAGCGTTCTTTCTTTGTAGCAGCCTTGAAAGCATCACGGTGCCGGATAGCGTAACAAGCATTGGATATGCTGCGTTTTCTAAATGTAGCAGTTTGAAAAGCATCACATTGCCGTTTGTCGGAGGAAGTCTAAACGGAACGAGCAATACGAATTTTGGGTATATATTCGGAACAAGGACTTACTACGGTCAAAACACATACATTCCAAGCTCGTTGCAAACGGTGGTAATTACCGGCGGTACAAGTATTAGTAAAGCCGCATTCTATAATTGTGGAAATTTGAAAAGCATCACATTGCCAGATAGTGTGACGAGCATCGGAGAAGATGCATTCCAAGACTGCGTCAGTCTTGAAAGTATCACTCTCGGAAATAAATTAACAAGCATAGGGGAATGGATGTTCTATGATTGCAGAAGTTTGAAAAGCATCACGATTCCGGATGGCGTGAAAAGCATCGGGAAGCAGGCGTTCTCTGGTTGCAGCAGTCTTGAGAGTATCACGATTCCGGACAGCGTGACAAGTATTGGTTATTCGGCATTCGATAGTTGTAGCAGTTTGAGAAGTATCACAATACCAAACAGTGTGACGAATATTGATAAGTCTATATTCAGTTATTGCAGTAGTCTGAAGAGCGTCACGTTCGGAAATGGGGTGACGAGCATTAGTTCGGATACGTTCTATAAATGCAGTAGCCTTGAAAGTATTACAATCCCTGATAGTGTGAGAAGTATCGGTTCTTCTGCATTCAGTTATTGCAGTAATTTGACGAGGATTACATTCAACGGGACAATGGCTCAGTGGAATACAATCAGCAAGGGCTCAAACTGGAACCGAGATACAGGAAACTATACCATTCACTGCACTGACGGGAATATTTACAAGTAAAATGCTTGAAACCTGTGCCCGGAAGTAGGAAATAGTTTTTGGGAGCCGAAATAGCCCTGTGGAGGGAAAACCGTGGGAAAGCAATGTTCCCACGGTAGCTCTCCTTGAATGAGTGAGGTGGCAGAAAGGGAATATTACAGATGTTTCTATCTGCCGTCTCTGTACCGGATAAACCTGCCGGATTGTTACTTCACGTGATCTGTTGAAATGATTGAAGTAACAAAAATCAAAAGAATTAAGCTGCGTCATGCGTGCTAACAAGCGGTTGATTAAAACCAATGGTTTTGACTGACCGCTTGTTTCGTTATTCTTATCCGTGTTTTTCAAACAAAACCAATGTCAATCCGGAATAGTCCACTTTTTGATCATTCTCTCGCCGTCGACATCATCGATGCTGTCTTCGATCATGTGACCAAAGTATCTTGAGAGAAACCGTTTGATGTCGTCTTTTCCGGCTCGTTTTACCTCAAAGCCTTGATCTGAGATGTGCTTTTCGATGCGGTTGAGCGTTGCCAGGGCACCGTCCTCGCTCTCGCGCGTGAGGCGGTACGCGAACATAAACTCACGGGCGGTGGACATCTGCAGCTGAATATCGTCAAGGAATTTCATATCCTTGCGGAGCAGAAGCTGCACCTTGAGATTGTCTTCCTTTTCCGCTTTTCTCGCAAGGCTCAGTTTGTTATATTCAAAGTTTTCTCTCGCGTCCGAACAGATGATCTCGATGTCGGGCTGCTGGGAGAGCAGCTGCATCAGGCGGTTGATTTTGATCGCGATACTGGTTTCGCTCAATACCGAGATGTTGGTCGGCTGAACGAGGAAATACACCACCTCGCCGTATCGCTCGGTCATCAGTCCGTTCCGGGAAAAATGGCTGATCCCGACAAGCTCGGCGGTTGACAGTTTCTTATTTGCCATGCTTTTCACCCCATTCATAGTATTGCTGTGTGGTTAAAAAGAAACTCGCGGCTCTTTTGATATAGTCAAGTACCGAGCACTCATCGAGGCGCATGGACAAGAATCCGTATATCAGGGTCAGAGCCGCGGGGATAATAAAGTTCAGCTTTGCCCACGAAACTACCGAAATGGTAAGCGCGACAGCAAGGATCATGATATCCCGGAGTCCCCAGAACCAGAGCTTGGCTTCTGTCCGCATATTCTGCGGATATAAATATTGTTTCTTCATAATGCATTCCTCACATCGTCATGTCCATAGAGGCTGCGTATTCTTTGAGCGTACAGCCGTGATATTTTATACACGTATCCTGCATCATCTCTTTTATGATTTTTGCCTCGGCTTCCGTCGGTTTATACTCATGGTCGGTGCAGCTGTTCGGACGACTGATCAGATAAAAGCATGTCAGATTGTCTGTCTCAACATTATAATCCGCGTAAAAATTGACCCACGCGTTATCGTCATCATTGACGTCCGTTCCGAATTTTTTATCCACATCAAACCATGTTTCAAGATATGCCGTTACGATTTTTTGATCATCGTCGACACTGAAATCGTCGTCGATCCTGATCATGTCTCTTGTTATTTCCATATTACCTCCGCTTCATAACAGAAAAAGAAGCCTCCCTGACGGTGGCTTCTCCACTTGAAAGTTCTTTGAAATCAGGCTGCGTTTATTTCAGCCTGTAGTATCGGATATTTCTTCCGTTTCCTTCCCGTTTGAGTTCTCCCAATGCAACCATTTTCCGGAGCGCCCCTTCAACGGAGCTCAGACTGAGAGCCGGGCAAAGCTCACGGATATCCTGCTTTGAAAACCGTCCGATCTTTTGCTGTGTGGCAAGGCGTACCGTCTCCAGTGCCGGTAGTTTTGTCTCTACAAGCGCGAACCGGTCTTCAAAATCCCTGTAAGCGGCAAGAATCGTTCCGAGCAGATATTTGATGAACGGGACAGCGTCCTCCGTACCTTCATGCCAGCCGTGCTGCGCATCATGCAATGCGTTGTAATATAAGTCCTTATGCTGTGCGATTTTGGCTTCCAGAGAGATATATTTCCCGACATAGAACCCATTCCGGTATAACAGCAGGGTTGTGAGCAATCTGCTCATTCTGCCGTTTCCGTCGTTGAACGGGTGAATGCAGAGAAAGTCATGGATGAAGATCGGGATCACAATCAAAGGCTCGACCTCGTTGTTTCCGATCACCCGATTGTATTCATTGCAGATGCAATCAAGGGCTTGCGGTGTTTCAAAGGGGGACGGTGGAGTGAATAATGTTTCGGTATGCCCATCCGGATAGGTTGCGCTGATATAGTTCTGCACGTTTTTTGTCTTACCTGCCATCGGATTATTCATGTGACTGTACAGAATCTTGTGAAGCTGGAGAATATAATTCTGTGTGATCGGAATCGTGTCAAAACTATCGTGTATGATGTTCAGCACATCCCGGTATCCCGCAATCTCCTGCTCGTCCCGGTTTCTCGGCGTTGTCTTTTCCTCGACAAGCTGTCTGATACGGGTATTTGTTGTAACGATTCCTTCAATGGCATTGGAAGATTCCGTGCTTTGTATTTTTGCGATCTCCACCAGTTTTTCAAGATCATCCGGGCGTTGCTTCAGATACAGCTCCTGTTTCCCGGCTTCTTTATAAATAGCGGCAATCAGAGAGAGCACTTCCGAATCCCATTTCTGATCTCTTATTTTAGCGTAATTAAAATTTCTCATGCTTGTATCCCTCAGTCTTTATTCCCTTAAATTATATCACAATATAAGGGAATTGTCAATGATATGAGGGATTTTTCTCTTATCGTATAGCAAATATAAGGGAATCAGAAAAAATAAGCAATTGTCACTTGTGCGCGATGGCACGTGTCAGATTGATAGCGGTTGTGGTTGTGTGAACGGCGCTCATCATATTGACGTGGGTGCTGGTATCGAGTCCGAAGTGCTGCGCGATACGAGGCACTTCGTTTGCCGCCAGCATGACGCCAAGTCCCAAAAGCGGATGAGACTGCATCGTAACAAGTCCCATCATGAGAAGCGTGGTCTGCATAAAGGTTGTGAAACACAAAGCTACGATTTGTTTACACCATGCCGTAAACCCTTCTGTGAGCCCCCGCGGAAGACTGAACAGATACAGGCTGCCGACGGCAATCTGTGTGAGAAGGATCCCGCCTCTTTTGATGTTGGAGAAGAAGCACTTCACCACACAGTAACCGAGACAGATGATCATCAGAAGGTTCAGCAGAATATTGTGTTGCCCGACCAATGGCGTTTCATACAGCGACAGGACGCCGAGGGAAAGCTCCTGAATATCAAGGTTCATCCCGATTGCTTCGCTTGCCAGGTCATTTGCGAAGGTATTCTGCAGATTGACCGAGAATCGGAATAATTCGACGGGTACAGTCGTGAAAAGATTCACCGCCAATAGTCCGTAAAGAAACGGCAGTACCTGCTTTTTGATATTCATCCTTCCCATCGTCTGGTATTCAACTGCGGCGTCGAAGACGGCGACGACAAGTCCGGCAATAAACAGTCCCCATCCGAACAGATTGAAGAAGCGCAGAGCCGCCTGTACCCAACCGAGGTCGAAGAGATTGGCTCCGATTTCTGTCATCAGCGTAAAGAAATCCGCAAGAGCCTGATAAACCATAGAGTAGATAAACGACATGAATTTATCCCAGATCGAATCCGAGACCGAAGTCCATACGGAGGATAGAGCGCTGCTGATCGCGTCACCGATGCCGTTCATCAGATTTTGTATCCATTCCAATCGGGTTTACCTCCGTCACGTACTCACATGCCGAGGATCGACCAGATATAGAGGGGACATGTCAGGGAGAAGATCAGCGTCCCAAGCAGAATGGCGGGAGCCGTCCACTCAAACTGACCGTGCTTACGGTGTAGGCTAAGCACCCAGCGCCTTACTGCATTTCTGCGGCAGGTTTCCAAATGCTCGCCTCGGAACCGTACTTACACATCTCTGCGTATACGGCTCCCCACTTGTTAATTCAATTTGCCAGAGTGTAGCTTATCGTGACAGTCTTGGCAGAGAGCAAGGGTTTTGCGCCTTCGAGCTATCATGAAGGCTTCCCAAAACGATTTCCCTGATAAATCCTTCAATTTCCGTACATGGTGTATTTCGATCTCACAATCCTCTTTACCGCAGAATTCGCACTGTTTCGCTTTCAGCCTATCGATCAAACTCGTTCTTGACGCATACTTTGCTGTTAGCGGTATCCGGTCAATTTCCGGGTTGAATGGCATTCTCTTTCGGGCAAAACCTTCATTGTACAAAAGCCGCGTTTTCGTGCCGCTTTTGGTTTCAAATTGAACGCCAAAATCCTTACCGATTCTGCGCTTCGACATTTCCTTGCGCATAGAAGATCGATTTTTTGCGGCACTGTATTTGGTTGCATACGTCTTGAACAGGCTTTCTGTCATGATATAGCCAAAGGAGTTTGCGTGAGCGGAATTATTTGCGATAGCGTAGTAATTGCGGAAACCTCTGATTTCACTGTTGTACTGGTCGAGGATTTCAAGGTCATCATTGTCTTTGAGATAATATCGGGCTTTGGATTTCCAAACCTCTTTGCCGTATTTGTCGATTACCAGTGTCATGGCACCATAAGCAAGCAACCGTTTCTTGACAATTTCCATAGGCATTTCAAGGCAGACCGTTCCCATAAGTGTCCTTTGCAGAACGCCATTGACGGCGCGCCTTTTTTGCTGACTGTTGCGAACGAAAATGTCATACCCTAAAAACCGAGCCTTGCTGTTTGCGTGGGTTATCAGCGTTTTTTCATCTGACATTTCCAAGCATAGCTGTTCCGACAGAAATGTTTTCACCGCTTCCTTTATAGTCGCGGCATCCTGCTTGCTTCCAATCACACCGATAATAAAATCATCAGCATAGCGGACGTATTGCAGCCTCTTCATCTCACTGTCGAATGGATCGGTGTAGGGTACGGAGTATTTGGCTTGCTCCACGGCTTTTAGCTGTGTTTCCAGAGTTACCTTTTCTTCCTCGGATTCGGCCGCTTCCAGCAACGTAAGCAATTTCTTCTTCTGTCGCAGGATAGCGGTCATTTGCGGATTGGCACGCCTTTTTGTCCCTTTGTCGAAGTCACGTTTCAGGTTTTTCATGAACTTATCCAGCTTATCCAAATAGATATTTGCGAGAATGGGGCTGATAATGCCACCCTGCGGTGTTCCGCTGTAAGTGTTGTGGAACTGCCAATCCTCCAAATATCCGGCTTTCAGAAATTTTCGGATGAGCCGCAGAAACCTTTCATCGTGAATCTTTTCTGCGAGAATAGATACCATTTTGTCATGATTGATGTTGTCAAAGAAGCCTTTAATATCTCCTTCAACAAACCACTTTGCGCCGGTGAAGCAGACCTGAATTTGATTTAACGCCGTATGGCAGCTATGATTTGGTCTGAATCCATGCGAAATGTCTTCAAAATTTCCCTCATAAATTGCTTCGAGCATCATACGCAGGGCTTCCTGTACCAGCTTATCGTCAAAAGAGGGTATCCCAAGCGGGCGCATTTTTCCATTTTTCTTCGGAATATAGGTGCGTCTGGACGGCTGAGGTTGATAGCTCTCGTCCCGAAGTTTTGCAATGAGCTCGTCAATTCTGGCCATGCTCATTGCATCGACGGTTTTACCGTCTGCTCCTTTTGTCATGTTCCCTTGACTGCTGTAAATGTTTTGATATGCTAACAGAAATAAATCTCTGTTGAACAAATTGCGATACAGCCGTTCAAAGATATATGACCTGTCACTGCTGTGTGTCTGCAAACTGCTCAACATATTGATCGGATTTCTCATGGTGTATCACACACCTTCCTTTCTCTGATGCTGAGATAACAAGCTGCCGCCCTTCGCCATGTGGCTGGCTTTCCCAACCTCGGACTACTACGGCGGCTCCGTTGCCATACCGAATATTCAGTGCCTAAAGAACCATTGATTCTATACACATAGCCGCAATCTGCGGCATTTCGGGTTAGGCAATCCCCGTTTAGCAAAATAACGATAGCTCAAATTGTTGTCGGAAGCGGTTTTCGTCCTTTATCCGCATATACGGTTGGCTCACACACGAGTTTCCCTGCATCTGCTGGACTAACGCAGTGCAGCTGTGTGATACGGCGTATCAGTTACCTTACGCCATAGTTCCTACGTCAACGCCTCGGACTTCCGTTCAGGCAGTATAGCTTTCTTCCTCATACAATTTGCGTTTCATTGGATGAAACTTTTCGCCGTTCCATTCAGTCGTGGACTGGTAACTGCCCAACTTATGGCTCTCCCGGTATGCTTTTTTCCCTTATGAGATTTCTCCCTCCGGTAAACCGGGCGGCGACAGGGTGAAGCCTCGCGGCTTCGCAAACTCTTTCCCTGTTGGTTAGCCAATTCCAAAATCGTTACAGTGCCTTTACGGGCGCACAGTCAAGGTATGCCGTTGCCACCTTCACGAAGAAGAGGACGGCGAGTACCAAGTCAATTACAGGAAAGACCACGTTGTTCACGACCTGCTTGATCTGACCTTTGGCTGCACCCCAAGTGTCCTCGACTGCACCTGCCACATCACCTGTTCCGGCTGCAAATGCCGAAACGCTCAGCATACAGGTGAGAACG
This sequence comes from uncultured Clostridia bacterium, assembly GCA_944381085.1. Classification (GTDB taxonomy): domain Bacteria; phylum Bacillota; class Clostridia; order Oscillospirales; family CAG-272; genus SVTX01. The sequence goes on from CALWJX010000097.1 coordinate 17,926, forward strand.
GCTACCATGAGTACAACCAAGGCGATTTTCTTATAATTGAATTTCATTGGTGTTCATCCTTTCTGTAAGATATTTTTCGTAATGATGTTCGGGGATATATTTCACGGGAATGCCGTGTTCGATTGCAAAGCATATCTCGTCGGTCATTCCACGTGTGATCTGATCCCCGAAATACCACAGCTCATCGCATTCGGAAAGCAGAGAGAGTCCGGCACTCAGGCCGAACTCTCTTTCTTCTGCTGTTTCGTCGTTCAGAAACTGTGTAAAATAAATGTGCGGAGCGATTGGGATCATCCGATGCTCCCGTACCACATATTCACAGTAGATCCGAGCCTTTCGGATGTTTTCTTCCACATCGCCCCGAAGTGCAGAACAGATATAGATTTTTTTCATATCAGCTTCCCACATAGTAATCGTCGAAAATGGAGCCGTCAATCATGAACGTGTTTGTGGTTCTTGTGGCTGAAATCACACCCGCGGGCGTCCATACACGGGAGGCTGTGACCGAGACAGTATAATTTCCGTCCGCAAACCATACGGGAATAAAGTGAATGCGTTCGTTGTCCACAGCGTTGTCGTTCTGAACAAACTGCCACTTGCCGTCCGCGTACTCAAGCGTTCTGCAATTGCCGGTGGTGGATGCATAGTTGAATTCGGGAAACGCGGCATAGACACTCTGCACATCTGTGTATGCGTTTCTGCCGGGATCGGAGTATCCGCTTGCGGCAGTTACCGTCGGAGTATAGCTAATACTGAAGCCGTAACCCGAACGGATCGTCCACTTGCCGTTTTCATATACCGCGGTTTTGCAATCCGAACTCGGTGCGATAACCGGAGAAGCCGACGAGATCTGAACACCGTATGATTTCAGAACGAACCGGTCATTTTCATACACCCACATCGTCCAGGTTGACTGTTCGGTGGAATTTGCGGGCGCGCTGTCTCCCCTGAATGAACCGGGCGCGGTACTTTCGTATCTCGTGTTGGGCGTCTGCGATTCCGCGAAAGATACAACGGTCGTATGGATCACAGCGGTGTTGTTGTCTCTGTTTTCCTCATTTACAGTGTTATCCGAGTTGATGGTACATTCGCAGTAAACGGTTTTCCCCGCAAGATTCGTCGGAACCGTCCATTTGAAGTATACGAGGTTCGCTTTGCCGCTTGGAATCACAACATTGTTCCAGGTATCCGTTGCAATGACTACTTTCTGTGTTCCGTTGTAGTAATAAGCCTTAAAAACCGCTGTGTTGCGCATATCGGGAGTAATGTCATAATCGCTGTCGTTTCGCACCATAAAGGAGGAAATGACTGTCTCACCCGCACAGTAGCTGTCGGACATGATGATGTTGTCGACAGACATTTCATAATCAAAATCCTTTACATGGATGGACGTGGATACGCTGTTGTTTCTGGTATTTGTTTCATTTCCTCTGTTTGCCCAGTTGATACGGGCTTCGATGGGACGATTGCCGGGAGTGTCTCCCACATAGAGCGTGAATGTCAGGTTGGCAACTCCGTAAGCCGCAAAATCCACATACTGCGTGGACATGAGCTGATTGTTATAATATAACTGTACGGGTATATCCGTATAGGAATTTCTTTTGTCCCAGCTGTCCGCTTTTACTTTAACGGTGATCTGACCGTACCGATACGGTTCGTCATCGGACACGGACAAATCGGATACTGAAAACTCATAGTTTGTTTTTTGCCAAACCGCGTACAGCGAGAGATTCGCATTTGACGTATAGCTGTCACCCGGAGCGTAATCCGGAACTGTAGCCGTGCTGCTTTTCGCCCATCCCAAAAAATCGTACCCGTCTCTTTTCGGTATGACATCAGACAGGGTAATGCCGATACTGTAAAATTTTGTCTGTGCCGGCGGCGCTCCGCTGCCGCCGTTGGCGTTGTATATAACCGTATAAGAAACCGGATCGT
>CALWJX010000098.1 GCA_944381085.1 uncultured Clostridia bacterium
GTTTTTCTCTCATTTAACATATTTGCATAGCAAAAGGCTGAGCCTCAGCTTAATTTTAAGCTTTTGACTCAGCCCCTGTTTTTATATGAAAGAAGGTGGCTATTGCAATCGGTTCAACAGTAGCGGCGGCTGTCAAAAAAGTACTGACAGCATTGGTCGGAAATCAAAAAGGCAGAAAGTTTTTGGGTTATGTCGTTGGCATAGCCCTTTTTATTGTCCTCCTTCCCGTCATCGCGATCTACGGACTGTTCGGGTGGATGTCGGGCGGAGAGGCTGCAGAGATCGTTGGTTATGATGAGATCTATCCAAACCTGCCGGCCGAGATACGGGAACAGATCGATGAGAATGAGATACAGCTCGACGCCATCGAAACGGTGTTCAGAGAAAACAGTCTTTCGGATGAGGACATATCCACAGCAAAACTGATCTACCTGTCCTGCCTTACGGACAAACGCGGTGAGGAAAATTTTTATCAGAGGTTCGCGGACTGCTTTCTCTCGGTCAGCGAGGACTGCGACCTGCTCTCCAATGTCTCTTCCGCGTTCGGCGTCGAATTCTCGGATACAGACAGACAACAATTCAACGAATATTTCGGAGGTGAATGACCATCAACCCAAAAGCAAGATTTGAACGCAAAGAAAACGCAATCGATGTTCAGCCGTTTCGCGTTGTAGCACTTGAAACAATCAATGAAATTCAATGGCAACGCTTCTCGCAAAACCTGCTTGATGATTATGATATCATCGCCGGACACGCGAAAGATCTGCACGTCGGAAGCGACGGCGTTACAAACGCCCTCCTTGTTCTCAATGAGAAAACCGGTGAAGGGATTCTCGTCAACAGTGAAGGCTCTTCCTACGCAAGATACTCCGCCTACCTGCCATTCGCAAAGTTGTATCTCGATTCCGAAGTTGCAATGGTTGCAGACTACTGCGTGACCAAAGGGCTCGGAAACGCGTTTGACGGTATGTGGGCGTTCGACTTTGGAGAGATCAGAGAGCGTTTCGGTATTGACGTTTCAAACGACGAACACCTGAAAGAAATACTGGTCAATAGTCTTCAAACAAGAGAGGAAGTGGCACGGGTTGTAATGACCGGAGATGGGTTTGAAATCAAATACAGCCTTGACTTCTGTCCCCCGATACCGGTACTCCGGGATGAATACGATGACGTGTATCAGGACGAGGTTGATGTAGCCGCGGCAAAGCACTTGCTGTGGGTACACGATATTCCCGGCGGTGAGCAGGCTGACTTTTCCGGCAAGCGGTTCCTTCATGTCGACTTCAGCGGATGCAAGCTCAACAATGCCGTCTTCCGGAACTCTCTCTTTGAAAGCTGCAAATTCAATACCACGGATCTATGTTTCGCTGATTTTACCGGCGCGGTATTCAGAGACTGTAAAATGCAGTATATCTCCGTCGATGAGCTGAATATGAAAGGCGCATTCCTTGAAAACTGCGACCTCTCCTATCTCATTGGCTGCCACTGTAATTTTGCGGACGCAACATTCAGTCAATGTTCTTTCTTCAACGGAAGGGCAACGAACTGCTGTTTTGAGAACTCGCGCTTCTATCAGACCAAGACAGATGACTCGTATATCGATCCTGATGACAGTATCTCAGAGAGTCAGTGGTATGAGGATAACGACATGAACATCGGACAGGAGATGCAATGAAAGTCAACACAGACTCGCCGAAACAAGTCGGGAAGATGCCATAGAAAAAGATTATAAAGTAGAATTTGTGTCTCCAATCTGTCTTTATGATCATGTTCATGTTGACGCATCAACGCACAGCGTAAATACACTCCGCAATATTGTCAACATTATGGCGGCAAAAGAGGATCTGTTATATAAAACTTTGCAGGTAGATGTCAAGCGGGAACGCTACTGCAAGAAAGTCGATACCCGTTTCCTGGATGAGATGAACTTCAAACGCCCGTCTTCAATGGATCAGCTTGAAACAATTTGGTACAACGGAAGTTCATGCAGACGTTTTCATTATGATAACTCCCGTTATCATGGATTGAACCTGCACAGCGTGTTCTACAAGGGAACAATTGAATTCCGCCTGTTCAACTCCACCCTTCATGCCGGAGAAGTCAAATCATATATCCAACTCTGCCTCGCCATCAGCCATCAGGCGCTTGTTCAGAAAGGCGCGTCAAGGACGAAAACTCAAAGCACCAATGAAAAATATACCTTCCGAACCTGGCTTCTCCGTTTGGGATTAATCGGGGATGAATTCAAGACGGCAAGACATCACCTTCTAAAAAACCTGGACGGCAATATTGCATGGCGCGACCCGGCACAGGCAAAGGCGCAGAAGGAACGTATGGCTTCAAGGCATTTGGCTGAAGAAACGGCAATGAATATCCCGCGGGAACCGGTCAATGAATCTCCCTTTGAAGAATCAGTCGAGGAAGAATTGGATCAGGAAGCTCCCCCTGCTTTTGTACAGGTTATGTGAAAGGATTGATTGAAAATGAACAAAAGACTTTATGTTGCCTACGGCAGCAATTTGAATCTGGAACAGATGAAATACCGGTGCCCCACCGCCAAGCTGTACGGCACAGGTAAAATAGAAAATTACGAGCTGCAGTTCAAAGGGCGTCCCAATGGAGCCTTTGCCACCATCGCACCGAAAAAAGGTTCCTTTGTTCCCGCTGCCGTATGGGAAATACAGCCGAGAGATGAACGGGCTCTCGACCAATATGAGGGATACCCCTCCCACTACTTCAAGCAGAATGTTTCCGTTCAGCTCGATGACAAAACAGTAGATGCAATGGTGTATTTAATGAATCTGAAAATGGATTTCGGATTACCGTTCTCCTCATTATTATCGGATTGTCTATGAAGGATACAATGACTGTGATCTGGATACCGATATTCTTCATAAAGCAGTCGAAAACAGTGCGCAGCGGTATTATTCTTCATTAGTGCAGTCCTCTCCACCGCAAAACATGTTCGATGATTACAATCAAGAAGATTATGAGGACGAGGAATTCGAAAACAGAAAAGGCAATGAGATGGATGATACCGATCCGTTTAACTATTCCATGTGAAAGAAAGGGCACAGTATGAAACAGATCAGAGAATTGAAAAAGAAGCTCGGTGATAAATACCTGTTCCGCCGTTTTCTTTCGGATAAAGAGATACAGCTGCTGCGGCAAATCAATCCGACAGAGTTTGAGACGCAGACCGTCGCTTCGCTGACGGCAGGATGTGTTAAAATTGAATGCTGTATTTACAAGGCGAATATTAATCTGTTGCTTGCCTATGATGTATTCGTCAAGGATGATCCCGATTCAAGCGACTGGATTTATTATGAAAGTCCGAATGTTTTCGTCAGTGCAAAAGAAACGGATATGTTCACCGCATTGAATCAGGTAGTGGAGCAGAACGGTCTTTCCTACACCGAATGTTGCTTTGAAAAGCTGGACGGAAAGATTGTAAAGGCAGATACAAAACCCAAAGAAGCCACCGTGTGAACCACCGTGTTGCCCCCTGTAACGACTTCTGCGGTAAGGTCGGGAAAATGCCCATGCGGGAGTAAAACGGGAAAATCGGGCGGTTGTAAAAGGGGGGTACGGACACCCAAAATCCGGATACTTCTGTTATCTCGCATGGTGTGATTTACTCACTTTCGACAGGTTCGAAAGTAAAGCAGGTTAAAGCCGCGCCACTTTTCGGTCACGGCGTTCCACATCGGACGGCAGAGCCGACCGAATTTGCAAGATTACGGGAGATAAATCGAGGTTTCGAGAGATTCGCTCAAAAGCCTCGAGTGTCACTTTTTTGAGCAGAGGTCACTATTTTTCGGCTTCTATGCCACTATTTCCGATTTTCCCGAAGGCTTTGGGCGGTATTCGCGCCACCGATGCGTGTCACTGAATGTAGAAAAGAGGTAATATGCACAAATGAACAAAAAAAATGAAAATGAACTTTCGGAAGAAAACAACCGAGTAAGGTTCGCTCTTTATACAGACGAAACTACACTTGATTTGGTAGAACAACACTACAAGGAAGACGGATGCGGCTGCAGGAGTGAGTATATTTCCAAGGCTATCCGATACTATGCGGAGCTTCACTCCCTCAAGGATTGCCGGAACGTTATCCCCGATATCATCACTTCCACGCTGAAGGACATCGTAAGGGAAAGCGATAACCGTCAAGGAAGATTGCTTTTCAAGATAGCTGTAGAACTGACTATTCTGCAGAACATCGTAGCGGCATATAACAATATCGACGTTGCGGAGCTCGACAGAGTGCGCGGAATTTGTGTGAATGAGGTCAAAAAGCTCAACGGCATCATCAGCTTTGACGAGGCAGTCAGATGGCAAAGCTGATCCTGAAGGTCAACTACTACAAGCCCGGTCGTGCCAAGTCGATGGGTGGCTACGCGAAATATATAGCCACCCGTGAGAATGTAGAAAAAACCGAAGACAATGCTATCAGTCTAAAAGCCTCGGATCGTCAAGAGGAATTAATTGAAAAACTCGTCAGGGATTTTCCCGAAAGCCTTCACGGGGAGGAATATCTTGCCTATCACTTTACCCCTACACAGGAAAACGCAAGCGAGTATATTACGAGAACACTCGAAGATAACCTCCCGTTTATTGTCGGTTCCCCAACCTACGCGGACTATATCGCGACCCGACCGAGAGCCGAGCGGATCGGCTCTCACGGGCTGTTCACTTCGGGCGACAAACCGATAAATCTTTCAAAAGTTTCCGAGGAACTCAACAACCATCAAGGAAACGTGTGGGTATTGATCGCGTCTTTAAAACGTGAGGACGCGGAACGTCTCGGATTCGACAACGCCTCCCGATGGAAGGATATGATCGGCGGTCATGTGGCACAGATGGCTTCCGCGTTGAATATTCCGATAGAACATCTCAAATGGTACGGCGCTTTTCATAATGAAGGGAACCACCCCCATGTACACATCATGATCTATTCCGCCAATCCCAAAGAAGGATATATCAACAGGTACGGTATTGATAAGCTCCGTTCCTCTTTTGTGAAGGATATCTTCGCTCAGGATCTTCAAAGTATATATGAGGATCAGACAGAGCTTCGGAACAATCTCAAGATTGCCGCCAACGAATTACTCAGGAAATTTCTTGAGAGAGCCGATGTTCAGAGATTTGAAAGTGAGTCTGTCGAGCAAAAGCTCCTGTTGCTGTCCGAAAAGCTGAAGCATACAAAGGGCAAAAAAGTATACGGATATCTGAGCCGTGACATCAAGGATATTGTGGATTCGATTGTCGATGAACTGTCAAAGAATGAAATCATCTCCGAGTTCTATGACCTCTGGTATGAAAAGAAATATGAGATACTCGGAATGTATTCGTCCAGGCGCCCCGTGAAAATTCCGCTTTCAGATAACAAAGAATTCAAGTCGATCAAGAATTCTGTCATCAGTGAGGCGAAAACATTCAACCATGACCCCAATGTAAAACTCCATCCATCCGCGCGTCCCACAAGAATGAGCGCAGCCGCGGCTGCCAGACTCTTCAAAAATCTTTGCGGTATTTTCCGTGACAAAATTGACAATGAGAACAGACGAACCGTCTTCACGCACGCTGTCGACAAACGCGTTCGCCGCGAGGATGAAGCCAAGCGGAATGCGGAAATTCTGTATGATTAACGAAAGGAGTGGCTTTGCCCTATATCAAGTTTACCGAACAGGAAAAAGAGTCGGCGAACTCAGCGAGTATCGTCGACTATCTGACTGCTCACGGCGAGTCAGTCAGAAGAGCCGGACGTGAGTACGTTTGGGAAGCTCCGTCCGGAAAAGTATCGGTTCACGGCTGTGAGTGGTACAGTCAGTATGAACTGGTTGGCGGCGGCGCGATAGGCTTTGTTCAGAAGTTTTTCGGTTTATCCTATCCCGACGCCGTCCGGAGTCTGCTTGGAAACAATATCAACACGAAAGCAATCGGAGAGAAAAAACCATCCAAGACAGAGGAAAAGAAACCGTTCGAACTGCCCGAAAGAAATACGGATATGCGCAGAGTATACTGTTACCTGATACACGAAAGACTGATCGACCGTCAGGTTATCAATCGGTTTGTAAAAGACGGACTTATCTATGAGGACGCAAAGTACCACAACTCCGTCTTCATAGGAAAGAATTCCGAAGGAGTACCCGTCCACGCGCAAAGGCGGGCAACCTCTGCCAAATCCGATTTCAAAGGAAATCTGGACAGCAGTATCGCGGAATACAGCTTTCATTTTACCGGGACGTCTGAATATCTTTTCGTATTCGAAGCGCCGATAGATATGCTTGCGTATATATCCATGCACAAGCAGGGTTGGGAGAATCACTCCTACGTTGCTCTTTGTTCCACGGCAGATCGGGCGGCAATTCAGATGCTGAAAGACAATCCGCAGCTCAAGACCGTGTACCTCTGCCTTGATAACGACAACGCGGGTCAGCTCGGTTGTGAGAGAATCTCCAAGGCGATACACGAGCTTGGAGAATATTCCGTGTGGAGAGTTTCTCCTCAGAACAAGGATTGGGATGAAGATCTCAAGGCTCTCAACGGATGGGAAGCAATCCCCGCGTCTGGTCCGCAGCCGAGCGAGCCGGAACCGTCTCTTACCATGACAATTTAAATCAGAAAGGATCTGTATGAAACACTTATCACTCGCGAGGTGCACGGTTGACAGAGCGTGATGATCGCAAACGGGACAACCCCGGCGATTATTTTCCTCTTCCGAAAGCCATCTTCCGTCTCAATCTATCCGCCGGAGAGATTGCCGTGTACGCTTTTCTGATGTACTGTGAGGACAGAAAAACCTTCCGATGCCATCCGAGCTATACCACCATTGGAGATGCGACCGGTATGAGCAAGAGCACGGTAAAGAAATACGTCGAAAGTCTGGAAAGAAAAGGTTTCATCCGCACGGAACCGACAAAGGTGATCACCCGTGACGGACGGGTACACAACGGCAGCCTCTTATACACCATACAGCCGATCCGACCGATCGAGGACGCATACTTTGAACAGCAGATCGCCTTGGCAAAAGCAAGAATAAACACCAAGAAAGCTCTTGAAAAATACAAGAAAAAAGAAGGGAGATGAGAGCAATCGGCAGTATCGAAATCCTGATCATTGTAGCCGCCGTCATGGGCGGTCTTTTTATATGCATTTCCTTTGCCTCGCACCTCTATGGACTGAACAGTATCCGGAACAAAACCGTTGGGAACGGTCAGCACGGTACGGCAAAATGGGCAAACAAAAAGGAGATCAAAGAAGCCTACAGGCGCATTCCGTATGAACCGGGCAGATGGAGAGAGGACGAGAACAGCCGACCAAAGGAGCAAGGGATCGTGGTCGGTTGTGAAACCATAGGTAAGGACACGGTCGGACTTGTCGATACCGGCGACGTTCACTGTATGATGATCGGCGCGGCCGGCGTCGGCAAGACCGCCTTCTGGCTCTACCCGAACATTGAATATGCCTGTGCTTCGGGGATGTCCTTTCTGTCGACCGATACCAAGGGAGACATCCTGAGAAACTACGGAACCATAGCGTCCAAATATTACGGATATCATATCTCGGTGATTGACCTGCGCAATCCGATGAGATCGCACGGCAACAATCTGCTCCACCTTGTCAACAAGTATATGGACTTATATGCCGAACATCCCGAAACGATCGCATACAAAGCTAAGGCGGAAAAGTATGCCAAAATCATCGCGAAGACAATCATTCTGTCGGGTATGGACACCGGCTCCTTCGGTCAGAACGCGTACTTCTACGACGCCGCGGAGGGATTGCTGACCGCTTCCATCCTGTTGGTATCGGAATTCTGCAAACCGGAAGAACGTCATATTGTTTCGGTGTTCAAGATCTTACAGGAGCTGCTTGCCACGGGCAACGGCAAACAACGCAATCAGTTCCAATCCCTGATGAACCTCCTCCCTTCCGACCACAAAGCCAGGTGGTTCGCCGGCGCGGCTCTGAACACATCGGAACAATCCATGGCGTCCGTCATGTCGACGGCGCTCTCCCGGCTCAACGCTTTCCTCGATTCGGAGCTGGAAACCATTCTGTGCAACGATACCGAGATCGACGCCGAGAAATTCTGCAATGAGAAATCGGCGATATTTATCATTATGCCCGAAGAAGACTCCTCCAAATACTTCATGGTCAGCCTGATCATTCAGCAGCTCTACCGGGAGATCCTCGCCGTGGCTGACGAGAACGGCGGCAAGCTGAAGAACCGTGTCGTTTTCTACTGCGATGAGTTCGGAACCTGTGCGACATGTTCGCAACTGAAAAGGTTGCGTACAAGGCAATGAAAGTGAGGTGAAATAAGCCTTGTAAACTGATATTCCGATAGGTGGAATGATAGGGTAACGCCTTGAAACGCCTACCTTAAAACTACGACAGGCGGAGCTGTGCAATCAGCGCCCCGTCTGAGAGCTCGTGAAGTCGGCAGAAGTTTGCCCAAACAGAGCGTATGCTGCTGTGGAAAGCGGCTTGGAGGCAAGCTGTGCAGATGATATGCCGGAGGTCTATAAAATACCTATGGTGAGAATGTCTTTATGACTGACGAACCCCCGAAGGAACGACTCTATACGAATGGGCGGCAGAAATGCCGTTGCCGCTTAAATGCGGTGTATGTGAGGGTGAGTAAAATTGTGTACTATGAAAGTCCTTATATCGTTACAGGCGATATCCAGCATACAGGGTCAAAGGGCAACCTAAGGATATATGCAAAGATAGGAATATCGGAACATGGAAAGGTCGGAACACGGAGCGGATTGCACCGCTATGAGGTGTTGTCAGGGAAAATCAACGATATAACCTGACTTAATCCGACTGAGAGTGATGCCACAGTACCTGTGAAGCGGCGATAACAAGCCGTGGAGGGATAGGCATTAGTCGTTTTATATAAGCAAAGTAAATATCAACTGATTTCATAGGTTCGAGTATGACTAAGAAAGGCTGAACTTCCGCAAGGAGGTGTACGCCGACTATGACAGCAACCAAAAAACCGAAAAAGCAAAAACTCAGAAATGCAGAATATTACAATCTGCAAGAAACATTTGATACTCTGTTCGCAGACAGTAAAAACGGCAAAAGGTTCACCAAACTAATGCCAATTATACTGTCGGAACAGAATATCTGTTTTGCCTATCGCAATCTGAAAAAGAACAGCGGGAGCAAGACGGCAGGAACGGATAAAAAGACAATTAAAAACCTTGAAACATGGACAGAATATGACCTCGTTCAATATGTGCGTAAACGCCTGAAATGGTATGTGCCGCAACCTGTTCGCAGAGTGGAAATTCCAAAGGATAATGGTAAAACCCGACCGCTTGGAATACCGACAATCGCAGATAGGTTGATACAGCAATGCATCCTGCAAGTCTTAGAACCGATATGTGAAGCAAAATTTCATGACAGAAGTTTTGGATTTCGTCCGAACAGAAGTCAGGAAAACGCCATAGCTGTCGCCTATACGCTGGCACAGCGCCAGAATTTGCACTATGTCGTTGACCTTGATATAAAAGGATTTTTCGACAATGTAAACCATGGGAAGCTACTGCGGCAAATGTGGACAATCGGTATTCGGGACAAGCAGTTACTATCAATCGTATCCGCTATGCTGAAAGCCGAAGTTGCGGGTATTGGATTTCCCGATAAGGGAACTCCGCAGGGCGGTATCATTTCCCCACTGTTATCCAACATCGTGCTAAACGAATTGGACTGGTGGATTTCCAGTCAGTGGGAGAACATACCCATGAGGAGAAATTATGGTCATATCAGGACAGACAATGGCGTAATTGATAAAGGTTATGTGTACCATGTGCTAAGAGAACAGACCAAATTGAAAGAATGTTACGGTCTGCGGTATGCTGATGATTTCCGGATATTTTGCCGTAACAGGCAGGATGCGGAGAAATTGTTTGTTGCAACACAGAAGTGGCTGAAAGAACGATTGGGACTGGATATCAGCCCCGAAAAATCCCAAATAGTCAATCTGAAAAAGCAGTATTCGGAATTTCTCGGCTTCAAAATGAAGGTCAAGCCAAAAGGTAAGAAAAACGGAAAGGTCAAATATACGATTGTCTCTCATGTCTCGGACAAACGCAAAGAGAAAATCAAGAAGCGTGCGACAGACATGGTGGAAAAAATTAAGTTTCCTGCCAATGAGAACGAAGAACATAAATTTATTATGGACTATAATTCCTATGTGCTCGGAGTTCACAATTATTACCGTATAGCAACACATGTAAGTAGTGATTTCGCGGAAATAGGCTTTTCGGTCAAAAGAACCATGAAATGCAGATTGGGTCAAAGGTTAAAGAAAAGCGGAAATACTTTACCACAGTATGTTCAGAAAATGTATGGGCGGAGCAAAGAACTACGGTATATCAGAGGTCTGTTTGTTCTACCCATCGCCTATGTCCAAACAATACCGCCAAAACATCGAGCGAGAGACTGGTGTATATACACGCCGGAAGGTCGTGCGGATATTCATAAAACACTCGAAAAAACGAATATACGAATCCTGCACTATTTGATGGAAAATCCGGTACAGGGAGAAAGTATCGAATTCAATGACAACAGGTTGGCATTGTACTGCGCACAACAAGGAAAGTGTGCGGTTACAGGCAAACCGCTTAGTATTGGAGACATTCATTGTCATCATAAAACTCGTAAAGCAGACGACGGCGATGACAAATATTCAAACCTTGTATTGGTGTGTGTGGATGCCCATATTCTTCTCCATGCAACAAAGGAAGACACAATTAAAGCATATACAGAGAAATTGTCGCTGGACTATCGGCAAAAGGACAAGCTGAACAGACTTAGAAGCCGCTTAAATCTGAATCCAATCTGAATAAAACCAAATCGGTTGTTGAAGTAGATATGCTTATTGAACTTATATAGAACGATGGAACGCCGGATGAGCGGAAACGCTCATGTCCGGTGTGAAGCGGGGGAAAATCCGGAGATGACTTCAAAGGATTACCTATCGCTATTGCCCAAAATCGAGTCCGCGGAAATGATGTTCTCGGCATCCCGTTCCCGTCGGGTAAGCATTGTCCCCGTCATTCAGTCCTTGGCGCAGCTCGAAAAGAATTACGGCAAGGAAGGCGCGGAGATCATTGTTGACAACACGCAGCTCACTGTATTCGGGGGCTTTGCTCCCAATTCCGAAACCGCGCAGGTTTTGTCCAAAGCTCTCGGAAACCAAACGGTACTGTCCGGCAGTGTCAGTCAAAGCAAAAACGATCCGTCGCGTTCCCTGCAAATGATAGAACGTCCGCTGATGACGCCTGACGAGCTGAAAGCTCTGCCGAAAGGAACGTTCATTGTAACCAAGACAGGCTTCCATCCGATCAGGGTCAGGCTGAAGCTCTTCTTCGAGTGGGGGATTCGTTTTGAGGACGACCCGTTTGTTGTCCCTCTCCGGGACAATATGAATATTCGCTACGCAAGTAAGGACGCCCTGATAAAAGCCGTTTACGAGAAATATCCTGTCAACGAGAAAAAACAGGACGATGAAATTCCTGCGTCAAGTATTGCGGTGGATCAGGTGCTTGGCGATAAAAATGACTCTCCGGACAGCATGAACTCACGTAGATCTCATGCCGCAAAGATTCACAATTCAGAGCAGCCTATGTAAATCTATGCTTCATGGTATTATCAAATTATAGGGCAGAGGATAAAAATTCCCCTGCCCCACTTGTCATTAAGACAATCAATCGAGTAGGAGGCTACCCATTAATTGAGTAGCCGACCTCTCACACCACCGTGCGTACCGTTCGGTACACGGCG
>CALWJX010000099.1 GCA_944381085.1 uncultured Clostridia bacterium
GTTTTTCTCTCATTTAACATATTTGCATAGCAAAAGGCTGAGCCTCAGCTTAATTTAAAGCTTTTGACTCAGCCCCTGGTTCACTATGGAAGCCATTACTTAAATTGGCGATTCACGCGAAAGGAGTATGTATGGAGGAAATTACACAGCATGACAACATCGTAGTAAACAACTCTTCGCCGGCTCATGGAAAAAACCGTGTTGCTGTGGTAAGAGAAAATGTAAAAAGAACCGTAAGAATAAACGACAATTTTCATAAACCGGACGTTAAGGTAAAAGAAATCAACAACCATATTAAGGATTTCCGTTGTTGTATGTGCGGCAAAACATACGTCACGCAAAAAGGAAACTTCCCTGCGAATAATTATTCCGTTCTTTGGAAAGGCAATAACGGTTATATTCCCATTTGCAAATCATGTTGTGAAACATTATTCAACATGTATACAGATTTTTATTGCGAAAATGAAGAACATGCTCTTAAACATATATGCGCTATGTTTGATTGGTATTATTCGGAGGCGGCTTCCGCTATGACTATGGTTCAGGTTAAAGCCGGAAATTCCAGAATATCGTTATATCCCTCAAAGCTCGGGACAACTCAAGTTACCAAAAGAGGTACGACATATTTGGATACTATCAGAGACGATTGTTCATTCAATCAAATTGTCACTCACGTTCAAGATATTACGGATGAAGAAAAAACAATAGATGGGTTTGTAGTAACCGACGAAATAATGAGAACATGGGGACGAGGTTACACAATGGAGCAGTATCAATATCTTGAGGAAGAATATAAGGATTGGTGCGCCAGATATCCCTGTAATACAAAGGCTCAGGAGGAATTATTTAAAAATATAGCGATTGCGCAGCTGAATATAAGAATTGCGCAGCAAAACAACGGAAAAGTAGGTGAAGCAATGAAGACACTGCAAGACCTGATGAGCGCAGTAAGCGTATTACCCAAGCAAAACTCTGAAAATCTCATTGCGGACACACAGACATTCGGAACGCTGTTAAAAAAATATGAAGAAACCAGACCGTTGCCAGACCCTGCTCCACAGTGGAAAGATGTTGACGGTATCAGAAAATATATGAACACATGGGTTCGCGGCGGACTTGCTAAAGCCCTTCATATCAAAAATGAAAACACCGCTCTATATGACGAAGCCGTGAAAGAAATGAATAAATACACTGTAAAGCGGATGAGTCAAGACAAATCATCCGAAGGTATGGGCGACATCATTTTCAATAACGCGAGCAAGGACGAAGACTATGGAAAACACAGTGGATAAATACGAGAAAATCATGTCCGGAATAGGAGAATGGGGTTCCTTTTACAGAGCAAATCCTAACAGATTCATTGCAGAATACTTTGGCATTAAGTTAAAAACTTTTCAGGAAATCACCATTTGTGAAATGTTTGAGGCGGGCAACTCGTTCTTTCTGGGAGGGCGAGGAATATCTAAAACATGGAGCACGGCTCTGTATACAAGCACAAGATGCGTATTATATCCGGGAACGGCATGTGTGGTCGCAAGCGCGACAAGGAAACAAGCGGGTGAAATTATAGGAAAAATAGAAAGATTTTTTATTCCCAACTATCCGATGTTTGCTCTTGAAATCAAAGAAATTAAACACAACCAATACGATTCGACAGTTGAATTTAAAAACGGCTCTACCATAACAGTCTGCACGGCAAATGAGAACGCTCGCGGTACAAGATGTAATGTCCTGATAATAGATGAGGCGCGACTGGTAAAAAAGCGCATTATCGACTCGGTATTAACCAAATTTCTGACCGCACCGCGTCACGCCGAGTTCATGGATTTGGATGAATATGCGGATTATCCCATGGAACAAAATCAAGAAATCTACCTTACTTCTGGATGGTATGAAAGTCACTGGTGTTATAAAAAATTCAGAGATTACGCGGCGGCTATGATAGCCGACAAGAAATTTTTCGCCATTGCCCTTCCCTATCAGCTTGCCATAAAAGAAAAGCTTTTGGACAGAAGCAGAGTCGAGGCAGATATGATGAGTTCGGATTTTAACGAGATAACATGGAAAATGGAAATGTGCGCGGAGTTCTGGTCTGGGACTGACAGTACAATTTATTCATATGACGATATCGCACCCGCAAGATGTATCAAATATGCATTTTTACCGCCTCGGTTTGCGAAACTTATACCGGACAAACATATACGGATTCCTCCAAAACTACATAATGAGGTGAGAATCATATCGGCAGATATAGCGTTAATGCAGTCCACAGGTGTAAGCGGTAATAATGATGCCACATCTGTATTTGTCAATCAAATGTTTCTAAATAAAGATATAAGAAGTAGCAAGAATATTGTATATACAAGAAATTTTGAGGGATTGAGAACAGAAGAACAAGCTCTTGAGATAAGGAGATTGTTTGCGGAATATGACGGGGATTATCTCGTCATTGACGGTCGCGGCGTCGGATTACCGGTGGTTGACGCGCTTATGGCAGATATATACGACCCTGAAAACGGGCAAACATACAACGCTCTTGGATGTATAAATAACAATGAAATACAAAAGCGTTGCAAAGCAAGGAATGCTCCGAAAAAAATATGGGTTGTCATGGGAACGCTTGAATTTAACTGTCAATGCGCGCTTGGGCTCAGAGAAGAGTTCCGGCAAGGAAATATTAAACTTCTTGGAGAGGAGGAAGACTTTGATGTTGACTTCTCTGCTCTTTCGGGATTTTCCAAACTTAGTCTTGAAGATAAATATCGTTTGAAAATGCCATACATAGATACAAGCTTGCTTATACAGGAATTGGTAAAGGAAGACTTCATCTTTGAAATGGAGATGCACGGATATAAGGTGGACTGGCAGGAGGGGCATAAGTATATCACTTTTACCACGCCGGACGGTCATAAGTGCCGTGACAACAAGCTCTTTGCCGAGCAGCTTCTCAGACAGAATTTAGAAATCTATTTTCTTCTCGGCGGTTGTGAATCGGGCTTGGCAGAGCAGTATCAAAAATATGAGAACCGACTGCACCCGAAACACTCCTATACCGTGGGCGACGGGCTCTTTAATCTTTTGAAAAATCTGCTCGAAACCATGCCGTACGACGGCTACTTCACGCCACCCGTGGAGGAACATCAGCTCGACAAACTGACCATCATGCAGCTTGAAATGATGGGAATCAAGGTAGAACCCAAGGCGTTTCTACACTACAACGTAAGCGAAGACCGTGAACATGAATACGGATTTTATATGTAATGAAAAGGAGATCAGATGATCAATACGAATTATTTTTGCAATTACCCCGACGCGATGACTCTCAAACAGGTCGCGGATTGTCTTTCCATCAGCACCAAGCTCGCCTCCCGACTGATTCGTGATGGGAAGCTCTTCGCCAAAAAGGTAGGACGGGAATACCGCATCTCAAAAAGCTCTGTGATAGAATTTGTCCGCGGAGAGAAAAAGCAAACGAAAAAAAGTTGTGTTGTAAGTGTAACTTCGAACCCACAGCACTGGACTTTGAACACTTCATGTGATATTGTGTGTGGTACAAAAAATAAAAAGGAGGTTAGCTGATATGGCAAAGAAACTTGTCAAAGACATCTCGGGAAGCGTTCAGGAAAAGCGAGGTATGCTGTATCTGGTGGTCAGCTACAAGGATCCCATCACGCAGAAAAACAAAACCAAGTGGGTGGGGATGGGCGTTCCCGTCGGTTCTCCCAAATCGATTATCAACAAAGCCGAGCGAGAGGCGAAAAATAAATTCGAGGCACAGTACAAGCGTTATCTCGACGGCTACGACGACCCGACACAATATCCTCTTCTGGAGTTCCTTAGCGACTGGCTCGACAAGGTTCATATTCATTAAATCCAAGAGTCAACCTATTACGGTTACAAGAGCCGGGTCAACGGAAAAATGAAGAAATACTTCGACGCAAAGATCACGCTCGCGGATTGCAAGCCCCGCCTCATTCACGGTTTTTACGATTACCTGCGCGAGGACGGCGACAGTGAGCAGACGATTCTGCATTATCACAATCTGCTGCACACCGCTTTCGAGTACGCTATCAGACAGGAGATCCTCGAATACAATCCGATGGACAGGGTGGAACGTCCGCAGGTGAAGAAATTCGTCGGCGGCTTCTACTCGGTGGACGAGGTCAAGACACTGCTCGAACACGCCAAAGAGGACGTCATCTATATCCCTGTGGTGCTTGCCGTCTACTGCGGTCTGCGCCGGAGCGAGGCGCTGGGGCTCTCGTGGAGCAATATCGACTTTGAAAACGATAAGATTTTTATCGGACAGAAGGTGCTGGAGGTCGTCCGCGACGGCAAGATGACACAGGTCATCAGCGACGAAATGAAGACCGAAAGCTCACGCCGCAGCTTCCGCATGGTTCCCGAGGTCAAGGAGATCCTGCTCGCCCACAAGGTACAACAAGAGGTCTATCGCCAGCAATTTCGCCGAGCCTACTGCAAAAAATACCTTGACATGGTTTGTGTCAACCCCTTGGGTGAGCTGATCAAGCCGAGTTATATCACGGCGCACTTCCCGAAGCTGCTCAAGCAGCACGGCATGAGGGATATCCGCTTCCACGACCTGCGCCACACCTGCGCTTCGCTCCTCGTATCGCTGGATGTTAATATGAAGGTCATTCAGAGGTATCTCGGGCACAGCAACATGAGTACCACGGCCGACATATATTCACACCTGGATGCCAACGCCACGGGCGAGGCGGGGATGAAGCTGGGCAAGCTCCTTGCCGATGATGGAAGCGAGGTGTGCTGAAATGTTGGGGAAGGGCGAAATATCCTTGGAACAACTCTACAAAATGCTCCACGTCAGCAAGCGCAAGGCGGCGTGGATGCTACAGAACGGCATCATTCCGTGTCGCATCCGTCCGACCGCAACCCACCGGTATATCATCCGCCTGGAGGACGTAGAAATTTACCTGCAGAAGCAAAGAAAGGCAAGGCGAGAGGAGATCCCTGTGGGGATCTTCAACGCCAAGCCCCGGAAGCGGGAGGTGTTGCTGAACCGCCAGCCCATGGACACCATTACCATCGCAGAGTGCTATATCACTCTTGCGGATGAATGCAAGGATGCGTTCCGGGCGCACGTAGAGAAGCGTCTCAAATATGTAGCGGACGCATTCTTCATAGACGAAGCGGCAGAGATCATCGGTTACAGCCGCGGCATGGTGTTGTCCCACATTCAGCAAAAGCACATCGACGCCGTCCGCATCAGCGGCAAGTATATAATCTCCAAAGCCGCTATTGTTGACTTCCTCGTCAGTGAAATTGCCTTCGGAATCGTCAACAAATCCGCGTGGCATATGAATACGATCCTTATGTTCACAAATAAGGATTAAGAAAAGGTACAGCCCTGCTATAAGGTGGGGCTGTGCTTTTTCGGCGGTTAACGAGGGTAAAAATGCAAAAACATTAAATTCACCTCCATTAACTCGACTTTAACGTATTTTTTGGGAGAGCTATTTCAATTTTAGCCGCGAACCTTGAAATAAGGCATCAAAATTTATGGTTGTTATTTCAATTTATGCGTCCAAATTGAAACGAACTACACAAATGAGCGAATTTTCTAAAAAAGTTTCTAAAAGCAAATCCAGAAAAGCCTGACCACATAAGGCATTTCGGGATTTTTGATTAAATGTAAAATTGCGAGAAAAATGCGAGAAATCAAGTGATAACACACTTAAATGCAAAATGTAAAAAAAGAGAAAAGCCTTGAAACCACTGTGATTTCAAGGCTTTTTATGGCGGTGTGCTCGGCACGCGTAATAACTTGGTGGTGAAAGTCCGCTACAGGCTTGGCAGTAGGAACTGTTAGCCGAAGA
>CALWJX010000100.1 GCA_944381085.1 uncultured Clostridia bacterium
TCATAACCACCGATATAACTGTCATCAACATTGTCTTTGTCAAATAAGATATAATAGTCAACAGCGTCCTTCCCCGCTTCGGTTGAATAACTGTGCCCAATCTTCAGTTGCAGCGGAGAATCAAGCTGCGCGTTTCCGTCTTCATCGCTTTTGTATGACAGCATAATTGACGCGCCGTTCAATTCCAACTTTGAATAGAGTGTGTCATAACCCAAATCATCACGAACTTCGGCAATATTATCGTAGTATTTTATTACCGGAGCAGGAGTATTGTGCTGTGTAAAATGCATGATTACCGGAACAGCAATTAAGACGACCAAAAAGCAGACCGCAATATTGATTGACCATTTAATTGCTTTTTTGCGTTTGATTTTTTGATGAGAAAGCTTCTCTTTCATTGAAAAATACTTCCCGAGATACCTGTCATCAACATAATCCACAGCTTTCATAAGCAAATAGTTGTCAGACATAAACACCGTTCCTTTCAAGATATGCTTTCAAGCCTTGCTTGATTTTTTCGATTTCTCTGTGTACGGTCGATACATTCACATTAAGCTCTCCCGCAATAATTTCAAGTCTGTCACCCATATAAAAGCGCCCTATAAATATATACTGTTGACGGTCCGTAAGACTACACAGATAATCATTGATGTGCCTGCCAAGCTCTTTTGCCAGATATTCTGCTTCAGGCGAGTCGTTACTCTGCAATGTACATTGTAAGTCATCCATACAAACTGTCATTTCAGACGGCACCTTCCTTTTACGTGTCCTCTCCCTGTATTTCATTCCCGCAATATTTCTCATAATCTTTGATATAAATATCAAAAACACCTCCGGTCTGTTTGGAGGAATGCTGTTCCATATTCCGCGATATGTATCATTCTGACATTCCTCACAATCCAGCCTGTCGTGCAGGATATTATAAGCAATACGATAAAGAAACCTCCCGTATTTATCATCGGTAAATTGTATGGCTTTTTCATCTCTTGCCCAATACAGTTCCACAATCTGCTCGTCAGCAATGATTGTATTTTTTGTTTCGTTAACAGTAGCCATGTCTCCTCCTTTCTTCATTTCCGAAAGCGCCTTCCATAACTATAACTTGCTGAAACTTCGGATTTTTTGCATGATTTTTCTAAAATTCTTAAAATTTTTAAAATTTTTTGATAAGTATATTATATCACAAAACTTTTTGTTTGCAAATATGGTTATGTAACACGGTGTCGGTCAATCAACCAACACCGCCCATATTTCATCGAAATCTTGGCTCATAAGCGTGTCAAGATACTCTCTTTGATTTTTGTTGAAAGAAAAATAGTCAGCCGCTTCACTTGTAGTCATGGTATCACGCTCAATGTTCAGGATAGTTTTTATAACCGTTTCTTCGACATAATACGGATCGCCATCAGCATCAATATATTGCCGGATTACCGTCTCTTCCCTTTCTGTTGTATAGTACTGAAAGGAGTACATCTCATCAAACACCCGGCGAAACTCCTCTTGGTTTTTTTCATCAACTATGGCAAAATTATCACCGGCAGTATTGGTTTTCACCGCATAAACCGCGACAATATTCTTCATCAGCAGTCCTGAACCCGTAAACTCAAGTTCATCGTGCGGTATGTTGGAGATAATCTCATTTTCCGATATCATACACTCGTTTTCACAAGCAGACATCATATAGGAAACGGAATACTCCCCGTTATCATCGGGGGTGAAAATACTGCATATTCCGGCTACCAATCCGCCAATAAGGCATACCACAACAATAACGACGACTGCGATCCAACCTCCGGCAGCAATAGCCGCCACGATACCCTTCACAGCGTCTGCTGTTGCTTTCACGGCGGCAATAACAGCTTTTGCCGCCGTTTTGGATGCCTTGATACCTGTCTTTGCAGACTTCTCAGCGGATTTAGCTGTTTTTACCGCGTTTCGTGCTTTCTTTACCGTTTTACCTGATTGCAATGCCATTCGTTCGGGAGCAGTCAGCCGTTTTAATTTTGTCACATCGGTTTTTGGAGGTCTGTTTTTCAGCCTTCGGATATTTGCCGCCGTTTGTCTTACACCCCATCTGCCTATCTTATCCCCGGAACGAACTGTAATACGAGCCACTCCGCTTTCATATGCTTCAAGATGATTTCCTGCATATTCGCTTTCTGAGCTTTCTCCGGATGCGAAAGTATCGTTGATTCCCTGCTTTGCTTCATTGACACCTTCTCTTGTTTTTCCGGCAAGGTTTTGCACACGGTCAAAGGTTTTAACCGTGTGCAAAGACTCTCTTGTCTTGATATCCGCCATCAGGTTTCACCCGGTTTCGTGCTCATCAGTTTATAGAGCATAGTATCCTTCGGCACTCTGTTGACGAAAGGAACGAGAGAACTGCCGATTTTAACAAGCCCGTGACCTGCTTCCACGCCGGAAATATATGACATCTGCAGATCGGAGATGCCCATGAGGTCAGCCAGCTCTGCTCTGTCGGTTGCCGCCTGATTGAGCATTACCACAAGCTCGGAGTTCGCAAGCATTGTTCTTGCGGTATGGCATTGCAGCAAATCCTCAGCATTTTGCGTGACACCAGTAATGAAAGCCCCGTATTTACGGACACGCTTCCAAAGGGTAAAGAGAAAATTCGCGGAATATTCGTGCCTGAAAAGCATATAGATTTCATCAATGAAGATATAAGTTTTCCGACCTTTGGCTTTATTTGCTGTGATACGGTTGAGAATATTATCAAGAACTACAAGCATACCGATGGACATTAGCTGCTTGCCGAGGTCGTGAATGTCATAGCAGAGCAGTCGGTTCTCGGTGTCAACATTCGTCTCATTCGCAAAGGTATCAAGAGAGCCGCTTGTAAAAAGTTCAAGGGAAAGCGCGATATCTTTGGCTTCGGGTTCAGGCTGTGCCTTGAGCATAGCATTGAAATCCTTGAGTGTAGGTGTGTTTCCTGTGAAGCCCCGAAGCATATAGTCATTCAAGACATTAGCAGTACATCGGTCTATAAGCGACTTCTGCTTTGGACCGAGTTCAGCGACCGCCTGTTCGCAGAGAGAGAGCATAAATTCAGACTTGAGGGTAACGGGGTTCTGTCCGTCCGCGTAGTCCATATTGATATCCATAGCATTGATATGGTGGGGACTTGTTGCTGATATCTCAATCGTCTCTCCGCCAAACGCATCACAGATTTTGCCGTACTCCTTTTCG
Organism: uncultured Clostridia bacterium; assembly: GCA_944381085.1. Lineage (GTDB taxonomy): Bacteria > Bacillota > Clostridia > Oscillospirales > CAG-272 > SVTX01. The sequence goes on from CALWJX010000100.1 coordinate 3,208, forward strand.
GGGTCAATTATGATAATATCCGCGTTTTTGTCCGCAAGGAACAAACCTATAATCTCTTGCTTTGCAAGCAGAGATTTTCCCGATCCGGATACGCCCGTAATAAACGAGTTGCCGTTGAGCAGCTCGTTTCTGTTTATCATAATCATATTTTTACTAATAGCGTTATTGGCAAAATAAATACCATTGTTATGGCAGACCTCCTGCACCCGGAACGGCATAAATACTGCAAGCGATTCGGTTGTTAATGTTCTTCGCATCGGCAGCTTTGGAACTCCGTAAGGGAGCACGGTGTTAAGCCCCTCAAGCTGCTGCCAGCGGAGAATGTTCAGCGAACACAGGTGTTTGCGCGCGCACTGACGGATGGATTCGGTATCGGCATCCAGCTTCTCCTTTGTATCAGCCGTATGCACAATGGTAATGAGTGCCGGAATCATACGCTGATCTCTTGCAACGAGGTCATTGAGAAATTCCCTGCTCTCGTTTCTCTGACGCTCCATATCGTAAGGAATCGTCGCTGAAAAGTTATTATTTTGGTTCTGCTTTCTCTGCCAATTCGATATGTTCGTCTCAACGGCAAGGAGTTTGTTTTCACTCTGCCGGATCGCCTGGTCGGTAGTAATTGGACTCGCGTCAATGGAGAGCATCAGACCTCTGTCAATGTCGGTAAGTTCTGCCATAAAACTGTCTTTAATAAAATTTGCGTAATCACGCAGGTACATCACTCTGCCGTATCTTCCGTCCGCTTTGAAATAGTCTGAACGGAACTCAAAGCTGTCGGGAGCGACAGCGTCTTTGAAGCTGTATCCACGCCTGTCGTAAAGATTTGCGTCAAAATGAAAATCTTCTTCACTTCCGTAATGAAAAAAATCGAAGATGATACGAAGTTTTTCTTCTCTCTCCACTTCCTCTATGTGAGAGCCGAGAGAGGCGAACAATAAGGAAAATTCAGCTCCCACCCGATTAAAATAGTTTCTCGCTTCTGTGAGGCTGTTTTTTTCAACAGTGACAGTCAGATATTTATCCTGCATGATACCTCCTGACTGATTTACTTGATCAGTGAGAATCTGGTTATACTCGGCTCTGTACCTGTCAAGCATATCTCCCTTGAGTTCAAGCAGACTGTTTTTCTCAAATTTCTCTTTGTTCATGCGGCGGTTGTTTATCGTAATCTTTGTGTCTGCCTCTGTATCAAAAGAGTTCAGAATCTGAGAATATGCAAGGAACATTCCCTCCTTGTCCTCTCTTGAAGCCGTTGCATAATTGATATCTGTGAAGCGATAGGTTTTTGAATAGAGATTTTTACCGACAAGACAAATCCCATCCTCATAGATATCCTGAAAAGGAATAGCCTCCTCAACCGTAGTCGGCACTGCATCCTCAGGGATGCTTTTCTTTTTCTTTATAAAAATACTCATGATTTATCCCCTTTCAAAAGTTTGTTTTCACCCCGGAAAAGCAGTTTTTGCGGCATCAGTATTTCGCTTCTGATCCAAGCTTTGATAATCTTCTCCGCGGGCATACCGTTGTACCTGACAAATCCGAAAACCGCAAACGGCGCGGCTCCGAGCATACAAATCCATGACAATATTTCGGTTTCGAAAAAAGGGCGGCAGCCGAAGTAAATTCCGACAGCCGCCGCACATGCAAGTAAAGCAAATATGAACTGCCTGACAGACAATCCAAAAAACATGGTTTCGTTGTATTCTTTTATTTCCTGATTGATTTTGATTTCCATTATATCTGGTATAATTAAATCACCCCCAGCAAGTGATTCAATTACACAAAATCCTTTCATAAAATTAAAGAATGTGATATAA
>CALWJX010000101.1 GCA_944381085.1 uncultured Clostridia bacterium
ACTTCGTTGTCGGTGTAGATATGACCGCCGGAGTCGGTTTCATAAACAGGGCGGTAGGTCTGCCCGACCGCGCTGTAGGTCTTGGAGGTAAGTCTTTCGTCGGCGTCATACACAAAAGTGTTGGTTGCCAGAGTTGCGCCACCCGACGCATTGGTCTCCACAATTTTTACCACATTGCCTTTGCTGTCATATGTGTAATTATAGCATACTCCGCGCTCGTTGTCAATTAAAAACCAGGCCGCCACAATAACGGTCTGGTAGAATTGGTATGTAAAAACCGGGTTGCCGAAACAACCCGGAAAACATAATAAAATCAGAATTTTTCAGGTTTGATGGTAATTAAATCACCGTCAACAAAACCAAATGAAATATATTCAAAATTGTTTAATGTTGTTTTTGAATGTGTGCGTAGATAATTACACAAAATGTTTTTGAAATCTGACAAAGCGGATTCCCAGTCGTCGGATCTAAATTGAAAAAGATCTTCGCCAGATGAAAAAATAGCATTACATGCCCAGTCATCGTTGTTTGCGTCATAATGTGCACACCCCACAATTTGAGCGTCAAACTCATTTTCATCGTCCGTTTCGTATAAGTTAAAATTTATAGCAATTACATCTTCGGGAAACGGTTTTAATAACTGTTTTTCAATCCAATCTTCAAATAACATAATAGTTCTCCTTAGTACATAATTCCCGGATGACTCACTACATAATCTGCTAATTTGCCAAAATGTTTTAAGAAAACGTCCTTGTTGCCTGCCGCAACAACATCAATAGATTTTACTCTTTGCAAAATAAAATCATGATAGGAGGAAGTATGTCGACCTACGTGGTTGCTCACTGTTCGAACATTCCAGCTTTGATTCAGTTTTAATCCGTATTTTTGGACTATGCCATCAAATTCCGGGGTATATGTTTTGTTTTTATTTGTCATAATGTGATGCTTTTGTGTGGAACACGCATTATGCACCAAGATGCCAAGCTCACCAACAAAATAGGTATGGAAATCCTCAACCTCAAAGTTGAATACCTCAACAGGTTCATCGAGTTCAATCAGATTGACACTGTTTACAGTTGCAGTATCCCATTCCTTGGTATAGACAACATCACCGGGTACAAGTTCACAAGCATCGACCCATCCTTTGCCCTTCACCTGGAACGGATGTGTTTCGGTACACTGAATGATCTCACCGTCGATTTCAAGCTCGGTCAGGCGATTTACCTTATTAACGGTGGTTGTAATGACCTTCTTTTCAGCCACTTCCCCCGTGATATGGTCAACGCAGGGAACAGTATCGCCAACCCGAATAGTTTCAATTGCCTTTTTACCGAGAGTAGTAAGAACAGTCGTTCCCGCGACAAAACAGAAAGTACCGTGTCCGTTTGCGACGGTTGTCGCGGCAGTGCTGATGCCGCCCATAATCATGCCTGAAATGAGACCGTCAGCAGCGCCTTCGACAGCGCCTTTTACAGCGCCCTTTGCCATACCGTGAAGTACGCCGTCCCAACCATCTTCCTTATAGCCTTCAACGGCGCCGGTCACAGCACCGGTTACAGCACCGGTTGCGGCTCCGACCGCGGCTCCTACAACAGCACCCTTTGCGGCGCCCACGACCACTGTGGCTGCTGCACAAAGCGCGCTGCCTGTGCCTGCTGTTGCTACAGTTACCGCCGCAACAACCGCCACAACTGCCACTACGGCTACCGCCGCGGCAAGTTTCTTCCAGAAAGACAAATCTCCCTCGTCGTCTCTGCCCGACACAGGGTTATTGTCGCAGTAAGCATTTTATTTGATTATACCATATTAGTCATTTTATGTCAACGAAAAACTCCGCACTTGTTGGAATTTCTGCAAATTCTTTCAAGTGCGGAGGAAAATAGATTGATGAGTATCTGATTATTGTTTACTATTCATCTTATTTATTTTTTTTAGTGCATCTTTTGCATCTTTACGAATACTATCTACAGAGCATAAATCACGATAATATTCATAGGTCGTAACACTTAAATCTTGATTATTTTCACGTGATTTAAGTGATTTGACCTCATCTTCCGTAATATTAGTCAGGTTTTCCAATTCATGAATTATATTGTTTGAGAACCCAAGATATTTACAGTCTTGAATGACGCAAATAATCAAAACTCCATTAGCATATTCCTCAATTAATGGTAGTATCTGAAGAGGGGCTTTTTTACAGAGTTTTTTTCTTACCTCTGATAAATAAGCATAATTTTCTTTGACTCTCAGCAACTCAAGCATTTCTTCTATGTATGAGTCATTAAATTTTCCCCTGCTCATAGCAAGTTGAAACCCATACAAATGTCTTTTATCAGATGGCCCCAAATCTAAAAATTCTTTTTTGGCAATACTCAATATTTCAGGACAGACTTTTGGATGTATTTTGTACATCAAGGAATCTTTCGTGAGCAAATCCATTTCATTATAGTATTTGAAAAGAATTTTCATAATGCATGGATCTTTTATCCTACGTAGATTTATGTCGCATAGATAATTAAATTCTTCATGTCCCAATTCGCGAATTTCTTTTAGCATCATCTGAATTGATAGTGTAACATCATCTGGGTTTTCCATGGGAGTTTCATGTGATACTGCAATATTGTATAAAAATTCAGCTTTGTTAAAATTGTCTTTGTTAAAATTGTTTTTCTCCATAATAACTCCTTTACCAAGGTAAATATCTAAGAATTACACTATAATTTTTTATTGCGACTTGAAGGGGCTTAGTAATATGTGTTGTTTGCCGAACGAACAGCTCCATTTTGATTCCTTCTTGTGACGCATAAGTAAAATAATCTCTTAACTGCGAAGTTAAACTTTGAGTCTTTACATTTTTAACTTCCTGTATCCACATATTGGGAACGTATCCATCTGGAATTCTGTTTCCGCTTTTCATTGGAATGGATGTTGTATTTTTTTCAATTCCCGCTGCTTTTTCTCCCGCCTTTCCTAAGTCATTGCAAAGAGCATTATGCACCAAAACAAAGCCGTCGCCGACAAAATAGGTATGGAAATCCTCAACCTCAAAGTTAAATACTTCTACAGGTTCATCGAGTTCAATCAGATTGACGCTGTTTACAGTAGCAGTGTTCCAATCTTTGGTGTAAACAATGTCTCCAGGGTGTAGCTCGCAAGCATCGACCCAGCCCTTACCTTTCACTTGGAACGGATGTGTTTCGGTACACTGAATGACCTCACCATCAATGTCAAGCTCAGTAAGGCGATTTACCTTATTGACGGTGGTTATAATTACCTTTTTTTCTGCAATCTCGCCTGTAATATGGTCAACGCAGGGAACCATGTCTCCGACCTGAACAGTCTCAATCGCTTTCTTTCCAAGCGTTGTTAAAACAGTCGTTCCGGCAACAAAGCAGAAAGTGCCGTGTCCGTTTGCAATGGTGGTAACACCGGTTGAGATACCGCCCATAACCATGCCGGAAATGAGCCCGTCTTTGGCACCTTCAAGAGCGCCCTTTGCGGCGCCTTTACCCATTCCGCGGAGTGTGCCTTCCAGTGTTCCGGTTTCTTGGTAGCCTTCAACAGCGCCTGTCACAGCACCGGTTACAGCTCCTGTGGCAGCTCCGACAACTGCTCCGACCAATGCGCCTTTTGCAGCGCCTGCAACCACTGTTGCCGCGGTCGCCGCCGCCACTGTTGCGGCTACTGCCGCTACGACCACAACCACCGCTACTGCCTTTACAAGCTTCTTCCAGAAGGACAGATCTCCCTCGTCGTCCCTGCCCGCCACAGGGTTGTTGTTTCAATAAAAATAGAGGTTAAGCTATTTGTTTATTTGATTATACCATATTAGTTATTTTATGTCAATAAAAAAACTCCGCACTTGTCGGAATTTTTGCAAATTCTTTCAGGTGCGGAGGAATTTTTAATGCTATGAAATATTATAAGTTTTTCATTATCTCATTCCATTTGCTATTAAAAATATTTAACAGTTTTTTCTTTTGCTCATGTTCATTCGGAATAGAATCAATTTCATTATATATTTGCCGCATTTCTTCTATATTATTACAAGAGTTGCAGGCTTTAATTAAATTACTCACAACATGGTCCCAACTACTTGTATTGGTATTGCGTTTTGACCATTTTAAAAAAATTGATATTATATTTTCGAGGTCGTAACATCCGCCCATACCAATGAAGCATGATTTGTCTTTGCGACAAAACATCCAAGATTCAGTTTTACTTTCTGGATTTCCAATCTGAATAGACTGAAATTCAACATTTTCAAGTAAAGTATCAGTTAAATCTACAGATATTTTCCAACCTGGATTATCGAGTGTTTCTATTGATATACCATATGAATGTTCCCAATCATTGTCACAGTGCAATTGATACCAGTGTTGTAGTTCTTCTAATACGTTCATAATTTATCCTCCCATTTTAGGAATTTCCCATGGATTAGCTGGTCTTACAAGATTATGTTCATGAATATGTGGGGTAGGTACACCTCCGTGAGATTTACCAACACCGTCATATCTCAAAACTTCATCAAATCCAGTAGGATTTTTAGGATTAGGTTTATATGTTGCATAGTGTTCTACGTTACCATTTGGTCCACGTTTAAATGTTGAATGAGCACCTTGTGCGTTGGAATCGGGTTTTAGTTTGTTTGTTGAGCGACAGTTATTATGCACCAAAACAAGGGTATCGCCAATAAAGTAAGTATGACAATCCTCAACCTCAAAGTTGAATACTTCAACTTTTTCCTCAAGTTCAATCAGATTGACGCTGTTTACAGTGGCAGTATTCCAGTCCTTGGTGTAGACAACGTCACCGGGTTGCAAATCACAAGCATCAACCCATCCTTTACCCTTGACTTGGAATGGATGTGTTTCGGTGCACTGAATGACCTCACCGTCGATGTCAAGCTCGGTCAGGCGATTTACCTTATTGACGGTGGTTGTAATGACCTTCTTTTCAGCCACTTCCCCCGTGATATGGTCAACGCAGGGAACAGTATCGCCAACCTGAACAGTTTCAATCGCTTTTTTGCCAAGAGTGGTCAGTACGGTAGTGCCCGCGACAAAACAGAATGAGGGATTGCCGCTCATTGCACTGATTCCGGAACTGATACCGCCCATCACCATGCCGGAAATGAGTCCGTCTTTTGCACCTTCAAGAGCACCCTTTGCAGCGCCTTTACCCATTCCGCGGAGAGTGCCTTCCAGTGTTCCGGTTTCTTTGTACCCTTCAACAGCACCCTGTACACCGCCGGTTACAGCTCCTGTGGCAGCTCCGACAACTGCTCCGACCAATGCGCCTTTTGCCGCTCCCGCAACCACTGTTGCCGCGGCACACAGCGCACCACCCGTTGCCGCGGTAGCTGCCGCAACAACCGCCACAACCGCCACTACGGCTACCGCTGCGGCAAGCTTCTTCCAGAAGGACAAATCTCCCTCGTCGTCTCTGCCCGCAACAGGGTTATTGTCGCAGTAGGCGTAAAGATTCAGTCCGTTGATGTCATACTTCGCGTCCTCAAGAACATCCGTGGTGTCGGCGTTGATGAATCTGCCGGTCTCGGG
>CALWJX010000102.1 GCA_944381085.1 uncultured Clostridia bacterium
GCGGATACTCAATACCTTTCGGTAAAAAGCATCCGCTTTTTTTCTTTTTTCAGCTAAGTTAATGACTCAGCCCCTTTCTCAATCATACTAAATTATGCCGCTCCCACTTTCTTCTTTGCCTTCTCCTCCTTTTCCAACCGCTCTTTTTCCTCATATTCCTCACGCCACTTCTGAAACTTCGCCATTTCTTCCTCGTTCTCAAAGAACTCGGTGATAATCGGCTCGTACATACGCACGATCTTCAATATCTCGTGCTCGGGGACTTGTGAGCGACAGCGGTATCCGCCTACCTTGTTATCAAGGCAAAACCGCGCCATACACAAAAACCATTTCCATTTACTTATCTTACCCAATAACTCATCCCCTTTCTGCATCGTCGCGGCGGCGAGATACCTCTCGTCTGTGTTGTTCTTCAAGCATCCGCACAATTGCGTCTTCCATCTGTTTAGTACTATAATTTGGAGGAAAGAAACGGGCGATCCTCTCGTAGCTGAATTTGACCGTCTCTTTCTGATTGGCTTTCGGCTTTGCCATGATATCCTCAATGACATCTGCTGTCAGCTTGCCCTCGCTGTGAAGTCTTCTGAATCTCACCGTCTGCGCGTAGGACGGCGTGGCTTCATCTCTCTCAAAGATCTCCACGACCTTGTCCTGCAAATCATGCGGCAAATAGGAAAGCTCCACGGAGGGGGTAAATGCAATTCGTCCGCTATCCACAATATCCATCAGCGGCTTTATGAGATTGGTCAAGCGAATATAGCGAAATACTTGGTCACGGCTCTCGTTTGTGGCTTTACCAATCTCGGTTGCGGCATCCCACTTTGTCGCAGGTTGCGACGAGGTTTGACCATATCGCTGCCCCTTGCGGTTCAGCACCTCCATCTTCGCTTTGTAAGCGTAGGCTTTCTCCGAGGGCAATAAATGCTCGCGGTGCAAATTGGAATCGATCATACAAAGGGTTGCTTCATCGGGGTCAAGATCGCGTACAATAACGGGAATAGTCTCCACGCCAAGCTTCTGGCAAGCGGCATAGCGGCGGTGTCCCGAAACGATCTCATAGCCTCCGCGCCTTGGTGTTACGATAAGCGGATTGAGGACTCCGTTCATTCGTATGCTTTCTACAAGCTCCTGCATTTCTTCATCGTCACGGACTTGGAAGGGCTGTTCAGTCCTCGGGTGTACGTTGCGCAGCAGATAATACTGCGTGGTTTCGGTGATTTGTTCTTTTAATTTCTTATACATGTTATCTCTCCAGTTCTTTGTGTTTTTGTTTGGTTCTATCCGGCACAAGACGCTCCTCGCAAGCCTTTTCGGCGGCAATTACCTTAGCAAGTCTTATCGAATCGGATAAAATATCGTCCGCAAGGTTCATCTCCCTGCGGACGTTCGTCATTTTCTTTGTGATCGCGCTTCGCTCGGCGCTGTTTTTCTGTTTCTCGTCGGGATCGGTAAGGCGACGTCTGCGATTGTCAACCGCCTTTCTCTCGCGCTCCAAGTTTTGAAGCTCGGCTTTTCGTTCGTCACGGAACGCGGTGACATCCTCTGTGGTGTGAAGATCATACCAGCTCATAAGTCGGATCTCACGGCAATAACGATCATTTTTGATCGCCTCCTGCGCGAAATAGGGTGATGCAATCTCATATTTCGGCGGCATTCTTTGTTCTTTGGTGAACGGATCATCATACGGAATCCCCATCAGCTCAAAGAAGATCATAAACAGTATCTCAATCGTGGAATACCGTTCCAGTGCCTTCATCTGCTTTTCAAGATCGCAAGCTACAAGCCTTTGCGGTTTACGGATATGCGGCACGGGCTCCTTGTGGAGATTGTCTCGGATTCGTCTCTCGATAGCTTCAAGGGTGTAGTTCGCGCCTAAGCTGTCAATGCGTACGGGTTTGCTCCAACCCTCGGTGATGACCGAGAGGTGCTTATATTTGCTGTCTCGTACCACAACGTATCCGAGGTATTCCAAGGCTTGCAAGAAATACTTGTAGCTGATATTGCTCCGTATAGCACGGTCGATGTCGTGGCGCAAAATCGATGCGTGGGTAACCTTGCCTTGCTTTTCCGCGATCCATATCTGCCTTGGCACTTTCTTCGGCATTGGATTTTCGATGATAGATAATTGATGCTGACGGCAAAGCTCGTCTGAAACTCGGCGCAACTGCCTATAACTGCCTTTCTGCCAACGGTATTTCTTGTCATCCTTGAAGGACACGCTGTTGATGACAAAATGGTTGTGCAGAGCCGACGAGCCTTTGACGTGAGTTGATACGATGACCTCAAAGCGGTCACCCCACATTCTCTTGGCCGTCAGTACACCGATCTTGTGACACTCCTCGGGTGTTAGCTCTCCCGGCTTGAAGCTCTGATACCCGTGGTATCCGACGATGCCGCCGCGCTTGCCGTATCGCTCCTTGGTTGCCGTCATTCGCTCAAAGGCGAAATAGGGCGAACAGTTCAGCCCTGTAACGTAATACTGCTTTTCGGTCTTGTCGTTATCGGCCGCATAGGTCAGCACGTTTTTGAGATCATAATCGGGATTGGCGGTCTTGTTTGGGTCTTTGACGTAAGCCACCACGTCGCGGATCGTCCCTCTCACCGCCCATAGCGAGGTCGTTGCCATCAGCTCTCACCCTCCTTCGTCTTGTACTTGGAACGGATAAAGGCGTGAAGCTCATAGCCAACATCCTCTGCATCCAACGCCTTTTCAAGCCGACCGATGCAGTTGTAGCAAGTTCCCGCCGCCTGCGAAAGACGGTTCTCAATGAGTGATCGGATATACGCCGACATATCTCCGCCGCACCGCTCGGCTTCGCGCTGAAGCTTGGCTTTCAGATTCGCGTCCATTTTGACCGTGACGCGCTCGGTCATCTTTTCTGTTTTGCTCATTTTGTTTGTCCTTTCTAAATTGTGGGTATTAGGGATATGTCCCTAAAGAAAAAAGCCAATCTCTCGGATTGGCTCAGCAAGCGTTATAACACTTGCTATGCTCGTTAAAGTATCGGACATCGTCGCCACTTCTCTTAACTGGTGTCCATTGGATCGCCTCCTTTGTTTAAGTTTATGTATTCAATACAAACAAGCGATACTTGATTGATAAACAATGAATTGATAATTGACTATTGCACCATTATATGATAAAATATAATCACACCGGTGATATCAATAACTGGAGGTCAGAGTATGAATATTAAGATAGGTGAAAAGATAAAGCAACTGCGACAGCGCGATGGCAGAAAACAAGAGGATTTGGCCAATGCTCTTGGAGTCAGCCCTCAGGCAATTTCGCGCTGGGAGGCAAACGGCGGTTATCCCGACATGGAGCTGATACCTGCCATTGCTAATTATTTCAACATCAGCATTGATGAACTATTTGGATATAGCAAAGACAGACAAGAAAAATTGAGATCCATATTGGATAAAGCCGAAACGGCAATTAACGGTCTGGGCGATATGACGGAATGTGTTGAATTGCTCCGTGCGGCAGCTGAAGAATTTCCATCAGAACCACAAGTGTTAATCAAACTTGGATATGCATTGAGTTTGCATGGATGGAAAAAATACGGGGCGAGAAGCTATACCACAAATGATTCCGACTATGCTCATGAGGACACGGAATATAATTCGGGAAACATTTATTGGCAAGAAGAAGTTCGCGTTTTCGAGAAAGTCTTAACGATGGATATTTCTCCCGAAGACCGTGACATTATTACTATGATGTTGGTAATTGTCTATGCTAAAATGGGATATACAGACAAGGCAAAGGCAATAGCAACAAAGCAAAACTCAATTATTGCTTGCCGCGAAACGCTTATGCCAAAAGCGACCGAGGCTGAAGAACGTGACAAATATCAAGGTGAAGCCATTATTTCTCTTTTGACAGAATTAAAAAACGTTCTTTGTAACTCCGTATGTACCAAAATTTCGCTATTCACAAAATCCGAGGGAGTTAAAGTGTTTTTAGATCTTTCGCACTTATATGAATCTATTTTCAGCGACGGAAGATGTGGTGTTGCTCACTCTCATCTTAGAGAACTTTATCTGCACGCGGCAGTATATGAAGCTCGATTTAATAAAAACACAGACCAAGCGTTTGAATACTTCAAAAAAGGATTTGAGCATAAAAAGCTTTATGACTCCATCCGATGCACAGGTGAATATCAATACACATCACCGCTTGTATCAAAGGTAACATTCCCAAGTGCGAATTTCCCGTCAGTACCCTCAACTTTTTGGAAGGGATGGATAGAAGTTCTTCCCGAAGAATTTAAGGAATATATAAAAGCAGATTCTAATTACGCAGAGTGTTTTGAATAATCCTCGCCCCGCCTCACGCGGGGCATCCTTTTACCACGTGGACATCGTGGCGCTGTTGACAAACGCATAGAAATCAAAAGCAGACACGCATTTTGAACGTATCTGCCTGTAAAAAGCCGTACTTTTCGCAGTTGTGGATGCCCTGTGAGCAACTTCACCATGCGCTTTAAATTCAATGCGGTCGCTGAAAGAAGGGGCTGAGTCAAAAGCTTTAAATTAAGCTGAGGCTCAGCCTTTTGCTATGCAAATATGTTAAATGAGAGAAAAA
>CALWJX010000103.1:0-2500 GCA_944381085.1 uncultured Clostridia bacterium
CTCGTGTCGTGAGATGTTGGGTTAAGTCCCGCAACGAGCGCAACCCTTACGGTTAGTTGCTACGCAAGAGCACTCTGGCCGGACTGCCGTTGACAAAACGGAGGAAGGTGGGGATGACGTCAAATCATCATGCCCCTTACGTTCTGGGCTACACACGTACTACAATGGCGAGAACAAAGGGAAGCGATACCGCGAGGTGGAGCAAACCCCATAAAAATCGTCTCAGTTCGGACTGCAGGCTGCAACCCGCCTGCACGAAGTTGGAATTGCTAGTAATCGCGGGTCAGCATACCGCGGTGAATACGTTCCCGGGCTTTGTACACACCGCCCGTCAAACCATGAAAGTTGGAAACACCCAAAGTCAGTATACTAACCGCAAGGGGGTAGCTGCCCAAGGTGGGTTCAATGATTGGGGTTAAGTCGTAACAAGGTAGCCGTATCGGAAGGTGCGGCTGGATCACCTCCTTTCTATGGAGAACAGGAGTGCAGGCATACAGAGGTATGCGGTGTACTCGTATTGAAGTAGAGAAAAACGAATAAAAAGGGACAGGACGTGTAGCGCTTGAGGCAGAGGAAAACTTAATTGCTGTTCAATTGTCAGGGTTCGAAAAGAATTCTGAGAAGATAAAGAGAAAAGACCCGAAGAAAGACGGGGGTGTAGCTCAGCTGGGAGAGCACCTGCCCTGCAAGCAGGGGGTCAAGGGTTCGATTCCCTTCATCTCCACCATTGTCAAAGGAAAGCCGCGGGGCGGCTTGTGTTTGACAATAAACGAAGATGCATGGTCAAATCAAAAGCTTAAAATTCGACGAGGCAAGAAATTGCCGAGAAGAATTGAAGGTTCAGATTCCCTTCATCTCCACCATTGCCGAAGGAAAGTTTGGCAAAAGAAGACTCAAACCGAATAGCCATGAATGAGTAAAACGGTCTGTAGCTCAGGTGGTTAGAGCGCGCGCCTGATAAGCGCGAGGTCGATGGTTCGAGTCCATCCAGACCGACCAAGCCGCAAAAGCGGCGAGAACCTTGACAAAAGAATAAGGAAAAAGATTCAAAGAGAAATTGGATTGAGTAGAAACGAACAGATAAAAGAGGACAAAATTAAGAGATTGATTTAGTCTTTCCAAAAGGGTAAACATTCGAGAGAATGAATACAATTTCACCGAGAGGTGGAAAAAGCAATAGGGAATTAAAAAGCCGATTGCTGCGAAAATTTGTTTAAGAAAGAAACTCAGGCAATTCAAGAAAAGCAGGAGAACAATAAGTTCAAGCGAAAAAGAGCATAAGGTGAATGCCTTGGCATCAGGAGCCGAAGAAGGACGTGACAAGCTGCGAAAAGCCGCGGGGAGCTGCAAATAAGCGAAATATCCGCGGATGTCCGAATGTGGGAACACACGCACAGGCGTATCATTAACTGAATCCATAGGTTAATGAGGGGAACCCCGGGAACTGAAACATCTAAGTACCGGGAGGAAAAGAAATCAAAAGAGATTCCGCGAGTAGTGGCGAGCGAAAGCGGAGGAGGCTAAACCGTAGCAGAAATGCGAACGGGGTAAGGACCGCGACAGAGCAAGAAAGAGCGTAGCCGAACATTTTTGGAAAAGGTGACCGAAGGGAGTGAAAGTCTCGTAGGCGAAACGCGAAAGAAGCGAAGCGGTATCCAAAGTATCAGCGGACACGAGGAATCCGGTGAGAAGACGGGGGGACCACCCTCCAAGCCTAAATACTACCTGATGACCGATAGAGGAGAAGTACTGTGAAGGAAAGGTGAAAAGAACCCCGGGAGGGGAGTGAAAGAGAACCTGAAACCTTATGTTTACAAGCACACAGAGAGCGTTAAAGCTCGATGTGGTACTTTTTGTAGAACGGTCCGGCGAGTTATATTATGCAGCGAGGTTAAGCTATTAAGTAGCGGAGCCGCAGGGAAACCGAGTGTGAAAAGCACGGCAGTTGCATGATATAGACCCGAAACCGGGTGACCTATCCATGAGCAGGTTGAAGTTGAGGTAAAACTCAATGGAGGACCGAACCGACCCCCGTTGAAAAGTTGGCGGATGACTTGTGGATAGCGGAGAAATTCCAATCGAACCCGGATATAGCTGGTTCTCCCCGAAATAGCTTTAGGGCTAGCCTTGAATATTTTTACCGGAGGTAAAGCACTGTATAGTAGAGGGGTCGAGAGATTACCAACACTTAACAAACTAAGAATGCCGGATAAAAGAGTTCAGGAGTCAGACCGCGTGAGATAAGTCTCGCGGTCAAAAGGGAAACAGCCCAGATCTACAGCTAAGGTCCCAAATATACACTAAGTGGAGAAGGATGTGACAATGCTAAGACAACTAGGATGTTGGCTTAGAAGCAGCCACTCATTAAAAGAGTGCGTAATAGCTCACTAGTCGAGTGATGTTGCGCCGAAGATTTAACGGGGCTAAGTGTATAACCGAAGCTTAGGCAGTCAAAGGACTGGGTAGGGGAGCGTTGTGTAAGAGAAGAAGCCGAAGCGAG
>CALWJX010000104.1 GCA_944381085.1 uncultured Clostridia bacterium
AGAAGATAACCGGAAACGAGACTTTATTCACCCTGCATGACGGAAACAGAAAAATTACGATGTCGCTTGACGGAGCTATAAAGAAGACCGCCGGACAGGTGACGAATACGGAGACCGAGTATGACGGGAACGCGACCAAGCTTCAGAAGCTGATGACGCTGGACAATCTGTCGTCAAGAATAATGTACGAAGATATACTCGACGGCGTTGACCTTGAGTATGTGGTAGAGTCGTTAAATGTTAAAGAGAACATAATCGTCAAAGAACGGAAAGACAGCTACAGCTACACATTTACCGTTAAACTTAACAACCTCGAGGCTGAGCTGAACGAGGACGGTTCCGTAAGTATATATGACCCTGACAGTGAGGAAACGGTATACGTAATACCCGCGCCGGTTGTATACGACGCGAATATGTCTTACGCCGACAGCTCGGACGCCTTTTATACGCTGACCAAGACCGGCGGTAATGAATACAAGCTTACGGTCACGGCGGACGCAGATTGGATGAACGCTTCCGGGCGCGCTTTTCCCGTGACTGTTGACCCGGCTGTGAATGTGCCGAGGTCATCAGTTGTAGATTTGGATATTTCATCTTCCAGTCCTGACAGAAGTTCTCCTTCAGATATCTCAATGGTGGTATCTTCAACATGGCGAAGTTATTGGAAAACTACATCTTTGCCTGCTTTGCCGGAATCTGCATATGTAATAAATGCCACTATTTCATTAAAAGCTGCTCGGATGGGTAACAACTATGTAGGAGTGTATCAGATTGTTGATGAATGGGATTCTACTTTGACATGGAATAAAACTGTCAATAACGATCAGGGTACGTTTTCATCATTAGTAATGGATTATGTTTGTGTAAAATCAGAAAACGCGGATGCAGATGACAGATTTACATGGGATATAACAAGGGTAGCTAAGTTTTGGTATAACGGTACAGCAAATCATGGTATAGGTTTCAGAATTGTCGACGGCACATCTTCGACAGGTACATCGTCTTTTGCAACTTCCGAACACACAACGGCAGCCAACAGACCTATACTTATGATAAACTACAAGGATATGAAAGGAACAGAGCCGTATTGGACTTTTGCAAGTCAGAGCGCGGGCAACGCCGGAAGCGGCTCGGTTAACCTTGCCAACGGAAACCTTGTGTTCAGAAAGCCGCTTCTGTCAACAACAGACAGTCTGATGGCATACACGCCCGAGATTGTTTATAATTCTGCTCTTGCGGGCACGAAGTATGAATATCCCAATGTACAGATTTCATACTGGGGCTGCGCGATGCCCAACGGATTTAAAATAAGTATTCAGGAGACCCTTATTAAAAAATCCTTTTATGACAAAACAGGCAGTTTGAAATACTTTTATATCTGGGCTGACGGCGATGCTACGGAACATTATTTTATGCCGGTTGAAGGAAGCTCAGGTAAGTATAAGGACGAAGACGGACTTCAACTCACATTGGACGTCACAAGTACGAGCGCCGTCATAACCGATTCGTCCGGAACCAAGAGAAACTTTACAAAACTGTCCGGTGTGCCAAGCAGTCAGGTATACGAAGGCTGGTATATGAGCAGTATTACCGATAAGAACGGAAATCAGGTTGTATTCGGATTTGATAACGGTCCCCGTCCCACCTCCGTATCTGTCAAACCCAACGGCAGTTCTTCTATCAGCTTTCTGACAATATCGTATGATTCCAATTATAACCCGTATATAATCTGGAATCAAACTACCAAGCAGGCTATTATATTCAAATATTCTCAAACGCCGACAGGGGCAATATCGAATACCGGCAGCCGGTACTTAAGACAGATAATATACGCTCACGGAAATTCAAGCGTGACCTCTTCAAACTGGCTGAATTATTATAACAATTCTACGACTACCAATATTACGGTTGACGCTACCGTATCTTATACATATGATTCAAACGGATATCTGACAAAAGTCAAAGATGAGCTCGCCGAATACGAAGTAAGATATACGTATACATCGGGCAAGGTCACTGCAGTTCAGGAATATGCATACGGCGTAAGCGAAGGTCAGAAAATAACGATACAGTATTATAACGGTTATACCGAGCTGAGAGACAGCGGGTCAGATGATATTTACGGAAATACCGATGATATTTATACGCGTTATGTATTTGACGCCGCGGGGCGTGTTATAACCACGTACTCTACAGACATTACAAGAAGCGAAATATATTCCGTCACATCCGGAGAATACGAAAAAGACAACGTTTATGCCAACAACAACATAAAAGTTTCTTCGGCGGCGGGAAAAACTTCCGCGAACTATATTCTGAACGGTTCTTTTGAAACGTCCGATTTATCCCCGACTTATTGGTTTACAAGCGGTAATGTTGACGTTACGCAGACAAGTCCTCAGGGATTTGGAAATAACGAGGCGGAACTTACCGTATCGGCTAATTCAACAAGCTCAATATACCAGTATGTTTACCTGAAGCCCGGGGACTATACACTGTCGTTTGATATAAATACTTATGCGTCTGATGACCTGACAATGAAAATGACGGCGCGTTCTCTCAGTGATTCTACCAGAGTTTTTGAAAAAACAATTCCGTATAACCGGTATTATGCTTCAGGACAGACGGCATTTGATTTCTTTACATTCACAGCCGAGGATATTGCCGATTCCGGAGAGATCTTCGAAATAAAAATTTCTGTTTCCGGAGGTTCATCTACAGAGAGCAATACTGCAGTTCAGGTGGATAATGTAATGCTCTCAAAATCATCCGGAGCCAATATGTACAATATGGTGCAAAACAGTGATTTTGAAGAGACGTCGGTATACGCGAACGGTAATACAAGGTATACTCCGTCGTTTTTCTGGAAATTGAGCAGCGATTCCGGTGATGACGCTTCACTTACATTTACAAAATTTTTTGAAGTGTTCGGAGAAACGCTTCGTTTGAGCGGAGAGCTGGGACAAAAAATCGTCGCTGAGCAAACCGTATACAAAGCGTTAGACTCAACACTTGCAGAGTATGCAAACGGCGAAGGGGGCAGCTCATATCCGCAAGTGCTTAACATATCCGGATTTGGTAAGACAAACTCAGTAATGGACGGACCGGACAGTAAGTTTGCGCTGCGGCTTGACGTAACATATTATATAAACGCAAATCAAAGTGAAACGGCGACGCAGTATTATAACTTCTGCAAGGATACAATACAATGGCAGTATGTAAGCGGCACTTTCATAATTCCCGCAAACAGTTTTGTAAAGGAAATAAAGGTAAGCTGTGATTATTCGGGTAACGACGGATATGCTTATTTCGATGATATTTCCGTCACGTATGAATCTGAAGGCGTTACTTCCATGTACGATTATTACGATGACGGCAAGACCAAGCTGTCCATTGTCGGAAACGACGTGGTGTTCTATTCATACGAAAGCGACGGCGACCTGAAAGAAAAAATAACAAATAACGGCAGAACGGTCTATACGTATGACAGCTATCACAGGCTTCTGACAGAGAAATATTATACATATAGCGGAATACTTCAGTATCTTGCCGATTATGACGATATGATCTCCGCCCTCGGAACACAGACTCTTGAGATGAGCTCATCATATGAATATAATACCTACGGACTGCTCACAAAGAGTACGGTAACCGCCGCGGGGGAAAGCGAATCGTTCATAACGACCACTACGTACAATGTATCATCGGGAAGCAAGATATTCGGTTCGATAAACACGACAATTGACTCACTGGGAAAAACAACAAGATATTTTTACGACACGAATAACGGAAGACTGCTTGCCAACATACAGCCGGGTGGAAGAGGAACCTGTTATACGTATGATTCAATGGGAAATCTGACATTTGTTCAGCCCGCGGCGTATTACTCCACATATTGGGACAAGATAAACAATTCCGCGTTTGTAGAGTATACGTATAACGACCAGAATCTTCTTGAATCCATAACGACGGACGGTACCGAGTACAGCTTTACATACAATGTTTTCGGTAATACTGTATCCGCCTCTGTCGGAAATACGACTATAGCCACACAGACATATAACAGCTATAACGGTAAAGTCAATAAGGTCAGTTACTCTGACGGCACAACCGTCACATATAACTATGACAAGCAGGGCAGAGTGGAAAAGCTGACATATTCTAAAGGCAGCAGTCAAATGACGTATGACTATGAATATGATTCAAACGGCAATCTGAGCATGGTTACTGACAATTATCTCGGCAGAGTGACTCTCTATAAGTATGACAGCGCGGGCAAAATGACTAATTTCATTGAATATGACAAAATCACTCTTGAAAATCTGTCGTCCGCGTGGTATACTTATGATGAGCAATCGAGACTGAGCATGGTGTTCTATGATCAGGATTATGTATATAATTCCAACAGCTATTATAACTCTTCAAGCTCGCTTTTGTATACATACAATGAGAACGGTTCCTTGAATAAGTATGAAATTGACTCGGACGGTACTGTTTACAGGATAGTGCCGAACTATGACGGACACAACCGCGTAGATTCCAAGTCAATATCGATGGGATCTCTTGTAAACAATATTACGTATGAGTATAAGACAAACGGAACAAGAGGTTCTGTCGTAATCTCGAAGTATACTTCAAAGATGGGATCAGGCGCGCAGAAGGTGTATAATTACACATATGATAACGCGAATGCCAACATCACCAAGATAACCGATGCTCAGGGCAATATATTGCGTGAGTACATATATGATACGTTGGGAAGGCTGACGAGGGAGAACAATCAGGCTTCCGACAGGACATATATCTACACGTATGACAACAACGGGAATATACTGTCAAAGAAGATCTACGGATACAGCGAGGGTTCGGGCACTCCGTCAACCACGCTGTACTCTACGTACAATTATACCTACGGCAACAGCAACTGGGGAGATCAGCTTACATCATATCGGGGTCAGACAATAAGCTATGATTCGGTGGGTAATCCGACAAGCTATTACAACGGAAGCCGGATGACGATGACATGGACCGGCGGCAATCTGATGTCGGTGGTGAACGGCGGACAGACGACCTCATATACCTACAATGACAGCGGCATAAGAACAGGTAAGACAGCAGGAGGTATCGAGCACAGATATCTGCTTGACGGGTCGCTGATACTGTCTGAGGAATATGACGGCAAACTGTTTTTGTATATGTATGACGAGAACGGGGCGCCGATCGGTTTGAAATACCGTGAGGACAGTTACGGCAAAGATGTGTTTGACGTGTATCTGTTTGAAAAAAATCTTCAGGGCGATGTGATCGGAATATTCCGTGAAGACGGAACTCAGGTGGTCTGGTATGATTATGACGCGTGGGGGAACCGGATTGACGGCGCGTGGGTGGACAATGAAAAATATGAGGAATTGTTCTACGCGAATCCGTTCAGATACCGCGGATACTATCAGGACAGCGAGACAGGCTTTTACTATTGCGGAAGCAGATATTATGATCCCGCGACGGGAAGGTTCATAAGCGCCGACAGTACGAACATATTGCTGAATACGCCGATGTCGCTGACTGATAAGAATCTGTACTCGTATTG